>CAZXEZ010000115.1:0-1670 GCA_964640255.1 uncultured Methanosarcinales archaeon | reverse complement strand
TCCTATTACCATACGCCTCTATAAAAGTAACATTTTCTGTCTTAAACTTCTGAGGCATCCTTGGTTTTTCAGCAGCATAGCCAATTGTGACAATTGCCTGCGGAGAGGCATCAGCAGGAATTTTCAGTGCTTTTCTAAGCATTCCCTCTTCAAAAGCACCAACCCAGCAAGAGCCAAGCCCTTGTGCAGTGGCTGCTATCAACATGTTCTCAATAGCTGCAGCACAGTTATGCATGCAGTATGTTTTTTCCCCTTTCTCACCATAGAAAGTAGCGACTTTCTTAGGGTGTCCTACAACAACGATATGCACAGGAGCCTCCTGCATCCAGTACTGTTTTACACAAGCCTCTGCAATCTTTGTCCTTACATCTGCTTTTGTGACAAGAATAAATTTCCAGTCCTGGACATTGCCTGCACTAGGGGCTAATCGAGCAGCATTGAGGATATTGCCCACTTTCTCAAACTCAACAGGGATGTCCTGATATTTCCTTATGCTCCTTCTTAAGGTTATAGCTTCCAGTGTTTCCATTCTAGAAACTTTTTTAAACAGACCTGATATATATTCTTTTCGATGAAATATGCGGAGTTAGTGGGGGTATATGCGCAATTAGAGGGAACTTCCAAGAGATTGGAAAAGACTTTTTACCTTTCCGAGTTCTTGAAAACAGTTTCTGAAAAAGATCTTAGCAGAGTTATGCTGCTGGTCCAGGGCAGGGTATTCTCTGCCTGGGATGAAAGAAAGATAGGGATGGCTGCGCGGTTGTTGCTGAAAGCAATCAATATCGCCTCTGGAATTGATGTTGCAGAGATTGAGAGAGAGTGGAAGAAAACAGGAGATTTAGGGCAGACTGCAGAGAATGTCATTGGCAGGAAAAAGCAAGCAACACTGTTTGTTAAGGAGTTAACAACTGACAAGGTTTTTGAGAATTTACAAAAACAGGCAACAATTGAGGGCGCAGGAACAGTTGATAAAAAGGTTAAGTTAATTGCTGAATTATTGACAAGTGCAAAACCAGAAGAGGCAAAATATGTTATTAGGACTGTTTTAGAGGATTTAAGAGTTGGCCTGGGGGCAGGAACTGTAAGAGATGCAATAACCTGGGCATTTTTTGGTGATGAAATAGGTTTTAAGTATAATAAAGAAAACAATAAGTTAGAAGTGGAAGATAGAGAGAGGTATAATTCTTATGCAGAATCTGTGCAAGAGGCAATTGATGTTGCAAATGATTTTGCACTAGTTGCCAAAAAAGCACGAAAAGGGTTAAATGGGCTGAAGGAGATCAGCATGGAGCCTGGCAAGCCAATAAAAGTGATGCTTTATCAAAAAGTCAAGAATTTATCTGAGGCATTTGAGACAGTAGGGAAACCAGCTGCATTTGAGTACAAATATGATGGATTCAGGCTTCAGATACATAAGAAAGATGATAAGATATTCTTGTTTACCCGCAGATTGGATGAAGTTACAAAACAATTTCCAGATGTTGTCAAGTTTGTTAAAGAGAATGTCTCTGGAGATTCTTTTATAATTGATTCAGAGGCAGTAGGTTATGATGTCAGTACAAAAAAATATACTGCATTTCAAAATATCTCTCAACGAATTAAACGAAAATATGATATTGACCTGATTGCAAAGAAATCAGTGTGTGTTACGCCACCGGTAAGATGGTAAA
>CAZXEZ010000114.1:0-1682 GCA_964640255.1 uncultured Methanosarcinales archaeon | reverse complement strand
ACTTTCAGGGATTTTAGTCTTCCATCTGTCTTAAACCTGAAGCTCGGAACCTTGTATCTGGGGCTTCCTGTTCCCCGTGCCTGTTGTATCAGATTCTTTCCCATATTATCACATCAATCCAAGATTAGTTGCAATGTCAATTGCAGGAAATTCTTTTGCAAATTTAACATAAGCCCTTTTCTGGCCTTTCATTATGTAAGTGTTAACCTTTTCAACCTTGACCTTGAAAACCTCTTCAATAGCTTTCTCGACATCTTTTCGGGTTGCTTTAGCATCAACTACAAAAATCAATTTGTTCTCTGCCTCCATCAGCCTGATTGATTTCTCAGTCGCCAATGGGTATTTGATTACTTGCAGTGATTCCATTTTCACATGAACAGTTTATCTTTTTCCAGAGCTTCAACAGCAGTATCTGTGAATAAAGTAAGCCTTCCTGGCTGAGCACCAGGAGCCAAAAGCTCTGTATTTATGTTTTTAATCTCAACAACATCAATTCCAGGAATATTATCTGCTGCCTTTAGCAGCGGGCATTTTCCTGAGACAACAAGCAGAGCGCCCTTGCTCTTCTTGTATTTTCTTCCTCTTGACTTTCCTTTGCCTGCACGCACTTTTTTCTTTGCAGCACGAGCAAGATCCTGGTCAAGACCTAATTTTTTCAGGCTTTCAAGAACAGTTTTTGTCTTGTCAAGCTTCTCAAAATCTTTTGAGACAAGGAATGGAAATTTTTCAGGCAATTGATGGCCTCTCCCTGTGATAATTTCTTTATTTACTGTGGCTGCAATTGCAGAGCGAATGGCTTTTTTCCTCTCTTTATCATTAATCTTTTTTGCATAAATTTTTCCTGCCTTAGGAGGGTGTGCACGCCTACCGCCAACTGTTCCAGGAACAATCGCACCAATCCAGTTGAACTGTGTCCCTCTTCTGGAGGTGATTTTTCTAGGAATTCTTGAGATGCCATGGCCATAAGATGCCCTGTACTCTCTACGTCTCTTGCTTAATGTGGCGCTGTGCTTCATGCCAGCACGAGGATCAGAACCATACTGCTGCCTTTTATGTGATTGTATTGCCTCAACATCTCTCTTGATAAGGTCTAGCCTAACAGGTTCGCTAAACTGCTTTGGCAGCTTCTTCTTGCCGACCTCTGTGTTCTGTGCTGATAAGACTTTTAGTTCCATTTTACTGCTTTGCCTCTAAAGATACATATGTAATAGCTGGCGTATCTTTTGGAATCCTTGGATCAGGCCTGACTGCCTGGATAAGCTTGATCATTCTTTTAGCTGGTCCTTGAATAGAGCCCTTGACAAGAATATAGTTGTTTTTTATGACGCCATAATGGAGAAAACCGCCTTTTGGATTAACTTCCTCAGGCTTGTTGCCAACTTTTAGAAGCCACTTGTTGTAATCAACGCGCTGGTGATAACCTGTCTGGCCAGCGTGAGCGACTGTCCAGTTAAGCTTGCCGTGCCACGGGCCCAGAGAACCAGGACCTCTCTTTGTCTTCTCTGATTTATGCCGCCTGATAGAAACACCAAATCTCTTGACAGGACCCTGAAAACCCCTTCCTCTTGTGACTGCGTGAGAGTCAAGCAACATTCCTTCCTGAAATACATCCTCAACCTTAAGTTCCTTGCCTATACTGTTTTTAGCATAATCAAATTTTGCATTCAGGTCACCGCCAATAC
>CAZXEZ010000113.1:0-1787 GCA_964640255.1 uncultured Methanosarcinales archaeon | reverse complement strand
AAATAACATTGGGGGTAGAACATATGGCTAAAAAGAAAAAGGCAAAGAAAAGCACCAAATCTAAAAAAAAAGCCAGGAAAAAGGTGGTGAAGCTTAAGCCAGTTAAGCCAAGCAAAGCTGTTAAAGAAATAAAAGTAGTAAACATTGGTGTTTCTGCTTCTCTAGGTCAGGATATTCCTCTGGAAAAAATGGCTGCTACTTTGAGCAATACAGAGTATAATCCAGAACAATTCCCTGGATTAGTCATCAGGATTAAAGAACCTAAAACAAGTGCTCTGATTTTCAGTTCTGGAAAGATTGTCTGCACAGGTGCAAGAACTATGCCTGCCGTGCGTGAGAGCATCAAAAAAATCATAAAAAGCTTGGAAAAAATCAAGGTTAAGATCAAGGAAATGCCTGAAGTTAAGATACAGAACATTGTTGCATCAGGCTCTGTTGGCATGGATCTGAACCTGAATATGCTGGCAATGCGCTTAGACAACACAGAGTACGAGCCAGAACAATTCCCAGGACTTGTTTACAAGCTTCCTGACCAAAGAGCTACTTTCCTTCTTTTCTCAAATGGAAAGGTGGTTTGTACTGGAACAAAGAGCGAAGAAGAAGTGCATAAGGTACTGGATATCTTAATCGAGAACCTTAAGAAAGTAAAGAAATAGACACTGGACAACCGCTCACAGCACATATAAATTAGTGTGAACTATACTCAAGAAAATGGACGCAACTGAATTAATAAGAAAAATACAGGAGTTTTTTGAGAAAAATTACTATGCAGAATTACTTGAAAAAATCAGGAAAAACGAGAAATTCCTGCTTGTTGACTTCAGCAAGTTATCTGCTTTTAATCCTGAAATAGCAGACCTTTTACTGGACAATCCAGAAGAGATTTTAAAAGCCGCTGAATTAGCTATTGAGCAAATTGATGCGAAAAACGGCAAAGCCTTCGTCATGCGTGTTGTTAATCTTCCTGAATCTTCAAGAATAATGATCCGGAACGTAAGAAGCAAGCACTTGGGAAGATTCTTGCTCACAGAGGGTATTGTAAGGCAGAAATCTGATGTTAGGCCGCAGGTCATTGCTGCTCGTTTTGAGTGCCCTTCTTGCGGTAATGCAATCTCTGTTTTGCAGTTAGACAATAAGTTTCAAGAACCTAACAGATGCTCTTGCGGCAGGAAAGGACGGTTCAAGTTGCTTGAAAAGTCTTTGGTTGATGCTCAGATGTTAGTTCTTGAAGAGGTTCCAGAACAGTTAGAGGGTGGAGTACAGCCAAAAAGAGTGAATGTTTTCTTGAAAAATGATTTAGTTAGTCCGCTCTCAGAAAAAAAGACTAATCCTGGCTCTAGGATTGTTATCGTGGGAAGCATTAAAGAGATTCCTATCTTTACAAGATCTGGTTCTCAAAGTACAAGATTTGATATTTTATTTGAGTCAAACTCGGTTATTGCTGTTGAAGAGGATTTTTCAGATGTTAAGATTGATAAAAAAGAAAAAGAGCAAATAGAGACACTGGCGACAGACGAAAAGAATTTAATGAAAAAGTTAATCAACAGTATTGTTCCATCTATTTATGGTCATGACAAGATTAAAGAAGCACTGTTACTGCAGATGGTGGGCGGTGTCAAGAAAGTTCGTGATGACGGAGGCATTACAAGAGGAGATATTCACATTCTTTTGGTGGGTGATCCTGGCGGTGGTAAGTCTCAGATGCTTAAGAGAATTGGCACTGTTGCCCCTAAAGGCCGTTTTGTTAGTGGTAAAGGAGTTAGCGGAGCTGGTTTGACTGCTACTGT
>CAZXEZ010000112.1:0-1798 GCA_964640255.1 uncultured Methanosarcinales archaeon | reverse complement strand
CTCTTGCCAGTGTCCATCTCCAGCTCAAACTTGCCTGTGGTCTCTTCATGCTCTTCAGGAGGCAGGAAGCCGTCTTTAACTCCTACTTCTTTTGGATCTTCTTCAGGCTCATCAAATATTGTACCTTTTTCTTTTTTTGCCATTGTTTTTTGTTTTCCCTATTTTCTATTTAAACTTTATGCTTTTTGAAAGAACTCACTGATTTTTTTTATATAATCCAGTGTGATCCTCAGCTTCCAGTCAGAGGGAAAGCACTTGAAATAACTAGGCCAGGTATATCTCTGGTCAAGAAAGATGATAACACCCCTGTCCTTGCTGCTCCTTATGCACCTGCCTGCATTCTGCATTGTTTTAGTCAAAGCAGGCATGACATAGCCATAATCCCAGCCTTTCTGGAACTTTTGGTCATAATACCTGATTAATTCTTTTGTCTCTAGATCTGGCCTGTCTAGTGGAAGGCCAACAACAATGACACACTTGAGAACACCTGGCAGATCAATGCCCTCTCCAAAAGAGCCAGCAGCAACACCTAAAAGAGCTGCGCTCTTGTTTTTACTGAATCTATTCAACAAATCCTGTTTTTCCTGCTTTGTTAACTTTGACTGCTCATAAAAAATAGTCTTTTCACAGGCAGGCTCAAAAGACTTTGCAACCTCGTCACGCAGATAATAACTAGGAAAGTAAATCGCAGAATTTCCAGGAATCTTATTGATGATTTCACTGCAGATAGAGCTTATCGCCTTGAACTGTGCATCACATCTCTGAGTAAATTTAGTTGTTGTCTTTGGGACAATTAATGTGAGCCTGTTCTGCGCTGGAAAAGGGGAGGGGAATCCCTGCTTTATCGTGTCATCAGGAAAGCCAAGCAAATCAGCATACATCTCTGTTGGCGACAGGGTTCCTGACATCATGATTGTGCAGTATGCTGAATCAATAACATCTTTTGTGCTGAGAGATGGATCAAGGCAGCGATGATTAAGAAGCACGTTCTCTTCTTTTTTTGAGAGGCTTCTGCAGAAACCAATGTCACCATTAGGCCAGGTATCAAGGAAAGACGCTATTGATGTGAGAGCACTTCTTTTCTGTTCCTCAAGAACAGCGTCACCTGCCAGCGCGATGTCTTCTATCAGTTCTGCATAATTCTTTATTTTATTCACCTCTGCCATGAAAACCTCTTTTGAGACAAGTTTTTCATCATCCTGCTTCAGGCTTTCTGAGAATCTTGTGAGAATTGCGTTTAACTCAAACAAAGGCATCATGATGTCATCAAAGCCGAACTTCTTTGCCTCCTTGATTGCTCTCTGGATGACCCTGCTTGAGAGCCTTTGTGTCAGCAGTTCACTCATTCTCGCAGGAAGATTATGGCCCTCGTCGATAATCAAGATAGAATTTGCAAGCTCCTTGTTTGTCTTTGAGAAAAAATTCTCTCTTATGCTGGGATTGAACAATAAATTATAATCGCAGATTATCACTTTTGATTTAGAGGCAAGCTTTATTGCGACTTCATAAGGACAGACCTCTGACTTTTCGCTTATTTCAATAACCTGCTCTGTTGATATTGGGGAAAGGGTCTCTATATCCTCAATAGCTTTCTTGAAGTTTAGCTTGTTTGGCCTTGAGTTAAGATAAAACTCGCACTTATCATCTTTTCTCAAGACCTTGCAGAACTCTGCAAAATCAGAGGAGCGCATAGAGGCAGTGTTAGGCATGAGGCACATCCATTTTTTCCCTATTATTGATGATGCGATAAACTTCAAGGAATACTTCTTCTTGATATCTCTTAATGTATCGACAACAA
>CAZXEZ010000111.1:0-2138 GCA_964640255.1 uncultured Methanosarcinales archaeon | reverse complement strand
TCATACACCTACACAACAATAACTGTCAGTATATAACGCATCTACACTGAAGTAAGGATAACATTTTTGCAAACTGTTTATGTCATTCATACTAATGTATGCAGGAACATCTGTTAAATCATATAACTGTCCTTGCACGGTCAATATATAACAAGATTGTCTTGGTTTTACTCCTGCTATTGCAGAGCCCCATACATTAAACACACCTTTTGCTTTTTTTGCCTGTTCTACTGTTTCTGGCGTTGCTATTGCTCTTCCAAACATGGAAGATTTTCTTACAACTAATCCTGTTGTTCCAGTATTATATATCATAACCATTCCAACTACAGCAAGAACAGCCACAACTGCAAGAAGTGTCATAGGTAAACTTTTTTCTAGGTCCATAACTTTCACCTCAGTTTTTTAGCTAGTAAGAGAATAATATTAGTTTGTGTATATAAACCTTTTGCTATTTAAGTAATAAAATAGCCCCTATTGCCACTACTAAAAACAACACTATATTTAGTGCAATCTCTTTTTTGTTTTTTATCAAAGAGCCAGTAGGAAAGCCATACAAAAATATAATCGCACTTATCAACAAGAAATTATCTGTCAATGCAGCTAAATAAAGCAGTATGCCTAATACTACAGATATAATATAAGAAGGTATTTTCTTGAACCAGCTTAAGTAAGCAAAAATAACCAATCCCCCTATCCAGGTGTAGTGAACATTTGTTTTATTGAAATACATCAATAAAAAAACAACCGTACAAAAAAGGATTTTCTGCAATATCAAGAAATATTTTTTCCCTTGCTTGATTTCTTCTTTTGCAATCCCGGCAATAATCCTTCCTGACAATAGACCAAGTGATATAATTAAAGCAACCAATGCATAATTCAGGATTTCCATTCAGAGTGACCCCATTGAATCAATAAATCAACTTTTAGTTCTTCAACTTGTTTTGGAATATCACAGGCCCCATAGCAAGAGCCCATCCATATGATTATCTCTGCACCTGTCTTCTCTTTCAGCTCATTTGCAATCTTCTCTGCCTCTGGCTTTAATCCATCAGGCAATTGCACACAAACTCGCTTGGCTTTTGTCTTCTTTATCTCTTCTACAGCCTTTTCTAATTCTAAATCATATTCCATATTATAGTTAATTCTGCACAGCTTTAAAAAAGTATTGATAATCCGAGCATAGCGAGGACTAAATGCACAAAGTGCTCACACCTATTTTTAGAAAACTATTTAAAGCTCTCACTGTTAAACAAACTAATGAAAACAAAAATCATATTTTCGCTGATAATATTATTGATGGTTTTAGGTTGCAGATCGATTGATCATGCTGAATCAGAAGAGACTTGGTTTGAACAGGAAATAGAGATTCCTCAATTAATCGGCAAAGGTGAAGTATTAACTCCGTCTGATTATGCTCTGGTTTACATAAGGATCGGTTTGATAACCGCTACTAAAGAAAGTGCGATACAAGCAACAAACAAGAGCATGCAGCAAATAATTCGGACATTGGCAGAAGCAGGGATACAAGAATCAAATATTAAATATGAAGGGGGAATTGAAACAACGCCGCGTAATGGGTATGGCGCTCCTGCTCCTGGAGGGTTTTCATCAAGTCCTTTGATATCTGTTCGTATCGAAGATATGGAAAATTTAAGAAAATATCTTAATGCAGTAGTGCCATTTTATGCTTCTATGTGGATAGAATTTGAGTTAACAGAAGAGAACAAGGAAAAAGCAGGCAAAGAAGCATTGAAACTTGCAAGAGAAGATATAAAAATAAAAGGAGCTTCATTCTTCAAACTGCTCTTTGCAAAAAAGCAATTTAATCAAGAACTTTCACGGATAAATAAATATCCAGAAAAATATTATGCTGCTTCTATAGAACAAACACTGGAAGAAGCACAGCAGATAGATCTTACACCAAAACCAGTAAAAACAATAGCACAGGTCACTATCGTTGAAAAAATGGACCCAAAAGAATTTGAAGACTATCTGAAAAATCTAAATGTTAAAGAATAATAAAGGCCATTCTGTAATCAAGATATCAGAAAACTATTTAAATCAACCAGCATCCCTACCTCTCAAGCCCCCGTAGCTTAGTGGTAGAGCGTGCGGCTGTTAAACTATTACATTAAATG
>CAZXEZ010000110.1:0-2241 GCA_964640255.1 uncultured Methanosarcinales archaeon | reverse complement strand
GTGTCTTAAGTGCTTGGCTATTGTGCCAGGTAATTAAAATCTTTATTTCTAAAAAGAAAAGAGCTTTTTTTGAACTGGGAGGAATGCCTAGTGCTCATTCAGCATTTGTTAGCGCCTTATGCACTTCAGTAGGCTTGATAGAGGGCTTCAGCTCTGTAATATTCTTGGTTACACTGGCATTTTCTGCATTAGTAGTGCATGATGCAGTACATATCAGAAAACACCACAAAACAAAAGACGTGATTGTTGGGGTATTATTAGGAATAATAGTGACACTGATAGTAAAGTCGATTTTATTCTAAACACGGCTGTGGTCTAGTGGCATGATCCAATCCTCCCAAGCAAAAGGTTACGCGCGTTTGATACGCAAATTGAGGCTCAAGGCCGCATGCGCTCGCTGCCGCTTGCAGAAGACGGAGAGAGATTGAGGTCCGGGTTCGATTCCCGGCAGCCGTATCATAGTAATGTTTATATATTAGAGGTAATTAGAAAAAAGATAGGGGAAAATGAGATGCACAAAACACAGGCGACAGACTATTGGAGCCTGCAATTGGTGTGGAAAACAGCTTTGTCCTTATTGCATCGGCAAAAAAGAAGGTAATAAGCTTTACTGCGATAAGTGTGCAATGCGGCTTTCTACTGTAAAAAGAGCGAAAATTCCTGCGGCTGCCAAACCAAAAGAGACACTTGGTGCAAGGGCGCAGCCAGTGATAGAAGAAAAACCCACAAAACAAAAAAAGATATTCTCTGTAGATGAAGAAGGGTATCTAATTCTAGAACAATAAGGGGCTGGTGAAATAATGGATGTTGAAAAACTCAAGAAAATGAATGAATTGAGCAAAGAGCTCAAGAAACACGGCATGGCAGAGAGCACTAAAGAGGCTTTTGAAAAAGCAGGAAAGATGGTGAGAGATGAAGCAGTAGGAGATGTAATATCAAAATCAACACAAAAAGCAGAAGCTTCTGATTCTTTTGACAAACACTATCAAATAATGCTAGAGCGGCAGAACAGGCAATTAGCAAATGAAATAATTGCACTAAAAGAGGCGGTAGCAGCAATAAAAGAAGAAATAGATAAACTAAAGCAAGCAAAGCCAATACAACAGCAACCAAAACAAGAGAAACAAGCAACTTTTGCAAAAAAAGAAGAACAAAAGCCACACCCAAAACAAGGTGGATTTACTTCTGAAGACGTTGCTGTGGATAAAGTTTTCTATTTTGGAAAGAAATAATTCTTAGGTTATAGATTTAAAGAAGAAATAGAACAAAGCCACGTAACAAAGAACAAAGATAACAGGCATAGCGTATTGTGTCCAGCCATGAATCTTCTTGAGACGCACATCTTTCTTTATATGCCTTAAATGAAGCAGGTATATGTTGATAAAGAAAGAACACAATGAAACAAAGTAAGTAAGCATACGAATTTATCAAGCAAGGTAAGATGGCCTACTGAAGGCAATTGGGCTGTCATAGCCAAATGCAGCACAACAAGAGCAACAAAAACAGAACCAACAATTCCCAAACGAAGCTCTAATCGGTCAGTCCCTAACAAATACGTAAATAAGATTACCAATGCAAGAAACAAAATCGGAAGAAAAGCCTCGAAAATCCCTTCAATACTCGGCCTGATAAGCTCAACTGAAAAAACATAAGACTGCCAAAAATCATTCCAGCCAGAATACCAATGATCAGAGACTGTTGCATGCCACTCGCCTATTTTCCAGCCAGGAATATGAACGCGATTATCAACAGCAGTGTAATCTAGCATAGGTATTATCGCAAGCCTGCTTGAGGGGAGCTGCTTGTGCTCAATGATCATGAACATCTGCTGCTTGTCAAAAGGATAATTGCGCAAGTCAACAGGGGCAGAAAGCTTTGCGTGAACCAAATAAGACTTAATCTGGTCAGTCTGATAGGCCAACTCTGCATTAGTGTCTATGCTATTAAGAATATAAAACTCATCAAAACTGCAATCATAATCACACTTAAACGTCAGCCAAAAATCCAAGGCATAAGTGCCATCAACAAAATTATAACTATCAACATTGACAATGTATGCCCCGATTTCAGCAGTATTTGCAAAAACACTAGGAAGAAGTAGACAAGAAAGAATAACTAAGATTGCTATCAAATACCTCTTTTTCATTATTTCTATTTATAAAGAACTTATATTTAAATCATTCGATGTCAAAAATCAGTTCTTGGTCCCTGTTAAAGACGCCTTTGCTCTTGAGCCTTATC
>CAZXEZ010000109.1:0-2342 GCA_964640255.1 uncultured Methanosarcinales archaeon | reverse complement strand
GCATTATATAATAGCGAACACAGGTAGTTAATAATATATTTCGCTGTTATGTTTGCAGAATATAACTATATTTTATTACTCATTTATGTTCTGCAAAATATTCAATGCAGTTTCACTCCAGAAAACTCTTGTTTTATCTCTTGTTTTTTCTGTACAATGTCGTTGAAAAAAGGTATTGTTACGGGTATTGCGAATTTTGCAAAGTTAGAGCTCACTATTGCCTCGCCGATATCCAATGAAGCGATATTTCTCTCATCAGAGCTGAGGTCTTGTGCAGCGCTCTCTATTATTGCCTGTCTCTCTGGTTTTAGCTCAATTCCGAGGATTATTTTTGTGTTCATGTTTGCCAATATCTCCCGAGGTATCAGGCTTGGGAGTTGTGTTATTGCTGTCAGCCCTATCTTGAATTTTCTTCCCTCTCTTGCTATTGTTGAGAACACATTTGCCCCTCTCTCCAGTGCCTCTTTCCCAAGAACTCTTGGTGCCTCCTCTAAGACCAGTGACAGGACTGGTTTTTGTTTTAGCTCGTCTGAATTAAAGTTCTTGTGCCGCTCTAGCGTGTTTGTTGCAATCACACTCCCTATTAATATCTCTACAGATCCTGAGAATTCTGATGTGTCGATTACAACTGTCTTTCTCTCCTCTAATTCATTGACTATGTCTGTGATTGTTGTCTGTCCTGCCCCCGTATCAAATATCCCTTTGCAGATTATCTCTTCATTCTCTACATTCAGGTTAAGTATCTGTAATAATCTTCTGCAGACAACATCTGTTGTTGCCTCGATGAACTTTACCTCTAATGGCTTCTCTAAAATTATTGCAGATATCCAGTCCTCGCCGTATTTTCTGTAGTATGCTGCAAGTGCCTGCCTCTGTGCATCACTCCAGTAAGCGACACCATTAAAATGATTTGGTTTTAAGGTCCTTAAGTTTATCTTGAGTGTCTTGCATCCTGCAGGAGGGCTTCTTGGTGTGTAGTAGACCAGCCGCTCTTTTGCTTGGGGGTGATCCTTTAATCCAAGTTTGTTTCTTCCGTAGTATTCATCATGCGGGTCTAGGACTAAAAAACTGCAGTAATCCTGGTCAATGGTGTGCCATAATAGATTGCTCATCAATACGCTCTTTCCCCTCCCTGTTGTTCCTGATATTAGGATGTGGTGGCTTAGCACCCTCTCCCCCTCTAAATAGATCGGGAGATCAAGTGTTTTTGTTCCGCTTCTTAGATTCCCGATAAAGAATTGTTTGTTTGTTTTTGTCAAGAGAAAATTAAAATCCGCAGCATTGACTTCCCTCACAGAGGAAAAAAATCCAGGCAGGGTCTTTGGGGCGATTGCTTTGTTGTGCTCTATCGTCACCAGGCTCTTGATTTTAGCAAGCGTGTAATTCCTTAAGTTTGCGTCCATTATCTCCATGTCAGAGTCTTCCTCTAGCCGCAGTCCAGACACTAATTCAAGGTTTTGCTGGCTTAGCTGTGAGCCATAAATCAAATCAAAGACCTGAAACAGTATCTTTTGCTGCCCTGCATCTGCAATCAATAATTCCCCTAGCTCCAGCTTCTTGCCGCTCTTCTCCCTGACGATAATGCTCCCAAATTCTCCCGAAATAACCAAGCCCTTTATCATTAAATAACGGGTTATCCAGGATTTTATAAATATTTATGTGGTGCAGTTTAAACAAAAAAGTTTATATATATATCAAACAAAATTTCTATTATGGGCAAATATACTGAGAAAAAAGAGGTCAAGAAAGCTCTTAAGAAAGCAAAAGCGCTTGAAAAAGAGCACATCCTGACTCCTAAGGAAGAGGTGGGTGTACAGAGGGAGACTATCTCTTTATCTGAAAAAATGCAGAAGCTTCTGAAGCCTGCTTGGTTTGTGAAAGATGTGAATAAAAGAAAGACTGTTAAGAAGAAAAAGGCAGCGAAAAAAGCCAAGAAAAAGACCAGGAAAAAGACGAAAAAGAAGAAGAAATAGACGAAAGGTTTATAAATAAGAACGCTTTTTATGTGATAATTCAGGTGATTTATCGTCTGAAAAATGGGACGGGGTTTCATACTCCAAATAAAAAATAAAAAGAGGAGGGTGTCAAAAAATGGCAGAAAAAGTAGCAAAAGTTGGTGTAAGAAAAGCTGCTGGATATCTATATTTTGTGGACAAGAGAGGAGATGTATCCAGAGCTAAAATGGCTAGAGGCCGCAAAAAAGGAGCTAAAAAGATTGAAAAAGTAGCTAAAGTTGGCGTCAAGAAAACTAAGGGATACTTGTACTTTATCGACTCAAGAGGAGACGTATCCAGAGCAAAGATGGCTCGCGGCGGCAGAAAAAAGAAAAAGAAAGCTAAAAA
>CAZXEZ010000108.1:0-2387 GCA_964640255.1 uncultured Methanosarcinales archaeon | reverse complement strand
TTAATCTTGCATTTTTTGCTCTGCCATCATCTACAAACTTGACCAACAGGCGGACATATCTTTCCCCGCGCCCTATCTGGTCAAATAGTTTGCTGTTTACATTGAAGTAATCCATGAAGCTTTTTGCTTCATCCAGTATTGTCTTGATTCTTATCTGTTCAACAGATGCACTGCCAGATGAGAGTATTATCTCGATTTGATTTTTTCCTGGGTTAAGGTCTTCTTTGTAGAGGTCTTTTCTGTTCAGGCTCTCGCACTCTGGCACTCCTGTGAATATCTTTTTGTTGTTGATTAGTATATCCATCACGCCCACTGTGAATTGGTCGCATAGTGGATAGAAGTCTATCCATGCCCTTTCCATGTTGTTGTACTCTGCATTTCCTATTGGTATTGTGCTTTTTGCAGCCAGCCTGCCAATATCAAGCACGTCCCCTATAACTTTTGCTTCGCTGAACTCATACTCTCTTGCAGGCATGCCAAATCCTTCTGCCTGGAAAGCTATTGTGTTTGTCTCTTTCAGGTAATCTGTTCTGATTGGTATGGGAGGCGGGTTTGTCTGCCTAATCTCTCCCTCAAATAAGTCAAGGCCGTTGAATTCTATGTTAAGTATGCCTTCATGTTTTGGGACTGCCATGCTCAAGAAGACATTTTGTGTGTTTGCAGGGTCTGCTATCCTGAATGTATGCTCTTTTCTGTCTGTTTTATAGATTGTCTTCTTTATCTTGAATGGGTTTATGTTTGCGAGTATATCTGCTGCGCGTGATTCATGCAGGTATGTGTTTGGAAGGTAGTGGTCAAACTCGTTCTCTCCAACAAAATCAAGCTTCCCTATTGGAGCTTTTAGCAGTACTTGTTTTTGTATAACCTCTCCTGTCTCAGAGACGTTTTGCTCAGAAAGCAGCATCTCCCTTTCTGCAGGAGGTAAAAATAAGATATAAAAGATAAGCAATAAGGTTATTATACCTATTAGCGTGGCAGCAGAACCGCCTGTTGGGGCTTGAGCTCTTTTTTTCATCTAATCACCCTTTTTTTCTTTTATTACTATACCTACGATAAAGAGTATATATAAATGTTTTTCTTTTCCTCAGGTCAAAATCTGATGGTGCGTGGCGTAGTTTTCGATTTTTAGGGTAATGTTTAACGAATCTGAAATACTTGCGATTAAATATGCAGACGTAGCGCGCCATCAGTTCAAGGCAGGGCAAATTTTAAATGCTAGCACTCTTTTTAATCAATCATGAAGATAATTAGCTCAAATTTCAAGAAAGGAGAGGCAAAGATCAAGGTTGAGTCTCTTGATGATCTTTGGTATCTGAGCCAGGTCATCGATGCAGGAGATGTTGTTAAAGGCAGGACTCTTCGTAAGATCAAGGTGGGAAGCACTGAGAAAGAGGCAGTGAGAAAGACTGTTTTTATCTCAATAAAGGTTGAGAAAGTTGAGTTCTCCAAGACAACTGCGAGATTAAGGATCTTGGGAACAATTCTTGAGGCCCCTGAGGATGTTCAGAAAGGAAGCCATCATACATTTAATGTTGAGGAAGATAAAATAATTACCATATCCAAAGAAGAATGGCCTGCTTATCAGGTAAAGAGATTAAAAGAGGCTGCAGAGGCAAAATTACTTAAGATATTGATTTGCGTTTTTGACAGGGAGGATGCTTTTTTCGCTCTGATGAAGCGTTCTGGTTATGAGTTATTGACAAACATTCATGGAGAAGTCACTAAGAAAGGTGCAGATGCTCCTGTTAAATCCACTTTTTATGCAGAAATAATAAAGCAATTGGAAGAGTATGACAAGCGATACAAGTTAGATAAAATAATTTTGGCAAGTCCTGCTTTCTGGAAAGAGGAGTTGATGAAAGTCCTGCAGAACCAGGAATTAAAAAGCAAGATTATCCAGGCAACATGTTCTTCTTCAGATGAGTCTGCTGTTAGCGAGGTTCTCAAGCGTGATGAGGTTCAGAAAGCCCTGAAAGAAGAGCAGGTAAGCGAAGAGATGGTTCTTGTTGAGAAAATTCTTTCAGAGATCTCAAAACAAGGCCATGCTGCTTATGGAATAAATGAGGTTGAGCAGGCAGTCAATGCAGGTGCTGTCAAGGAATTGCTTGTGACAGACTCTTTGATAATGAAACTAAGAGAAGAAGATAAATTCGAGAGACTTGACAAGCTGATGAAGCTTGCTGATAAGAACAAGGCAAAGGTTCACATTATTTCTACAGAGCACTCTGGCGGCAAGAAATTAGAAGGTCTTGGAGGCATTGCTGCCCTGCTGAGATTTAAGTTAGCGTATGAACTTTTTGTATATGATTTTCAAAATCTATTCTCGATGACATAAATGTTCATATAGATGCTATCTATTTCTTTCTTCTGCAGTAGCAACGATTCAA
>CAZXEZ010000107.1:0-2472 GCA_964640255.1 uncultured Methanosarcinales archaeon | reverse complement strand
GCTGCTTGCGTGAACTTGTGAACGCGAACCAGTAGAATTTTTTATTCTGCGCTGCCTTCTTTTGTTAAGTATAATTTAAGCATAAATCAGACTATTTAGTATATAAACTTTACTAAAAAAATAAAAGAAAAAAATAAAAAGATTATTTAGCCAACAAAGCCTTTAATTGACTGGCAATTTTCATCAGCTGGTCATACTGTGCGTCAACATCAGCACATTTCTGCCTTACTCTCTCCATTGTCTCTTGTTCACACTCTTTTTCTGCCCTTGCAATCTCTGCTTTACAGTTATCTTTAATCTTTACAGTATCTGCTGGAGAGCAGCCCTTATATTCCTCTTCTATAGGAAGTACAGGTTCTGGTGGAGCTTTTGGTGGCGGTGAAATTTCTTCTTTTGGCGTTGTGTAAGTCCAGCTTGTGCTCTGGGGCCAGAAACCAAGAGAAGCTATGCGATTATACGCGGCCCTGTCTTTATTATTCTTTCTACAGTTTGGATCTGTTGAAACGAAGTAATTCGCGTAATTTGCAGGAGTATTGCTACAGAGAAACGCTTCTTTGGTTCCTTCAGCGCGCTGCTTTAATGAGTATCCAATAAGGCGGTCTTGCGTCCATCCTGCAGAACACTGTCCAATAACAAATTTGGTCTCTCCCCAAGTAATAGCCCCTGATTTCTTTGGAATACTGCATTGAACAATCTTGTAGGCAGCAATATTATTTTGCTGTGTATATGTGGGAGTCATTATAAATCCAGGCTCTGCATCATATGAATCCCTATTGCCACTTCCGCAGCCGTAATCCAAATTATTGAAAGGAAGCTGCGTTATCCGCATAGGAGAACCCATATTACACTGCCAAATCTTTGTTAATCTTCCTTCCCAATCCTGTCCAGCAAGCGATCCTGCCACTGCGCCACCAGTAATCAAGCTTCTAGGTGCAGACTCTTGGTACTCTTCCTGCATTCGCGCAACAAACTGCCTTAATTCCTCAAGCGAGTCTGCTTTTTGCTTGCACTCATTCTCAAGCTTATCTGCATCTACTTCACACTTTACCTTAACAAAACTAATATCCTGAGAGCACTGCTTCTGAAGCTGGTTACAATCAGGAGAATCCACTCCAGCAGGGCATTTGCTTCTGGAATGAGCCTTGCTTCCTTCTAATTCACTGCACTCTGGCCTTGTCTTAAGCGTAAAAGTCCTGCGCCATTCACAACAAATCTCTGCAGTACAATACCCGTCTTCAACAATATCACCACGCTCTGTCCTGCAAGCTTCTGCAGAAGGCATGTATGCATATGTTTCCTCTCTTGTCCTGCAGCAGACCTTTCCTGCCCTTTCAAGACAAACTACTGCTTCAACAGGTGTTCCTTTAAGACTCATCAAAGTCAATTTTAGATTTCCATCTGCAGAAACAGCAGACTTTCCTGGTTTTAACATATCTGTAATTTCTCCATTCACCATGAATTTAGCACTTATTTTATCAGCAAAAACAAGTTTAATAGAATACCTGTCTTCTATACTTTCTACTCTAAATTCACCTTCATCACCAATACGTTTAAACTTTACATCATCACCTTCACACCTGAATTCCGGCTTTGCAGGAGGTTTCTCAGTAGGAGGTGAAGGAATTGGCGATGCTGGCAATGCAGGCCTTAAAAGAGCATAGCCAAGCAAATAATTTTTTTTGTCTGGTTGAGGATAGTAGCCAGAAGGACAGTTTGGCGCGCCATAAACTGCAATATCAAAAACTCCATCATTGATATGATCTAGCCTGCAAGAGTATAATGGAATTGTATAACCTTGAATTGGTTTATCCAATAAGTAACCAATCTCTTCTCCTCCTTGTCCAGTGACTGGAAAATAATCAGTGAATGTGCGCTTTTTGGCCCATCTGCTCGTTCCTGGCGGCCTATGTTTTAGTTGCCTTGAATCTTGACCTAATCTTATTGTGTTGTAACCAGGAACAGGCGTATTAAGCACCCAAAATTGTCTTAGAAAAGGATTAGTGGCAGCTTGTTCATCATGTTGACAAGCAGTCCCTTTACGGAGAACATTATCCCGTACACCAAAATGTTCCCTTTCGCACTGCATAATAGAATTAAATCCAGGCAATCCTGCAATAGCCTGTCCAGGCCCTATTGTTGGCTTACAGCTCACGATTAACAATGCTAAACATAATAGAGCTAATATTATTGGAATTGTTTTTCTCACTCTTATCACCTTTTTTTGTTTTACAAAAAAGACAAGCAGAAACAAAGTTTCTGCGCTGCTCGCGTGAACTTGTGAACGCGAACCAGCAGAATTTTTTATTCTGCGCTGCCTTTTTTTGTTTTTTTATAATAATGAAAGGTCACTATATTGTCTCGTCACTCTTTTAGGGAGAAATCAGACTATTTAGTATATAAATTTTATGGAAAAAAAAGGTTTTAAGGATTTCTAAATTCACAGAATCAAGATTCTGAGAAAGAAAATATTAT
>CAZXEZ010000106.1:0-2517 GCA_964640255.1 uncultured Methanosarcinales archaeon | reverse complement strand
TGGTTATTTTATTGGTTGGCAGGGGGTGAAACTGTTTGATTACGTTGTTCCTGAGAGACGGATTAGAAAGACCAGGAAATTTGTTGATAAATATGGTGCCAAGGCTGTTTTTATTGCCAGGTTTATTATTGGTATTAGGTGGCTTGTCCCTATTATTGTAGGTGCCTCAAGAATGAAGTACAGAAAATTCTTTTTTTACAACACTCTTGGAGCATTGATTTTCGTTCCTTTAGGTATGAGTATTGGTTATTATATCGGCATGAGTATAGACCAGCTTATCGGTTTTACACAAGAGCTTAACATAATTATTTTTGTTTCTGCTCTTCTTTTATTGTCAGTTGCATCCATTATTGCCTGTTTTTATAGAAGGATTATCCGGAGAAAGATTAGGGAAAGTCATTTTTTTGACAGGTGGATTAAGAAAGGCGAAGAGCCATACCAGATGGTTACCCTGGGCAATCCTGATTCTTCTGCAAGGCAGCTTCTTGCTAAGATCAGGACGCATGATGGAAAAGTCAGGTGTCTTATCAGTGACGTAAAGCAGGGTTCTGTAAAAAGATTTATAAAGTTAAAGCCATGGTTCTCTATTAAGGCTTATCAGCGCTTTGTAAAGCAATTTGCAAAAAAGCGCAGGCACAAGATTGAACAATGGGAATAAAGAAAATAATTGGTTTTGATTTTGATGGTTCTGTCATTCGTTCTATTGCTAGTGATGAGGCCCACGGTGAATGGTTAAAGGTCCTGAGTGTTCTTCTGAAAGATTCTAAGATAAAAAAACTTGCAGCCAAGAAAGATTATTTTCCTGACGTATATAGATTAATGGAAAAGTACACAGGATTAAGCAGGAAAAATGCTTTTGAAAAAGAGGTAAGCACAAGGCTTGCGAGAAATTTATACCAACTTGCTATGCTTGGCCCTGCTAACAAGCACAAGAAAAAGCTGTTGTTTAAGGATGCTGCAAAACTAATACTTAAGTTGAAAAAGAAATACAAAGTTTCACTTATCACAACTGTTCCTGGCGATATTGTCCTGCCTATGCTGAAATTAATCAAGTTTGATAAGTTTGATATTGTTCACACAACCCCTATCAATGAACGTCCTTCTAAATTCAATGCTCTGAAAAAGTTCTCAAAAAAATATAAAAAGCCTGCATTATACATTGGCAATACTCTCGAGGACATCGATGCTTGTAAAAAACTAAAAATTAAATCTGTTCTTGTTACTTGGGGTAAACACGATAAAAAAGCAGTTGACAAGGCAGATTATGTTGCGCAGGATGCAGAAGAGCTTAAGAAAATAATAGAATACCTAAATCTCTAATAAAGTATCAACATCTATCTTCACTCTTTCCTCAAAGTCAGCACTCTTCTCTCCCTCTTCTTTCTCTGTAGACATTAATCTTATCAATTCTGCAGTAAGTTCTTTCTCTTTCTCAACTTCAAATACCCCTAGCTGTCCAGAGTGTTCTTGTATTGCAGTCTCTTCTATCTCCTCTACAGAGCTCTTGCTGGTTTTTATTTCTTCAAACTCTTTGGAGACCAGTTTGTTTGTGTTTTTCATCACAAAATAAGCTCCTTCTGAATATGCCTTGTTAAAGAATTCCTTGAACTTGATGTCAGATGGTTTCCCTGTTCTTAAGCACCCTGAAACCCGTAATGTAATTATCACGTCTTTTAATTCTCCTGTTAACAAGCCCATTAATTCCTCGTTTGACTCTTCAGGCGTTTTGTTTTCGCAATTTAACTCAAAACTGATTACTCTGTGCAGCTCTATCTTCAGGTGCTGCACCTGGCCGTTGTCAACAATCACAAAACTTCCTTTCTTGAGTTTCTCTAGTTCTGAAAAAGAGTTGGGGTATATTGGTCCTGGATAGACTATGTTTTCATACCCTGCAATGTTTACTTTGTCTATCACGTGCACGTGCCCGCCTGCGTAATAATTAAAATTCTTAGGCAATAACGATACTGGCATTGCATCCATCTTCTCCAGCCCTTTTGGTTTAAGTTCTGAGAGTGCAGAGTGGAACATAAATATCTTGTACCTTGTCTCTTTTTCCTCAAGATGTGCTCTATCTAAGTGATAGAAATAATTTTTTTCTAATCCTCCCTTTTTCCCGAGCAGACCGGTTATCTTTATTTTTGTCTTTGGGTCTACCACAAAATCTAGTTTTAATTTCCCCTCCACCTCTTGTCCAGTGCAGACATTCTGCATCAGTCCTGCGCTCTCAAGCACGTCTAGTATTGTTTTGCCAGAAGAGCTGAAGTCATGACTTCCAGGAATAAAATAGACAGGGGTTTTTCTGTCAGACAGTTGTTTTAGTTTCTCTACAACCACTCTTAAACAATCCATTGGCGGCATTGCTGTATTGAATAAGTCCCCGGATAACACTACAAAATCCACTCCTGCCTTTATGCAGTAATCTATTACAGAAACAAATGATTTTGTGCTGACTGCCCTTAGTTTTGGTTCTCGCCACCCGCCTATATGACAGTCTGCTATGTGTGCAAACTTCATACA
>CAZXEZ010000105.1:371-2694 GCA_964640255.1 uncultured Methanosarcinales archaeon | reverse complement strand
GTTCACTCTAAGAACAAGAGGGGTATATAATTCTTTCTAGATTTAGGACAGAGCCGATTGAATAAAGTATTTGGCGCCAGAGGCGGGAATTTCAGTTCCCATCGCGACATTTGAACCCACAAGACACTCGGGTGAATGTCACCTAGTCTTCAGCTAGGCGTCATACCTAGTTAGACTACTCTGGCTGTGCCAAACCAAAACATTTTTATACATCAAATGTCTTGAATATAATATCGGGTGAATGTTATCTAGTTTTTAGCTGGGCGTCGTACCAGTTTTTTATATTCTATTTTTTATATGTCTTTAGTAGAAAAAACCGCAATATTTTCAAAAGAATCGAAAGGTTTTTTTAAGAAAAAATTATGTTTGCAGTTTTGAGTTAATTATATGTATTTTCTTTAGAAATCCTGTAATAATCATAGCGGATATTGCAGTCTGTGAAGTTTTTTGCAATCTGGTTTATTCCTTTGATATCTAGGTTTTCTGCTTCTGCCGGCCTGATGTTGTCTGTTGTTATTGTTCGTGTATTGTCTTCTTTTTCAATGTTAAGAGACCATGCGTGCATTTTATGTGCAGAAAATGATTCGCAAGCCAGGAAAGGGTATTTTTCAATAGCAAGCTCTTCTGTTGTATATGGTTCTATTTCTAATGACCAGATATATCCTCTAAAATTTCCTCCTCCAGAATACTCCTTGGAGTATCTGTAGAGGTGATTGTTGTGCTTCCAGGAATAAATGCTTTTATCAATATTTTCACAGATTGTTTTATCTTTAAACAGGTCTGTTTTCAGGATTGCATCAGTTATTGCGCTTGGCGGTATGTCTATGAAAGGCAATTCACTGGCGCATCCGTGTTTGAATTCTTCAGTTAAATTTTCTATCTCTGCTTTGGAAAAATCAAGTTCACTTAATATGTCATATGGTTCATCAAACAATTTTTTCCCTGCAGTATCATAACAAACAGTGTGTATCTTACCATCCCATCCCTTAAACGTTGAGTGGCAGGCATGAATCTTTTCTTTAAGTTCGACGTATTTACTTTCTTGCTGCTGTTCCTTGACAGCGCATCCTGTTAGAAGTATGACTGCGATGCATATTAAAAATAATTGTGCGTATTTTCCTCTTAGCATAATAAGAAAAATAAGAATCAGATATATTAACTTTTTGTTTATAAATCTTCTTCAGTTATCACTTTTATGCTGTTTCTTTTTAGCAGAGCAGTTGCCACGCCGTCGCCTTTGATAAAATTCTTTGAAAAGGTTCCGTCAAAAGTCAGGCCGCAGCCGCATGAAGGGCTTCTTTGTTTCATGATTGCTTCTTTGATATTGAACATTTTGGCAAGTCTTAAAGTTTCTTCTGCGCCTCTGATAAATTGCTCAGTCACATCTTGGCCTTATTTATTCAGGACTTTGCATTTGCCATCAAGCACGGCCTCTCCAGAACATCCTTGAATCTCTTGTGCAACTCTTGGTGTTGGTAATCCTCCTGCTTGTTCAGGGCAAAAAGGAATTAAAGTTTCTTTTTTAGATAGTTCTAGAACTTTTTCATTTGGCTTGCTCTTGCCGTCATATCTGCACTTGATTCCTAGTAAGCATGCACTGACTAGTTTCATAACACATCCTTTGGTTCATTAGTTATGCCAAACATGTCTCTTGCCTCTTTTGATAATGCAAATAGTGCTTTCTTTTTACCAACTATCTTAGAGACACAGTCCACTTTCTGTGTAACTGCAGTCATTCTTAGCTCTTCGCTCAGTGCTTCGCAGAAGTTTTCTATGCCTTTCTCTTGTTTTGCTGCTATCAAGAACGACCTTCCCATTGCAACGCCGTCTGCGCCTAGCATCATCGCCTTAGCAATATCTAACCCTGTAGTATATCCGCCTGCAATAATAATATCAAAAGATGGCTTTTTCTTAAGCGCAGTAAATAGAGATGCAGAAGGTAAATTCATTTCATTCATTATTTGCCAAGGACTCATACCCGTTCCGCCACCAAAACCATCCACAGTAAGACTTTTGATAGGTACATCCTCCTCTTTTTTGATTCTTTCTAAAGCATTTATTAATTTAAGTATCCCCCGGCCCATTCCTGTTTTAATCCAAATAGGTAAATTATAACTCGCATACTCAACAAGAGTTTCTCTTAAAGAGTTATCACTTAAACTTCCGGGAAATGCGTGACGTTCATAAGAACCATCTGTTCTTTTAATAATATCATAACCTGCTTTAGAATATTTTTTAGCTTTATCTTCCCCAGTAAATTGAATTTCTCCACCAAGACCTTGCTTAGCTCCCTGTCCTAATTTAAGCGCAATTGCATCTGCTC
>CAZXEZ010000105.1:0-361 GCA_964640255.1 uncultured Methanosarcinales archaeon | reverse complement strand
TTTATGTTCATTAGCATTAACCTGAACAACAAATCCGCCATACTTTTTTTGATGTTTTTTATACAAATCGATAGTATTTCTTAACTTATCTTCACCGAAGGTTATTAGATAATTTTCTCCTAATACTCTAACAATACCTGCATTTGCCGCACCAATAGTCAATTCATCATTTTTATCAGACGCGACCTTTGTACTGCCCATCGCAGAAATAAAAACAGGAATTTTAGATTTAAATCCGCCCAAAGTAACCTCTGTATTCACTTTATTTGCAAATAATCCTTGCCCGTATAATTCAGGAAGAATCTGCAAATCCTCCATATTAGGAATACGCTTTTCGGCACCAAACTGGGAAATACCAAAA
>CAZXEZ010000104.1:0-2719 GCA_964640255.1 uncultured Methanosarcinales archaeon | reverse complement strand
AGCTTGGAAGCAGGTGCCTTGGTTCTTGCTAACAAAGGGGTTCTCTGTATTGACGAGCTGGATAAGATGTCTCCAGATGACCGCTCTGCCATGCACGAGGCTCTTGAAGGGCAGACCATAACTATTTCAAAAGCAAATATTCAGGCAACCTTGCGGTGTGAGACCACTGTTCTTGCTGCTGCAAATCCTAAGTTTGGTCGTTTTGACCCTTATGATACTGTTGCCAGGCAGATTAACCTTCCCCCTACTTTGATTAATCGTTTTGATTTGATTTTCCCTATCAAAGACCTGCCTGATCCAGCTAAGGATGAGAAACTTGCTAAATTTATTCTTAGCCTGCATCAGAATGATTTGACAGAGCCAGATATTGAGACAAGGCTTATCAGAAAATATCTTATCTATGCCAGGCAGAATATTTTTCCTAAACTTACTGATTCTGCTGTTGAAGAATTAAAGAACTATTTTATCAAGATGCGTAGTTCTTCTGGTGATATGCGTTCTGTCCCTATTTCTGCAAGGCAGTTAGAAGGCTTGATTAGGCTCTCAGAAGCTTATGCCAAGCTAAGATTAAAAAATAAGGTGTCTAAAAAAGATGCTCAAAAGGCTATTGGCATTCTTGATTATTGCTTGAGGCAGGTTGCTTTTGATGAAGAGACTGGAACAATTGATATTGACAGGATCGCCACAGCAATGCCTGCTTCACAGAGAAATAAGATAATACAGATCAAGGAAATTATCACAGATCTTGAGAACAAGCTTGGCAAGACAATTCCTCTGGAGGATGTTGTGCAGGCCGCAACAGAAAAAGGAGTCTCAGAGGCAGAGGTTGAGGAGATGATTCAGAAGCTCAAGCGTTCTGGTGACATCTTCGAGCCTAGAAGAGGCTTTATCAGCAAGCTATAAGCAAAAAATTAATATATTTGAAGAGATTAGTGTTTGTTATGGAAGCTGTTTTCAAGGAATTTTCAATGGGTTTATTGTATGTAATTTATTTTATCTGCATCTCAGTATTATTTATGACAATTGTTCTTTTAGAGAGCAAGGCTAGTGTGCCTTTTCTGGCGTTTATTGCAGGATTGATTGCAATCTTTTTGTGTTTTTTGTCTTGCTGGGACATGATTGCAGTTGGTATTAGAAAACACACTGTTGCAGGAGTAATATTATCAATAATCACTCTGTTCTTGTTTTTAGGATTGATTTTTGATTTTATTCAGGCGCTGGTTTAAATTCTTCTGCGATTCCTTCTGCTTGTGCCAGCATTATGCTTGATCTTTTTAGAGAATTGCAGGATTTAGAGAGATAGCTGTTTAGCACTTTAGAACACACAGAATAATCTCCCTCGATTGCAAATTCCATGTAGCATGTGTCTTTGTTCTCTTGTGTCTGTATGTTTCCGCATATCACGCTTTTTCCTGATGTTTTGGCCACCTCTGAAAAGCACAAGTCGATATCATTTGGTCTTATTAATTTATTGCATAGCATTGCCGCTGCCTCTGGATCTGTCTTTGCCACTGTGTTTGCTTGTTGGATTAGTTCTTGTGGTGTTTTCTTTGTTTTTGAGCAGTCGTCTGCGCAGTTTAGCACGCTCTCTCCTTCTTCACATATTCCATTGCCGCAGCAAGGTACTTTCGGGATGTGCTTGCAGAGCCCTTTTTCGCAGAAATCTGTTGTGCAGGGGTTAAAGTCATCACAGCTCTCAGGGCATTTTACTTTTTCTATTGCCTCTTCCTCTACAAATTCCTCTACATATTCATCTGCAGGTAATGCTGCTTCAGGTGCCTCTATTACATTAAAGTTGAACTTTCTCTGTTTTGTCCCTAGTTTATAACTCAGGATTGTTTTTAGTTCATATGTTCCAGGATTAATATCTGCCGGCAGGTTCATTTGTGCTGTCAGGCTTCTTCTTCTCCCTATCTCTGGCCTCTCTTGTTTTGTTAAGACAATCTTTTCTTCTTTTGGGTCAATTAATTCATAGCTCAGCAAGACAGGTTCTGTTCTCTCAACATCACTTGTTAATTCAACCAAGAAAGAAATTGTATCTCCAGGATATACCTCTGTCTTGACAGGCTCTGCTGCCAGGTTTATCTCTTTTGGTTCTGGTGTAAAGAGCCACACTGCTCCTAAGATGATGAGTATCGCCAGTATGAGTGAAATCGCTCCTATTATCAATATCTTGAGATTTAGGGATACTTGTTTTTTTGCTCCTGCTTTTTTTGCATAGGTTAAGGCCTGGTTTACCTCAGTTGGAGAATATCCTGAGTTGATCAGTGTCGATCTTATTGTGCCTGTGTCATACCCTGCTTTTAGAAGCTTATTTATGTATTCTGTTAAGCTTTGCTGCACCATTTTTTAAAATAAAATATTGGTTTTATCTATTTAAATGTTTGTAGTCAAGAATACAAAAGTATATAAATGCTGTCATAAACCTGAATATTGGGTGGTTTATTGGCGCAACAAATAAAAAGACAGATTGCTGAAAAACGCTGGATTGCAGATTTAAAGAATGGCCAGTACATCAAAGAAGAAGGTCTTAGGCCGAATTATGTTCTCTTGAAAAATAATTATAAGGTATCCCGCGTCAATCTTGTTGGTACTGTGGTCTCTAATAATAATGATGCCGGTTACAGGGATGTCTGTATTGATGATGGCTCTGCGAAGATATCTATCCGTGCTTTTGAGCAGATGCCTGCAATGGATGCCTTAGACATTGGTGATACTG
>CAZXEZ010000103.1:0-2734 GCA_964640255.1 uncultured Methanosarcinales archaeon | reverse complement strand
CATTGATGAGATTCATGCTCAAGGAGGAATAGCTGTTGCCGCACATCCTTTTACTTGGGGTTTGTTGAGAACTCCTGCAAAGTTTGATAAAAAAGAGTTAAAGAAACTGGATGGTTTTGAGACTTTTAATGCAAGGAACACTTTCAGATGGGAAAATGAACTTGCTGTCCAGTTTGCGCAAAAGCATAAGCTTGCCCAGACAGCTGGCTCTGATGCTCATTTCTATTATGAGATTGGAAGGGATTTCACTTTATTCAATGGCAACTTAAGAGATGCAATAAAGAAAAGAAAAACTGCCATAATGGGCAGGATTGCCCCTCTTCCTTTTGGCAGGACTTTCAGTCTGTTCAGGAAAATTAAAGTTACTTATTTTTTGAATAAAAAATAAGTTCACGAATTTTTGTCTAAAAATATACTAAATACAAAAATTCGAGTAAAATTTATAAACAAGTGATATATTAATCTATCAAATGAGGTGATATGATGGAAAAGCTTGAAGCAATCATACTTATCGTCGTTGTTCTAGCAGGTATTGCAGGATTATATTATTTCTTTTCAGCTGGCGCTGGCCAGGCCACAAGGATGTTAAAAGGCTGTGAAGGTGATTTTACCCTGCAGTTAAGGCTTGGCGGTGCAAAAGAATCTGCAGATTACAGGTTTAAGGGAATAAATGGAAATGTCAGGCTTGTAGCAATACAAGATAACAAAGCAAAGTTTATTCTTGACGGTCAAGAGACGCCGTTCATGGGTTTTGGTGAATCTTTCCTTGGACAGCAGGCAGGCATAAAGATGAGCACTGTTGATAAGACTACTGCTGCATTCTGCATGGCATCAACAGTCCCAGAATGCGTAAAGTATGAATGGATCACTGTAGAAAAACCAGATGGCGGCATAACAGGCGGCAGGGAATGCGTGCAGTACGCAAGCTCTGCAGAAATAAAATTCAAAGAAGGCGGTCATGTCCGCGGCTTTGATTAATTTTTTATTTCTCTTTTTTTTAGGATAGGTAACTTGGAGTAATCTCTCTTTTAAGGTTCTTACTCAAAGTTCTCTTAGAGAAGTTTGAAGTATAGGCATATTTCTTCAAACTTCTCGATACTTTTTTAAACCAAGAATCAGTTATATATCTCATGCCCCTGTAGTATAGTGGATACTGCTGGCAAGGCAGCCATAGAGTACGTACGGTTGCGGTCCGTAAAACCTGAGTCCGATTCTCAGCAGGGGCGTTTATTCTTATTCCATGAATTCTAACTGAAAAGAAATTTCATGCGTGCAGCTTTATGCTGCACTGTTTTGATCAAACTTTTTTTAAAAATTTGGTTTGCATCTCCGCAGGGGCGTTTTTTAGATCTTCTTAAGAAAAGCTTAAATATAATAATATTTATGAATCACTTATGAAACTATCCAAGATAACTTTCTTTTCACTGGTAGTGCTTGGAATAATCATATTTACAGGTATGTATTTCAGGTTTTTGAGAGGCATGCCATTCATTCCCGCTCTTGCATTATTCTTTTTGCTGGGCATTTTATTGGTTATTTTTACTTTCAAAGAAAAAGTAAAAGGCTGGCTTAAGTTCTTTCTTTTGCTGACCGGTCTTTCTGCATCTGGTTTCTTTTTATTTGTGGTTTTGCACAATTTCTTTTATGCCTTGAATATTATTTGGACAGATATTACAATATTACGGCATTTGACAGAGTGGCTTCACGTTGCTTATTTCCTGATTGCAGTTTTTGTCTGTCCAGTCACTTTTTTGATTGGTTTGATTGGCAGTATTATTCTGTTTCTTAAAAAATAATATTTATTTCTTAAAATCAAACTTCTTCCTTATCGCTAATATTGCCAACCCGTATTTTTCTATGTCTTCTTTGCTGTAGAATTTTTCAATGTTTTTTGTGTTAAACTTATACAAGACTTCACACTCTATCTCTCTGCCAGTTAATTCATCACTCCCTTGCTTCTGCTCTTTTAACACCAAGATATCTCCGTGTTCACACTCAAAATCAGCTAATCTGACCTCAAATCTTTTTCTGCCTTCTACTACAGCATCAAAGTACTCTTTTTGTACTTTTTTCTCGACTCGTTTCATCCTCTCCCTCTCTGTGCTTCATAAAGCATCTCAACTTCTTCTAAGGTATTAATATCTTCAACTCCGCGATCTTCCCGAAGTTTAACAAACCGAGGAAACCGTAATGCAAAGCCGGATTTGTAAGTCGGACTTGCCTGTATCTCTTCATAATCTACTTCAATTACTATTTCAGGCTTTACCAAAACAATCTTCCCTTTCTCCTTAATTATCAAAGGTTTTAGCATCTCTGTTAATTGTCCAAAGCTCACTCCTTCTTCATCTTTCTCTTTTATCCCTGTTCCGACTCTGCCGATCTCTAAAACTTCGTCTGTATCAGGATCTATTATTGCAATGATAAAGCTGGCAAGCCATGCAGATCTTTTGCCCTCTCCATATTCTGCACCTACAATCACAACTTCTAGTGTATCCATTGTCGGCTTTAACTTGACTCCATATCCTACTCTAGAGCCTGGCTTATAAATTCCAGACAGATTCTTTATCATAACTCCCTCATTTCCTGCCTCTAGTGATTTTTGGTAAAACGCCTCTGCTGTTGTTTCATCTGCAGTAATTAATTGCACAGCTGGTTTTATTCCCAGCTCAATTGGTGTAACAATTTCCTCAACAACTGCTCTTCTTTTAGAAAATGGTTTTTTAATCATATTCTC
>CAZXEZ010000102.1:0-2817 GCA_964640255.1 uncultured Methanosarcinales archaeon | reverse complement strand
TATTTTATTACAATAATATGCATTCCCTATTGTAGTGTTTGATTTTTCTTCAAGAATGATGCTTTTTTTAGGGATTCCTTTTTTAACAGCAATATCTGCCATGAATTTTGCTTCAGACAGGTCTTTTCTTGTCTTAAAACCGCCTGAAAAAATAACTTTCTTGACCCTTCCTTTTTTATATAGTTGTGCAGCTTTCTCTGTTCTTAACTTCATGCTTTCTATTGTTTTTTTATTCTTAAATGTGTTTCCTAAAACAATAATAACATCAGCCATAGAATTAAATTCTTACTTCTATATATATAAATTCTTTGTTTATTAAGAAATATTTATATACTCTTGATTGTTTATTTCCAGTATCCTGATATTAAAAAGAGGTGAAAGTATGAAAAAAACAATAGTTCCTATATTGATAATAATAGCACTGGTTGCCCTGATTTATTTTGTTCAGGAGCAATATCCAGACAGACTGGCAAATCCTTCTGCAGTGCAGTGTGTTGAGCGAGGTTTTGAGTACAAAATCAGGCAGGGGCCTGCAGGAGAGACAATGGGCTACTGCATATTCAAGGACGGAAGCGAGTGCCCTGCATGGGATTATTATTACGGCAAATGCGCGCCAGGGCAGATAAAATTTGAAGACTATTTCAAGATAAACAACTTCCAGCAATGCGCAAGCGCAGGATATCCTGTGATGGAGAGCTATCCAAGGCAGTGCAGGACACCAGACGGAAGAAGCTTTACAGAAGTTGTTCCAGAGCCTGATAAAGACAAACTAATCGGCGGGCAGAGAGACGAGCACGGATGCCTGGGACCTGCAGGATACACCTGGGATGCACCAATAAGCGCTTGTGTGAGAGAGTGGGAACTAAATGACCTGCAGAGGTTTGCAGCAAAAACAGCAGTAGACAAAATAGGAGAGCAATACAGTCTCACAATAGCAGAAGTAATGATTGACAAATGCACTGGATGCTTTACTGTAAAACTGACAGATGCAGACCATAAGATGACAAAAGTGACAATAAAGGACTGGAAAGTAAAAGAAATTAATTAATTTTTAATTCAACATTGGCTGCTCAAAGTCGACAAAACACAAGGCAACAAGAGCAGTCCCAAACTTTTTCTCAGGAACAAAACTCTTGGAATGAACTTCAATATCCTTTAAGTCAAATTCTGCAGAATAACCATTTTCATATAATTCATTAAGGCTTGCCTTTAATTCCTCTATTGCATCTTCTTCTGTCTTGTGCCCATTGTATTCTACAACAATTCCGCCAAACTTCTCTCTTGTTTTTTTGTCATAGAGCCACCCAAACATCATGGCTGCTGTCGCCCTTCTGCCTTTTTCTGAATCTGCACATGCCATTATTGTCTTTAGCTCTGCCCCTTGTGTCAGCAGCTCTGCTTTGTATTCTATCTTGTTTGCTATGCCAGGAAGTATTGAAGAATAAGTCATTATGTTGCATCTCTCTATCCTTGCATCCCTAAGCGCAAGATGAAAAGAACCAGTATGAAACGCAATGTCAGATTGGCCAACTCCAGAAGTAATAAAGAAATCTTTAGGTATTATGTTTCCAACCAAGACTCTTGGCAAATCCTTTGTTTTTGGAGGATCTTTGGTTTTTTCATAACTCATCTTCACCGTCCACTCGGAAACCGAGTCGCCTCTTGATATATTTACTTGATTTAAGGCATTTAACCAGTTTTATTTATAAACCTTTTTGTTATTTCTTCAGCTCAAGATTGACAACCTCATCAATCTCTCTCTGGCCAGCTGAACAGCCATTCAGTTTTATTCCCCAGAGAACTGCCTGAAGCAATTGTTTTCTTGCGTCTGGTATCTTGACAAGATAACCATCCAGCAGGCCCAGCTCATAAGCAATTGTGACTAATTCAAAAGAACGGATCAGCTTGACGCCCTCAACTTCTTTGTGAAGCTTTGCCAGCATTGCACTCTTTACATGAACATCTGCATGCAGCCTTTTCTCAAGCAGCTCCTCAAGCTGGCCAGGATTCTCAAGAAGCAGTCTTGTAACTCTTTCATCAACAACCATGTAAGGAATACTCATCACTTTTGCAGCAGCAAGACTCTCAAGCTCACCTAACTGCAGGGCACGCATTGGGTTGCCACGAACATAAAAAATACTATTCGCCAGGTCAAGCAACTGCTCTGCCTTGCCCCTTATCTTGCCATTCTTGATTACCTTAAGAACACCTTTCTCAATCATGTGCTGGACCTGCAGCGCCTCAAACTTGAACTTCTTGGTTCTCAAAGGCTTTTCAATAAGCTCCTTGCAAACACCCTCTGTCAGGTAAAACTCTCCCTTGAACCTCTCTTTCAGAGGCTCCAACAGCCACAACAGGTTATTTGTTGTGAGGCTGATTATCGGTCCTGCATCAAACAACAGAGCCCTCATTTGAAAATCTCCCTCGCTGTCTTCAATCTCTGCCTTACAGGCATTTCCTTGATATCAAAATACTTCTGCTTGCCCACATAATCCTGCAATTCCCACTGAGTCAATCCCAGTATCTCTGCAGCTTTTGCAACACTGATTCCGTGCTGGTGAAGCTTGCTTCCTTTCTTTATCCTTGCCCTGTCAAGAACCTCCTGGACATATATCTTAAGCTTTTCATCAATACTCTTAATCTGGTCAAAGCATTTTCTTATTGTTACACGATAACCTGGAATGTTATCGCCTGAAAGTTGAGAGTATGCTTTTTCAATACCTTTAACTAAATCAGCATAGCTAATATTTTTCTCATGGCAGTATTTAATCACATTAGCCAAGGCATAAATCAGGACAGCGATAGAGACAGAATCCT
>CAZXEZ010000101.1:0-2872 GCA_964640255.1 uncultured Methanosarcinales archaeon | reverse complement strand
ATTCTTATACAGTATAGCCAAAGCAAATACAAAATAATCCATATCAAATGCATGAAAAAATATGTCTTTATTTTTGATATCAATACAAAATTTAAGAACGTTATCCTAAGAATATTTATCCCAAATTTTCTTAGTTAATTTCATAATCACTTCAAATCCTTAAACTTAATCATTCCTGTCAAAAGCTGGAACAAAACATTGCTTAAATCCGTTATCTTTACACGCTTTTGCTCTGTTGAATCTCTGTCTCTTATTGTCACATCATCTTTCTCAAGAGAATCAAAATCAATAGTGACACAATAAGGAGTGCCAATCTCGTCATTTCTTGCATAACGCTTGCCAATAGAGCCAGACTTGTCATAAACAGACCTGAAACAGCACTTGATTGAAGTATACAACTCTTGTGCTTTCTTGAGCAATTCTGGCTTGTTTGAGAGCAGAGGAAGAACAGCAACATTAACAGGAGCTAATCTAGGATGCATTTTCAACACAATATTATCCCTGTCCTTATCATAAGTATAAGCATCATACAGGAAAACAAGAAAAGACCTGCCAACACCAAGAGAAGGCTCTGCAATAACATGAGGAACAATCTTTTCCTTAGACTCTTCATCAAAAATAGACATGTCTTTCTTAGAGTGCTTTGCGTGCTGCTGCAAATCAAAATCAGACCTGTCTGCAATACCTTCTAATTCTTTCCAGCCAAAAGGAAAATTATACTCAAGATCCCAGCAATCAGCGCTATAATGAGCTAACTCCTCTTTCTTATGCTGCCTGGCACGAAGATTCTTAGGATCAACACCCAAGTCAACAAACCATTTATGACACGTAGCAAGCCAGTAAGCATACCAATCTGCCTTAATTATTTTCTTGCTTAGAGCATCTTTAACAGACGTCTGCTCAGGCTCTTTGTTTTTCTCCTGCATCTCTGCAGAGTAAATAAGAAGCTTGTACTTCTCAATCTCCTTCATATAAGGACAGGCCTGCTTAGGCTTAATAAAATACTCAATCTCCATCTGCTCAAACTCCCTGCAACGGAACAAGAAATTCCTTGGAGATATCTCATTCCTGAAAGCCTTGCCAATCTGGGCAATGCCAAAAGGAAGCTTAAGCCTTGAGACATCTATGACAGACTTAAAATCAGCAAAAATCAACTGCGCAGTCTCAGGCCTTAAGTATGCAATTGATTCTTTTGTTGGTTTAGGACCGACCTGAGTCTGGAACATAAGATTAAACATAGAAGCCTTGCCTAACTCACCCTTACATTTAGTGCACTTGATATTATTTTCTTTGATTAACTTATCAATAGCAGGAGCTTTCAAGCCATCTGCCTGAATCTTCAAAACATCTTCAATCAACATATCTGCCCTAAACCGCTCATGACACTTCTTGCACTCAACAAGAACATCTTCAAAACCCTCAACATGGCCAGAGGCCTCCCATACCTTGGGATTTGTTATGATGCAGCCATCAATGCCAACAACATCATCCCTGTCCTGAACAAAAGCCTTCCACCAAGACTGCTTGATATTATTATTAAGTTCAACGCCTAGCGGACCGTAATCAAAGAATCCTGCAAGACCTCCATAAATCTCTGAATTAGGGAAAACAAAGCCTTTTCTCTTGCAAAATGTGAACATCTCATCAATAGATACCATAATCAAAAAGAATAAATCCTCTATTTATATAGTTTACTTTTTCAGTGCTTAAAAAAGACCTATATAACCTTGATTATTCAAGTACCATAAAACCACCAGAATAATCAAAACAATAATAGCCCATTTAATCCAGCTGCTCTTTTTTTTCCCGGTAAAGGAAGAAATGTCTGCCATAAAATCACCTCTTATGAAAACATAAAAAGAACTAGTATAAAAAATTATCTTTTCAGCCACTCAACCTCTTTCTCGTCAAGGTCAAGTTCTTTAATCATCTGCACAGCAATATTGGAATTGTTCTTAAAAACCTGCTGCAGATAAGGCAAGGAAGATTCCAGAGCTCTCTTTGTGCTGCAGTGAGTCTTTTCAGCAATCTTAGAGGCAATAGACTTTCTCTGGCCATACTTCATCTTAGCCTGCCACATCTTCAAAAGCCTAGTTGTCTGCATATACTTAATAGCACCAGCATATTTTGCATCTTTTGCAACAGCAACACCTGCTGATATCAAGGCAAAAACATAAACCAAGAATCTCCAGTGCTGTCTTCTCCTTATCCTTCCCTTGTAAACATCTGCCCTGCTCAGGGCATCAAAAGCACGGGCAATGTCTGCACTATCCTTATACTCCCTAGGACAGTTATACTCAACCCAGAGCATGACCTCATCAACATTCATGTTAACAGAATCAAAAGCATTCTTGGCAATAGAGGGATCTGTGCTCTTAAAAACTTTCAATAAAGCCTGATTAATACTCTCTTCCTTATTTCTCTCGCCAAGAGAATCAAGAATATTTTTGGTAATCTTCTTATTCATCTGGCTCAAAGACTGCAAATCATTGATAGCTGCCCTTAAGTCACCACCAGACCGCCTTGCAAGCATCTTTAGAGCAGACTCATCAAACTTAACACCCTCTTTATCACAAATATTCTTGAGAATATCATAAATAGCCAGGTGATCAGGAGAATCAAACTCAAGCATGACAGAGCTGGAACGAAGCTTGTTGAACTTCTTGTCCCAAGGATTATTAGCAGTCAAGACAACTGGAAAAGCACTATTCTGAAGCAATTTAACCAGAGCAGGGACACCACCCCTGTCTTTTGTTCCTGAGATGCCGTCAATCTCATCCACAAGAACAACCTTTTTCCTGAAGAATAAAGACTGCTGCTTAAGCGCATTACCTACTTTCTCATTAATCTGATCAGCATTACGGACATCAGA
>CAZXEZ010000100.1:0-2885 GCA_964640255.1 uncultured Methanosarcinales archaeon | reverse complement strand
GACCAGTTGCTGATCATTGTCTCAAAATTATGGTTTTCAGGTATATAAATCTTTTTACACATTTCTTGAACCATGACCATAATTATATCGTCCTTGATTTAAAAAGCTGATGGAAAATCTGATTTACGATACTTTTTTAAACAATTATTCATTTATCAACTTGTGGGGGATATAAAATGGCTGATGAAAAAGAAGATAAAGCAAGAGAAAAATACAATCAATTAACAGTTCTGACTTCTAGAGCAGTAGAAGAGGCCAGGGCTGGCAATATAAAAGAGCTAGGGCCAATCTTAAGCAAGGTGGAGGCTGCTTATAAAGAACTAAGACAGGTTGATCCTAAATTAGAGATGTTTCATGCTGCTTCAAGAGAGTTTGGTGACGGGCCAAATTCTATAAGAGTTCTTGCATATGCAGATGATACAGATACACTGCGCTCGCTGGGATTCTTGACTGCTTCAGAAAATGCACTATCCAGCGATGATATCGATACTGCAAGAAAAGCATATGAAGAGATAAAACCTGGAACAGAGCTGAGAAGGCACCTTGATGCACAACGCCTGCCAAGCAATAATCTTAAAGTACGCGCAGAAGCTTTGGAAAAGAGATTATCATAATCCAAAGGCTTTCTCAAACTCTCTCATCTGGCGGAATTTTTCCAAGAATTCAGAACCTTTGTCAGTTATTGTGAGATAATTGCAATTCTTGTTCTTTATTTTCTTGACCAACTCTGTTTTCAATAAATCATCCAGATAGAGTTTTAACTGATTATGAGACAGGTTAGCTTTGTACATTAGATGGGTCTGCCTAATCCTTCCGCCTTTGTTCTGGATAGAATCCAGCATATCATTTATTATATTTACGCGACTTCTTCTTGCCATTGTATAGTACCATAACAAATGCTATCAATAGTATCAGGAAACCAATCAACTGAACTATCTGTGCTGCAATGTAGATGTTAACATAAAGCTTCACAGGCATGAACAATACCTGGCTCAAGGCCAGTATACAGAAGCTTGTGAAAAGCAGTCTTGTGGACTTTCTCTTGTTTGACTTGTAGATCAGGAAATACCTGTAAGCAATGCCCATCAATAATACTAAAGCTGTCAAGTGAAATATGAAATAACTGAAATTACTGAAAATAGTTGTTATAATTATTAAATAAAGGATTAATAAGTGATTCATTGTGGATTTTCTATTCAAGACTACATATAGAATATATAATCCTGCAAGCATGAATAAGTAATGTGCTAAATGACCTGCAACAAACAAGACCTTTTCTGTATATATTGTCTGGAATGTGATATCTAAAATACCTACTTGTTTGACTTTAATAATTTCATAGATAACCGTTATGTCTGTGACTATCTTCCAAAGAAATGAAATAGCCATTAGAATGAATGAAGCTGCAAAAAACAGGTAATTCTTGTTTTCCTGCTTTTTCAAAAAATAGAACCTCATGCTAAATGCTGCTATAATCAATAAGACAAGCACATTAAAGCCATGGATGAATATATCCTTTGACGCAAACCAATCAGGTGCGAACATAACTTGAGTTATCATATAGAGAATACAGAAGATTTCGCTTTATAAAGCTTGTGATATTTTAACCTGTATAAGCACTTCATAGGGTATTAATAAATGGATACCAATGTAATTCTTGAGGCAGCGCAGAACAAAGTTCTGCTGGTTCGCGTTCACAAGTTCACGCGAGCAGCGCAGAAACAAAGTTTCTGCTGGTCTCAAATTGAAAATTTGAGGTGATAGCATGCATTACCTGAACAAAGAGCTTACCAAAACCCTTGGATTGAAAGAATTTGAAGTTAATTATCTGGTGTGGCTAAGGATAAAAGAGGCACACATACAGGGGCTCTAAGAAGGCACTTTTATTTGTATAATATTAATTTTTTTCTTCTTGTTTTTTCTCTGCCTGTTTTTCTACGATTTCAAAAAGTTTATCCAATACTTTTTTAGGGACAAGTTTTTCGCTTTTTTCCCTTAACTCTTCTAAGAAGCAACCCAGATCAAACGCAGCCCTTTCCTTTCCTAGACTGATTTGTTTTTTGGCTTCTTCAATCAGTATGTCCCAATTTATTTCAGTGGTTTCTATTATTGTTTTGGCGTCGTCTATGTCTTTTACTCTGTCAGTGGCGCATTTCATTAAGATAATATCCTGCGGGTCTGCTATTTTTAATATTAAATTATCTGCAAACTGATGCATTTGTTTTGCTCTTTTGCACATATTTTCAGAGAAAATAAAATCTATTACATCTATGACAAACAGATCGAATCTTTCGTCGTTTAATTTTAGCATGACTGGTTGATTTTTTTTCGCCCCATATACCTGAATCGCGTCTATTTTACGGTACCCTAGTTTTTCTGCAGCTTCTTGGAATGTGTCTTTGTCAGATTCTTTTTCAAAAACCAATTCGATATCTAGTGTGGCGTCTTTTAGTCCCAGAAACATCATCGCAGTGCCGCCTATTGCATATGTTGTGATGGGTTTTTTAAGTTCTCGCGAAATTGCCAGTAATAGCTTTTGTTGTTGTTCTATTGAAATCATATGTAATCCTCTAAGTCTTTTTTATTGAATGGAAGGTATATCCTCCATCTTGCTTCTATTTCTTTAAAATCTTTCGATTTCAAGCCTTTAATTATGTACTTAAAGGTGTATTCTTTTTTTGGCAAAGCGTTGTTTCTGAACCTTTTGGGCATTTTTTTAATTCTCATAACAGTTCTTGCTAAGTCGTATAATGCTCCGACTTGTCTTTCAATATGGTTTTTTTTGGCTAGCTGGTACAGTTTTGTCCAGTCTTCTATTTTTTTGAATAATGCCAGTGCAGCGACTATGGTTCTCAGGTTTTGTGTTTTTATTGCAAAAATTAATG
>CAZXEZ010000099.1:2453-2885 GCA_964640255.1 uncultured Methanosarcinales archaeon | reverse complement strand
ATACTGATACGATATATATCGTTATTATAAAAAGTTTTGCACCAGTCTAGCGAAACTTATTTAAAGCCACCATTATCAGTTAGATCTACGATGAAAGAAATACGTGATGAAGGCGTTAAGCAATATAACGAGATACAGGAAAAGGCAGGACTCCCTAAGCTAAAGGAGTTTGAGAAGGAATTTGAGTGCAGAATACAGGCACCGGCAATACCTGCAGTACTAAGCATCTTGATGGACAAGCTAGGGCAGTGCGCAAGCCACATAGAGATAATATTCCAGCCAACAAGAATGGCAGATGCAATAGAATCAAAATTCCATCCAGAAGAAGAGAAAAAAAAGCTGTTTGACTTCTACAAAAAAGTGTTATCTGTGGTGCACGAAGTTCACGCATCCATGTTTGACAACAGAGAAGCAAGACTAAAGGAAATAAAG
>CAZXEZ010000099.1:0-2443 GCA_964640255.1 uncultured Methanosarcinales archaeon | reverse complement strand
AAAGATGTCAAGCCAACAATGAGAAAATACCTGCAGACACAGGCAAAAGCCTGGCTTGTAGAAGAAAAACCAGAAGTAAAACAATACTTTGGATAAAAATGGTTTTCCCAAAAAAGTATGAACCACAAGAAGCAGAAAAAAAATGGTCAAAATACTGGGAAAAAGAAAAAATATACAAATTTGAGGCAAAATCAAAGGCAGAGATATATTCTATAGACACTCCGCCACCAACTGTCTCTGGAAAAGTCCACATAGGACATGCATTCTCATACTCGCAACAGGATTTTGTGATAAGATTCCAGAGAATGCTGGGGAAAAACGTATTCTACCCATTCGGCACAGACAATAACGGAGTAGCAACAGAGAGATTAATAGAGCAAATAAGAAAAATAAAGGCAAGAGACATGCCAAGAGAGGACTTTGTAAAAATATGCCTTGATGAACTTGAAAAAAACCTGATTCCACAATATGAAAAAGGCATGAAACGCCTTGGACTAAGCTGTGATTATGACATATTATACACAACAATAGACCCGCACTGCCAGAGAATATCGCAAAGAAGCTTCATAGAACTATATAAGATGGGCAGAGAATACAGAAAAGACGCGCCAGCGATGTGGTGCCCTGAATGCGAGACAGGAATAAGCCAGATGGAGTGCGTAGACAAGGAGATAGCATCAACATTCAATGATATCATATTCAAAATAGAGGGGAAAGATACTGTAATTGCAACAACAAGACCAGAATTACTTCCTGCCTGCGTAGCAGTATTCTATCATCCAGATGATAAAAGATATCAAAAACTAAAAGGGAAACTTGCAAAGGTTCCTCTATTTGATACTGAAGTTCCAATCATGCCTGATGAGCTGGTAGACCCTGAAAAAGGGACTGGAATAGTGATGTGCTGCACATTCGGGGACCAGACAGACATGGAGTGGCAGAAAGCACACAATCTTGAAATCAAAGAAGCAATAACAAAAGACGGCAAGATGACAGAACTAGCAGGAAAGTACAAAGGCATGGAGATAAAAGATGCAAGAAAAGCGATAATAGAAGACATGAAAAAAAAAAGGCTGCTTGTAAAACAACAACAAATCATACACGCAGTAAATGTGCACGAAAGATGCGGAACAGAGATAGAAATCGTCAAATCAAAACAATGGTTCATCAAATACCTGGACCTTAAAAAAGACATGATAAAATGGGGAGAAAAACTCAATTGGTTCCCAAAACACTTTGTATCAAGATACAACAACTGGGTAGAAGGATTACAATGGGACTGGCTAATATCCAGACAGAGATATTTCGGGATTCCATTTCCAGTGTGGTATTGCAAAGCATGCGACGAGCCAATCATGGCAGATGAAAAAGACCTCCCAGTAGACCCGCTAGAAGACAAGCCGCCTGTAAAAAAATGCCCAAAATGCGGTGTCTCTGAATTCATCCCTGAAAAAGACGTTCTAGATACCTGGGCAACAAGCTCACTAACACCAAGACTTGCAATAGAACTAATGCCTAAAGAATTACAGAAAAAACTGTACCCTATGAACCTGCGGCCACAGGCACACGACATAATCACATTCTGGCTGTTCAATACAGTAGTCAAATCAAACCTGCACTATAAAGTAAATCCATTCAAAGATGTAATGATATCTGGATGGCTCTTGGATCCAAAAGGTAAAAAAATGAGCAAATCCAAGGGAAATGTCGTAGAGCCAGATGAAGTCATTGAGAAATACTCTGCAGATGCACTAAGATTCATGGCATCAGGAACTAAATTAGGAGAGGACCTGCCATACCAGGAAAAAGACGTAGTGACTGGAATGAAAACAATAACAAAGCTCTGGAATGCATCAAAATTCTCATTCATGCACCTAGAAGACTACAAAGGGAAAAAACCAAAGAAACTAGAGTTATTTGACAAATGGATTCTATCGAAATTAAACAAAGTAATAAAAGGATCAACAGATGCCTTCCTGAAATATGAATACTCAAGAACAAGACTAGATGTTGAGAAATTCTTTTGGCAGACGCTATGCGACAATTATCTGGAAATTGTAAAAGACAGGATGTATAATCCTGACAAAAGAGGAAAAGAGGCAAGAGAGAGAGCGAGATATGCACTGTATACCAGCCTGTTATCAACAATTAAATTGCTGGCACCAATCATGCCATTCATAACAGAAGAGATATACCAGGATTTCTTCAAGAAAACAGAGAAAGACAAGAGCATACACACCTCAAAATGGCCTGAGTTTGACAAAAAGCTGGTTGATGACAAGATAGAGGAAGCAGGAGATGCCCTGATAGAGATAATCGGGGCAGTAAGAAAAATGAAAACTGAGAACAACAAGCCATTAAATGCCCCAATAAAAGAACTGACAATAGAGTGCACAAAACAGATGCAAAAAGCAATGGAACCAGCGATAGAGGACCTTAAAGC
>CAZXEZ010000098.1:0-2894 GCA_964640255.1 uncultured Methanosarcinales archaeon | reverse complement strand
GATTATCTCTTTCATAAAACTAAAAATAGGTTTGAGTGTTTAAAAAGATTGTGGCAAAAGGAATGTCTCATTTTTCATTAATATTTTTGAGCTTAAGGCTAAAAGCGAAAACTTCATATATAAATTTATATATATTTGTGTATAAACTCATACAAAAAACCAAACATTATTCAACTCAATAAAACAAAAGATAGACTTCTTAAAAGCAAATCCACAATATGGAATACATATAGCAAAGAATAAAATTCCTAAAGAATACATACAATAATATGACATCAATAATTTATGGAAAATCAATCTTTCAGGAGCGTGGAGAATGCTTTATACTTTGCGGGGTAGTGAAATAGAGGTAATTTCTTTAATATTAGATATTCTTGACCATAAAGAATATGATAAAAAATTTGGTTATAGAAAGCGATAAGCCTTATGCAGTTTCTATTTATAACAATTGTTATATGAAGAAACTGCCACATCCAGACCTAATCTCTCTTCTTAGGGGTAATCAATTCAATATTCCTTATCTCAGAACCAGCTATCGGGTAGACTTTTCTCAAAGCATCAGAGAGAGCTCTCTGGAATTTCTTGTTTAGTATGTCTCTTATCAACTGCTCAAAAGGCATCTTTACAACTGTTTTAGCAAGATAATCTTTCATCAATTTTCTTAAAGCAACCTTTGTTCCGCCCTGCGCCCTTCCTCTTGTGACAATCAAAGGCTTAATCCTGACCTTTTTCTCATCAGAGGTCTTGTAGGCGATAGAATCATCAATCTTAGAACGGTTTCTTCGCATCAATCTTTTTGTAGCAGCTGTGTTCATCCTGTAGCCAACAATCTCTGTCTGTAATTTTTCACCAACAAAGCCGGTTATCAAGAACTTAGCCATGATATTCTGCTTCTGAGGCTCTCCTGTAAGAGTTGTGATGCTGACAGATAATTTTCTTCCTACTGCAGCACTAGGCTCCTCAACATACATCTCCCCAATCTCTCTCTCATTGAATAATTTAGGGGCTATGACAGGAACCCATCTCTTCTTCTTAACTACAACTTTAGCTACTTGTTTTTTAGCCATGTTCTCTGAGAATTGGGAATTTATTTATAAAGGTTACTGAAATTACGCGGTAATTTCAGAACTTCAAAAAATCAGAGATTTTTTGTAAGTTACGAAAAAACAGAGTTTTCCCTAACCTCTTAAAAAAATTTAGATTTTTTAAGTTTGTTATGTTTCTAGGCTTCCTGAGACTTTGCTCTTAATCTGGCACGAGCCTCGTAGAAATTGAGTATTTGAAACTCTTTTTTAGGGATGTCTTCAACAGGAACACCCAAATCCTCTGCTAATCCTGGGATGACCTGCTCCCTAAAATGCGCAACTCTTTCATCTGTTATGACTCCATGTTCATCCAAGATGTCGTATGCAGATTCTACTGCAGAATCATAGGGCATTTGTTCTCCTCTTTGTTCTGCGTGATATATTAACTCTTCTGTAAAGGCAGTGTGAGCTTCCATGAAATTGATAGAATCACTGCGAGCAGCTGCTATCAGTAGACTCCCTAAATCAGGAAAAGCATCATCAAGACCCTCATGAAAATCTTTAACACTGTCTAAGCCTTGTGCAAGCTTTGTAACCATACGTGATAATCCTAAGTTTGTGCCAAGAATTTCTTCTGCTTTTTTAATGTCATCTCTGCTATAAGTCATCATAATGAGTATAAAAAAGAAGATAATTTAAAAAGCTGGTGCTTAAGCAGCAAGCCTTTCTTTTTCTTTATTTGCATCAAAGACAGCTTTTTCAAGCGCTTTTTCAGCCTTGCTCAGCTTGCGCACTGTCTGCTGATAAGCATACCAGCTTGTATCGATTGTGGAAGTAAGCTCTTTTGTAGCGTCTTTCTGCTCCTCAATCTTGTTCAATACCAATCCTGCTTTTTTCTTGAAGTTAACGAATTCATCTCTTAATTTAAGAACTCTCAGGTAAACAATATTAAAAGCCTTAAATGCTTCTGCCCTTGTTCTCTTAAGCTCCTCAAGCCTTTCTGCCTGTGCACTATATTCTGCAGCCTGCTGAGCACCAGTAGCTTCTGGCATTGCTGCTGCCTGTGCCTCTTTTTCTGTAATCCTTGCTTTTTCAAATTCTGCAAATTTATCAGTCAATTGTGACAGCAGCTTGGCATGCTTATCTAATTCATCCATTGCCCTGTTTAGTGCCACTGCCCACTCTGCTTTCTTTATGGATATTTTATTTACTTTATTAATCAGCTCTCTTTCTTTTGCGAATATGCCTGTTTGTTTTGTTGTGACAAGAATGTCATTTGCCTCTGCAAGAACGGTCTTCACATCCATCTTTAGTTCTTCTGTGACAACTTCTCCGCCTTTCTTGATTCTTTTCCTAAGCCAAGTTTTAATACGCCCAACCATTTTCATACCCTCCCAGCCAGTTTCATTAATTTCTTGAGATTTTTCTCGATTTTTTGAAGCTGTTTCTTGATCTCTTTTCTTGTCTTTTCCTGCTTGTGAAGAACACTAATACTTAGAGCATGTTTTGTGTATCTCTTTCCAATAGCATGCAGTTCTTTTGCATGACGTTTTAGAGATTTTTTCTTTTTAGATTTCTTGGCCTTTGTTTTGGCTTTTTTTTTCTTTTTTGCCATGATTATGCACCTCGTTTTTGAAAATATGAATTAATCTAGAATCTAGTTCCCACTTATATAAATATTGCTATATTCAAAACTAAAATAAAAGAATTATTCCTTCTTTTTCTTGATTTTGCTTAAATCAATACTCACTGTTTTTTTCGGCCCAAAAGGATGTTTATAAAGATTAGTTAAATGCGTGTTTTGATGTTTAATCACTGCATAGTGGTAAAAATAGAAAGGTTTAAATACTTGCTATGCATATATTATAG
>CAZXEZ010000097.1:2338-2911 GCA_964640255.1 uncultured Methanosarcinales archaeon | reverse complement strand
ACCCATTGTATCAAGCATCAAAACAGATAATTTATCACGATACAAAGGATCCAGTCCTGCAATACCTTCTGCAATAACACCCATGCAATAAGACTTGCCAGAGCCCCTTTTTCCGCAGATAAACAAGACGTGGGCCTTGTTCAAATCAAGATGAACCGGCTGGGACAAAGTGGTCACAGGACCCATCTTAACATACTGCTTTCCCAGCAAAATAGAGCCTGAAGTGCCCCACTTCTCCTTATCCTTTTCATCCCTGCCAAGAACAATCTCATAAACCATACTATAACCTCTTTTTATGAAGTAAAATACAGAACTGGTATAAAAATGTTAAGTAAAAAAATTAAGGATTGCCGACAGCCAATTTTTTTATTTTATTAATCGTAACAATAATAGCCCCTTTTATTGGAAATCCTTCATGGATTTTTTTGGCCATTTCAACCCACTTTCCTTCAGAAAAATACTCTGCAGTTCCCTTTAACTCATATCCTGTGCAGTTCTCCTCCCAATCCTTATTCCAGACAACCAAAGACACGTTATTGTTTTTCTTAATGTTCTTCGTGGTCTCAACAATAT
>CAZXEZ010000097.1:0-2328 GCA_964640255.1 uncultured Methanosarcinales archaeon | reverse complement strand
TGATACAGCGTTTTTTTCAAGTCTTTCGCTTGAAACAATTTTAACATCACCCACGGCGATGTTATGCGGGTTTCCAGACTCATCAACTGTCGCAAACCCAAGGGCATGCCCTTCAATCAAATCTTTTAATTCTTCAGTTATTTCAGCCATTTTAAAAAATAAAAAAATTAAAGATTGTTCACAGTGACAATGTTAATGCCTCTAGCATCAGCATTGCTTATAGCGCTGTGCATTGCAACAACATGCTTTACATTTGCGCGTGAAGCGACATCAACAATCTGTCTGTCTGCAGAGCCGTCAAATACAACAGCATATACGCCGGTATTCAAGCTCTTAAGAGTTGTTGCAAGCTCTGTGAAAGGAACCTTTCCAAGAACATTCAACTTATTATCTAAGATATATGCCCCTTTTGTTCCGATTAAGTTCTCAAGCATTCTCTTGAATTTCTCTTTTTCAGCAGGATTTATAGATACTGCAGCAGCAGAAGGTGCTCTGGTGTGAACCGGTCTTGCTGCTGAAGGCCTACTTATGTTATGAATAGGCCTCCTTTGAGGCTGCGGCCTTCTTGCGAAAATAGGCCTTTTGATGGACTCAGAAGTGTCCCTGCTGTTAAGCTCTAGCTTTGCCTGTTCAAGAGTTACCTTAGAACGCAGGGCCTTGTGAAGCTCTTTCTTTGTAAGCTCTTCAACTTCTTTTCCATCTGGCGCCTTTGTGACAAAATCAAATTCACCAACAGTAATCAATTCCTTGATTATCAGGTTTCCGCCACGGTCACCATCAACAAAAGCAACAACTTCTTTTTTCCTGCTCAAGTCAATGACTGTCTGAGGACAGCTTGTGCCATTCATTGCAATGGCATTCTTGAAACCATGCTTCAGCAAGTTAAGAACATCAGCTCTGCCCTCTACAACGATAATCTCATCTGATTCATCAATCATAGGGCCTGCTGGAAGCCTCTCTCTGCCATACTCCTGTACTTCCATGATTCTGACAGAGTGAGCAACCTCATCTGCAAGCTCTTGTGAGTCTGGCATCTGCTGATCCATAAGATTCTTAAGCAGGGCCTTAGCTCTCTCAACAACAAAGTTACGCTTGCTGATCCTGACGTCCTCAATTTCCTTAACCTTTATCTTAGCGTTGCACGGACCAATTCTCTGGATAACCTCAAGAGCAGCTGCTACAATAGCAGTCTCAGCCTTGTCCAAAGAACTTGGTATGATTATTGAGCCATGAGTCTTGCCAGATCTAGTATCTACATTAACCTCAATCCTCCCAATTCTTCCAGAACGCTGAAGTTCCCTAAGCTCTAGATCTGCTCCTAACAGACCTTCTGTCTGACCGAAAATCGCACCAATGACGTCTGGCCTGTCAACAACACCCTCTATTTCAATAATTGCATTAACTATGTATTTAGATGATACTGGGCTTATTTTAGCCATTTTAACCCCTCCAAATCTCTAAGAACAAGTTCAAAAGCACGAATAGAGCTTTAGCAGCCCTAAATAGCCTATTTTAACAAAATGAATATGAATTAAAGCTATTTGTTACTTTCATTTTTCAAATGAGTTGTCGAACAATGAATGAAATTGAACTTGTTCAATTGATTTTATTTTATGATTATAATATTGGCCTGTAGCCCGTAACACTAACCCCCAAGCTCATTGCTTGGTTTTACCGTTAGCTCCCGTGGGTACTCTCGTGACGGGCATTAAGCGGCCTAGTATTTTACAATGGCACAGAACTATATAAAGCTTGTGGTTTAGGGGGCTAAAACCGCCTAAAACAGGCATTTCAGGGGTTCAGAGCCTAATTGCAGGAAAGTAATATATATTCCCCAGGCCCTCAGCTAATAAATGCCTAAAATAACAAGGGAAAAATTCAAGACCCTCCATAATGTATTTGACTCTTTCACAGAGAGCAATATATTCAAGCTGATTTCTCAAGGGTATTTTGACGGATTAGAGAGCCCTATATTCATAGGCAAAGAGGCTAATGTCTTTACTGCGCTAAAAGGCAGAAAAAGGGTGATTGTGAAGATATACCGCTTGCAGACCTGTGATTTCAATAGAATGTATGATTACATCAAATTTGACCCCAGATTCCCAAATGTAAGAAAACAGAGAAGAAAGACAATATTTGCCTGGGCACAGAGAGAGTACAGGAACCTCTTGAAAGCAAGAGAGGCAGGGGTGCGGGTGCCGACACCTATTGCATGCCTGTGTAATATATTAGTTATGGAATATATTGGGGATGAAGAGCCAGCCCCAAAAATAAAAGATGCCTTACCAAAAAAACCAGAGAAGTTTTTTGATGCAGTCATTCTAGGAA
>CAZXEZ010000096.1:0-2982 GCA_964640255.1 uncultured Methanosarcinales archaeon | reverse complement strand
ATATAAATCTTTCCGTTTTCTTTACATATAGAAAAATATTTATAGTAGAAATACATATTATATTATATGAAACGAGGAAGGCCTGTAAAATCAGAAATCAGACAGAACATAATAGAGATACTAGCAGTAGCTGGAAAAGCATACGGTTACCTGATTCACAAATGGTATAACCAGATATTTCCACCCTGCACAAGAGAGAACATCTATTACAATCTTAAGAAAGGAACCGCTCTTGGTGAATTAAAGATAGAAGAGATAAAGCAGGAGAAAGGAGAATACTCCTGGGGAACAATAGTAGAGAAAAAGTATTATGTTATTGGCCCAAATGCAAAACCACGCGGAGATGCAAGAGTAAAAGAATTCTTTGAGAAAAACAAAATACCTAAGAAAGTTTCTTCAAAAACCCCATCAAAGCATAAGCCTCACGTTTAGTTAAGAAAGAATTCTTTCAAAAGATGAAGAAGACTAAATAAGTTTATGATTCTTCATTTTTTCTTTTTATCTCATTTATCTTTTCCCTTGCTTCAAGCAAAGCTTTATCAGGAAGGTCTGTAAAATTAACAGGGACAAAATCTCCTTCTGTAGTATCATAATGTTCAGCATACTGCTGCAAAAGTTCAACCTCTTCAATCAAACCCTGCTTCAGCGCGGTTCTATAGAGTTTTGTTCCTGGCAAAGGCATTACCAACCGTGTCCTTGGTATTACCCCAGTTTCTTCAATACCTTTAATTGTCTCTTCCAAAGACTCCTCAGTTTCACCAGGCAAGCCCAGCAGAAAAAATCCATAAGGCCTTAGCCCCGCCTTCTTGGATGCATTTATTGCTGCGTATATCTGCTTTTTTGTAATATTCTTACCATTCCTTTTCAACACCTCTTCATTAAAGGACTCTACTCCTATCCTGACTAATTTGAAACCATTTTCTGCAAGCCTCTTTAGAGTAGAGTAATCAGCGCCATCTGCCCTTGCTTGCACAGAGACAGTAAGTCCGTACTCAGCACAAATCTCGCTTACCCCAACAGCCCGGCGCGTATCAAATAAAAAATCCTCATCATCGATAACTATTTCTGCAGGATTAAATTTAGCCATTTCCTCAATCTCTTCTTTTGACCTTGACAAAGAAAATGATCTTATTCCTGGAGCAAGCTTATAGCAAAAACTACACTGATTGTAGCACCCACGCGCCAATTGAAGACTAAATCTCCTACCCTCAATTGCCTTACCAAATCCTGCCCAGCGTTCATAATCCATCTTTGGCAAATCATCTAGAAAAGGAACGATTCTGCCTAGACCGGTTGGTTTAAGCTCGCCGCCAGAACGATAGATTATGCCATTAACAGAACCAAGTGAAGTCCCAAACTCTAAAGCCTTGATTAATTCTGTGATTACAATCTCCCCTTCACCAATGACACCCACATCTATCTCTGGAAACTGCTTCATCAACAGGTTTGAAGAACTTCTTCCATAAGAACTAATTAAAGGCCCTCCCACAAGCACTGTTTTTTCTTTTAATTCAGGAAGGGTTTCTTTAAAAAAATTGTAACAATCGATGTATGCAGTAATCCCTATTGCATCACAATCTGTAACATCATCAAGAGACGCATTTTTATCGTGAGGAAAATTCACAGTCACAACATCATATCCATGACTCCTTAAAGCTGATTCAATATACCCAATTCCCCCAACATGCACAAATTCAGGCAGATAATTATCTGTTTTAAACTGATGCGGAGGATTGATAAGCGCAATTTTCATTTTTCTAACAACTAAAATAAGAAACAAATGATTAAAAAGAGCACGTTTAAACTGTTTATACTAACTCACAACACTTTCTTCAAAAAGCCCATCAAAGCATAAGCCTCACGTTTAGTGAGAAAAGATTTTCCTATCATTCTCTTCCAGACTTTTTTTTGGGTTTCACGCTTTTGAGCATTTTTGAAAGGAAGCTTTTTCAGAGTCTGGTTAAGCATCTTCATCAACTGATCTTTTTCTGTTTTAGAAGCAAGAACAATATGCTCGCTTACTTTTTTAGTTGATAATCCTTTGCTGAGTTCATAAAGAACGACAGCAACACTGTGACTTAAGTTTAAAGTAGGATATTTTTTTGAGCTAGGAATTGTACAGACAAAATCACAAGCCAAAACCTCTTCATTGGTCAAGCCAGGACCTTCCCTGCCAAAGACAATGCCAACTTTACCTTTGCTTGGAATGATTTTAGACAATTGTGCAGGAGAAATAGGGCTCCTTGGAATATTATAATCAGTGCCAAGCATAGCAGTAGTAGCAATCAAGGTATCCATCTTAGGGATTTTCTTTACAACTTTGGCTTTCTTTAGAACAGCAAGACCATGCTTTGCTCTCTTTATAGCTTCTTTAGCTGTTTTTTTGCATTTAGGATTGACTAGAACAAGATTATCAAAACCAAAATTAGCCATGGCCCTGGCAACAGCACCAAGATTGCCTGATTTTTTAGGCTCGATAAGGATAATTGATATCATCAATTAAACTTTGAGATAGAGGTTTATAAAAGTTACTTAAGATAGTCATAAAACCTCTAGCTTTTTGAACGATGTCATTTGAAAATTCTTTTACAGAGAAAGTTGACAAATTCATCGATTTTCACTGATTTGCTTACAAAAATGTTATTGCCATTGGGGTCTTCGTACATAATTCCGTTATTATTAATGTTAATCTTTTTTTCAGAAAAACGAACAAGATTTGTTTTAAATACGCTCGATAATGCAACAGGATCATGAAGAAAATTAAGGGGGTATAGTTTTTTCCAAAAAATTTCGCAATTTTGGGCAAGAAAGTTAAGTGCAGGATTTTTGGATGATTTTAATGTCTTATAAATACTGCTTTCTTTATCAATCTTCATTTTTTGATTATTGGTGACTTCTGCAGTTATCCACCACTGCCTGATTCCGCTACTTAGAACTTTCTGAGCAGAATAAATGTCATAACGAACATTATGTTCTGCTTTT
>CAZXEZ010000095.1:0-3000 GCA_964640255.1 uncultured Methanosarcinales archaeon | reverse complement strand
GAGCTAAGAAGGAGTCTTAACCAGGTTAACGACCAAAAAGAAGCACTCTTTCAGAAGCGAGAGAAGCTGGGAAAGAGATTATTTCTTTAATCAATATAACAAAAAATATCAGAAAAAAGAGAGATGAACTCACTACTTCTGTGAAAAAGTTCAAGGTAGAAAGAAAAAAGCTAAATGAAGACATCACCAAGAAAATAGACAACATAAAAAAGCTAAACAAAGAGAAAAGAGACCTTGAACACAAAAAAGGGATAAAAGAGAGCCCTTCACAGCTCAAGAGAGAGATGGACGGCATAGACTTCAAGATCGAGACAAGCGCCCTAAGCTTTGACAAAGAACAAAAATTAATGAAACATCTAAAAGAGCTCAAGAAAAAGTTCAAAGAACTGACAGCGATGAGCAGTGTCTGGGAATCAACACACGGACTCTCTAAGGAGATAGATGAAGAGAAGAAGAAAGCAGATGAGTTTCACAAAAAAATACAGGATCTTGCAAAAGAGAGCCAGGAAAAACACGAAGTAAGCATCAAGAACTCCAAAAAAATACAAGGATTAAAAGATGAAGAAGAAAAAGTCAAGAAAGAGATAACAAAGAAAAAAGAAGAGATAAACAAAATAAACGAAAAACTGAAAGAAAAGCTGAAACAGATAGGGGGGCGGGATGCAACATATAAAGAAGAGAAAAAAGCAAGAAAAGAGAATGCAAGGCTACACGAAAAAAGACGCAAGAAAACTATCTCAGAGAGACAGAGAGAAGTTGAAGATAAACTAGCAAAAGGCGAAAAATTGACTACAGAAGATATTCTTCTTATGCAAAATAGTTAAGAAAATTCTTATATTTTTCAGTACACAAATATTTAAAAATCAGTATAGAATTATATTAAGAACCAGACTTGGTGGGAGGTAATAAAATGAAAGATGAAGATAGGATTCTTTTGATTGCAACTGGCGGAAGTGTAGACGGCATATTTCGCGATGATGAGATTCAATACGGTGAATCTTCTCTATTTCCTGAATATATGCAAAGATATGACATAGATAATGTAGGGCTTCAGTTAATTACACTAAAGCACAGCGGAGATTTAAATAAGGATGATTTAGCAAGGATGTTATCTGCAGCAAAAACAGCTCCAGAATCCAAGATACTTGTTGCTCAGGGAATTGGCACTATCTGTGATAATGCACTGCATTTTGAGGACGAACTTGAAGGACAAGAAAAAACAGTTGTTTTATTTGGATCAGAGACACCATTAGTAGGTTTTTCCCCAACAGATGGACCATTGTATTTTGGAATGGCATTAGGAACAGTCCAGATACTGCCTAATGGAGTTTATGTCTGCGGACATAGAGGCGTAATTCCTGCGCGAGTTGCTAGTATAGATTCAAAAACAGGAACAATCTATTCTAAAGAACAAGAATAAAAATTATTTTTTATTTTCCTTTTCCTCATTCTTACTTGCAGACTCAAATTCAGTATAGTGACAACGACCACAATAAGAACGACCTTTATGCTTTGCCATGAAGAATCCCTGGCCGCACTTTGGGCAGGATTTTCTCTTTCTTTCCAAAGAATCACCTTTCTTCTCGAAAAAATCAGCAGTCTTAATTGGTTTTCTTTTTCTTCTCGGCTTTTTTTCTCCCATTATTCAGCACCTTCCTTTTTCTCTTCAGGCTTTGCTTCTTGCTTAGGAGTTTCTTTTACTTTAGGTTTTACTTCTTGCTTTTTTTCAGCAGGAGCTTCTTCCTTCTTCTCTTCCTTAGAAGCTTCAGCAGGCTTTGCTTCTTCAGCAGCCTTTTTAACAGCCTCAATTACTTTCTGCTCTTTCTCACGCTGTTTCTTAGGCTTTGGATCAATCCTGTCCAGCTCTTCCTTGGATTTGTAGACAAAAGCAAGGAACTTTGCCTGCTGCTCTCCAAAACCAGTGTAGATACTCTTCATCTTTACAACAGAGGCATCTACCTTTAACTGTGAAGCAATGCCCTGGGCCATCTGCTCATTAGAAGGTGTTGCACCTGCAAACGTAACAATGCCAGAGACCTCAATCCTTGACAATAATGGATTTTCCTTTTTTTCTTTTATTTCTAACTTCATTTTAAGCCACTTTTATAGCATATTCTCCTTTAACTTTCGCACCGATCTTTTTTGCAATCTCTGATTTATTAGCATCAATAATATATAATCTTCCTTTCCAGTTAGTCACGAACTGGGTGCCTTTGCAGATTGGGCATTCATCACCTTCTACAAATATCTTACATGATTTACAAGCTTTTTTCTTCATTTTTTCTTACCTGCTGTCTTTTTTTTGACAGTCTTTTTTACTTCTTTTGCCGGCTTTTCCTTGCCTTCTTCCTCAATCCACTCCAGCTTACCAAGACCCTGCTGCCTCATAGTAAGGCCGATCTTTGGGTTTGTTATATCCTTGAATGAAACTGCAATGACCCTTGCCCTGCAGAGGTCGCCGACTTTCAAGACCTTCTTGCTGTCCCTGCCTGTCAAGACCTTGTCTTTTGCAAAGCTCACAAAATCATCCATTGTCTGGCTGATGTGAATCATGCCGTCAATAGGACCCATTGTGAGGAAAGCACCGAAATCTGCGATGTCCTTTATCCTTCCTGTCACAACTTCCTGCAGCTCTGGCTTGAAAGCAATAACCTCAAAAGTTGTCTCATAGTATGAAGCACCATCACCTGGGATGATGACTCCCTCTCCAATATCCTTGACATGGATTATGTCAATGACAAAGCCAAGCTCTGCATTTGTCAAGCCGTCGTATTTCAGCTTAACTGCTTTCAGCACTGCTTCTTTTACCCCCAAGTCAAAATACCTTGGAGGCACTCGAATATGATCTTTTAACTCGATTTTATAAAACATTTTTTTAATCCTCGCCTACATCAACACAGGAAGGCATTGTTTTAGAAACCCCCTGCATCTCATTAGTACTTGAGAATCAGAAGTGCTTTAAAAAGGTTATGGTTTTTGCTCTGGAAGAAGCTCTTTAAC
>CAZXEZ010000094.1:0-3005 GCA_964640255.1 uncultured Methanosarcinales archaeon | reverse complement strand
GTAGACACCTACTTATGCTGTTTTTTGTATTGAGATATCAAGAATTTTAATGTGGGCTTAATGTTGTTTTTCTTTTCAAAGGTCTGCAGGACCTTGTAATATTTCTGCCCGTCTTTGACCCTAATGTTGATTGGAGGATAACTGTGTTTAATCAAAACATAATTCAACAATAACCTGCCGACCCTGCCATTTCCGTCCTGAAATGGATGAATATTCTCGAATTCGTTATGGACTAAAGCTGTTAAAAGCAGAGGAGGGTATTTATTTTTATGTTTTTCATACCAATTTACTAAACTAAGGAGTAATTTACCTACAATTGCAGAAGGTGCTCCTTGATGGACGATATTGCCTGCACTGTCTCTGATAACAACCTCAACATTCCGTAGTTTGCCTGCAAAACGTTTTGTTTTTTCAAAACATAAAAAGTGTAATCTCTTAATAAGTTCCAGACTCAGTTTTGTTTTTGTTGTTTTGATGTAATCTATTGCTTTAGCAACTCCTAATGTCTCAAGTTCGTCAGCATCGTGGGGCGTGTCTCTTTCCTCAATAAGATCCTTGACTTCATCTAATGCTAATGCAGAGCCTTCAATAGCATTGGTGTTATATGTGAAATTTTCTGTAAATCTCAGCCAATTTAGTTTTCGCAGATGTTCTATTTTTATAGGCTTTTCAAACTTTTTGTATTCCTCAATCTCTTTTTTGCTTAATTCAAACTCAAAAATGCTTTTTTCTTTGACTTGGCTTAGAATTAGCTCTTCTGCTCTTTTTCTTAATTTAATCAGTTCCTTTTCAGAGAGATTTGAACCCAGGTATCTTGATATTCTCTTTACTTTATCACCTACTCTGTATGAATGGATTAGGTAATACTTTTTGTTTTTTCCAACTTTTCTTATTTCGACGAACATAATATATTATAAGGTGTCTACATATTTAAATCTTTCTATTTTGTAGACACCTATTGATTGATTTATTCTGAAAAAATAGCAAAGGAGAATATTTTTAAATTTTTTGTAATTTCTTTGTACAAAATAATATCAGAACCTAACACCCTCTTCTTTCCATCTCTACTCTGAATCCTGCACAGACAGGCTGTTCTGGAAGCCAGTTGCAGTTATATTTTTGATAATCCTGATATAATTCCTGGCAAGGGTGATATATTGTGTTGCCAACAGCTCCTGTTGCTCCGCCATAATGCAGCGCAACTGCTCCCAATGCTGCAATCACTAGAACCAAGATTGCCATAACAAATAAATAATCATGTTTTGGGCGTATCATTTTTTGCCTCTCACTATTATTATATCATTGTCTGTTCCGTGTGCATTCCAGGCATCAATAAAGTCTTGTTTTAGAGCTTTTTGATTCGGCCCTTTTGCACTGTTGTGGAACAAGACGTGTGTCTGGTTGATGTAAGTTATTGTCACGCCATGCCCTGAATAAAGCCCTGGATTTCCCATTATTGTGTTGTAATCTATTATCATCATGCACACGTTTCCGTTGTTTACTGCTCTCTCCACGTCTTGCCACGCTAGTTTTTTCTTGGTGTATCTATTGCTTGTCCTCAGGAAACCAATTGATTTTCTTAGTTCTCCCCAGTCAGTCACCTGATTGATAAGCCTGCCGTCCTCTTTGCCGTAATACTCTAGCACAAACTCAGGAGTGAGGTCATAATACGGCGTCATAGAATAATAATGCGGGTCAAGTCCCTCCTGCACCAGCACAGGAAGTGCCTGCGAGAACCAGGTCCATTTCTCTCCCTTTCTTCCCACCATCTGGTCTGCTTGCTCTAGGGTGTATCCTCTTTCAGGAAAGTAGTAATTCAGTGTCATTGTCACCTGGCTTGGGACGCAAGAGGGCCCTCTCTGCATGGTATAAGGGATATTCAAAGGCTGCGTCATAATAGGGGCACAAGAAAAAATAAGGCACAACACTGCCAACATCACCAGTTCTTTTTTCATATCATTGTTTTTATTTATTTCATATATAAATACTTTGCTGCAAAAGACCGGGTGCGTTGAAAATGTATGTTAGCAGCATCAGGTCAAATTCTATCATTATGTAATTCGGGCTGACAAGGGGGTTGTCCAATACGGGGAATGTCAGCTACCTGTTGCAAATTCTAGAATTTGAAGCTGCTAACCAGAGCGTTTAGCGAGACTTTCAACGCACCCGCAAAAGACCGCAATATTTATAAACAACTGCCAAATCTAATATTGCATGGTTGGTTTCAAAGTTGTTATCGGAACAAAGGACGGCAAGTGCCATCAGAAAGAAGTTGCAGAGGCAGATTCCAAGAATCTGGTTGGAAAAAAGATAGGGGAAACTATAAAGGGTGAACTGATAGGCCTGACAGGGTATGAGTTCACAATAACAGGCGGCACTGATTATGCAGGCTTTCCTATGAGACAGGACATTGCAGGCACAGGAAGAAAACGTATTCTTGCAGTTGCCGGCGTTGGCCTTAAGAAAAAGGACAGAGGCCTGAGAAAAAGAAAGACTGTCTGTGGAAACACGATTCATGTTAAGATTTCTCAAATCAATCTAAAGATATTAAAAGAGGGCAAGGAAAAGCTTGGCGCAGCTACTGAAGCTAAAGAAGGAGAGGCCCCTAAGAAAGAAGCCAAGCCAAAAGAGGCTCCAAAAGAAGAGAAAAAAGAAACTCCTAAAGAAAACAAAAAAGAAGAGAAAACAGAAACCAAGCCAAAAGAGGCTCCAAAAGAAGAGAAGAAAATTGGAAATTCCAAATAAATCTCGAACTCAGTTGGAGAATATTGGAACAAGTTCCAATAAATTTCCAAATTCACAAAATCTTGATTCCGTGAAAGAATAATTCTTTTTTAAAATCGCAACATTTATAAACAAATGCATCTCATAAACTCCTAAAGAAAAGAAGAAAGAATAAGTTTCACAGTTATTTTTTTTACAGTACTTTGATTTAATAAAAAAGAAGGTGATGCGTGTGTTGAGTCGAGGCAGGTTTTGTGGTTTTTTATTAGTTTTAATTATGT
>CAZXEZ010000093.1:0-3032 GCA_964640255.1 uncultured Methanosarcinales archaeon | reverse complement strand
GTACATTTCCAGTCATATTTGCATTTCCATTTGCAAATCTGGTTTCTATTTGTTGATTATTTGGCAGTTTTCCTATTGCATTGCTTCTCCAAGAGATAGTATTCCATGATGTAGTATGATTTGCATCGAATATCTCGCTTGTGTAAGTTCCTGTTGTACTGTTTAATTGTATCGCTGTGTTTGTTGTATTATAGTATGTATTAATATATGTGCCTTGGTTAAATTTTGTTTGTGTGTCAGTCTTTATTATTAATGCATGCGTTATGGTTAATAATAAAATAAAGACTATCAGAAAACTTGATGCTTTTACTTTAGTGCCAATCCTCATTTTTCACCTCTTTTCCTCTTTTTGGAAAAGAGACCAGACGAACTTTGTTCGTCGCTGCCTCTTTTTCCTTTGGCTTTTGTGATTGTTATTTTTCCGCGCTCAAAACCAAACTCTATCTCTTCTTTATCTTTCCAGTTAAGGATTTGAACTAGAGACTTAGGAATAGTTAGAATGAACTGATCCTTGTTGGTTTTCTGCAGCTTTCTGGTTAACTTCACATTCATATTAAATTTAATATGATGCCTTTATAAACTTTTCGCTTTTTTAACAATAGAAATCAAATTATCTGCAAATTTTGATTAAATTTTCAATAATATTAATATTCATATGATTAATTATATATTTTTTGAGAAAATCGCTGCATCAATTTTTCATTTCTATTGCAGTATCTCAAATGAATCAAACTCTTTTTTTGCATCACTCCACCCCTTTTCTATTCTCTCAACAACTGCAGGCTCAGGCCCTTTGCTGCATTTCTCTAAAAACTTCTTCAACTCTTCCTCAGAACCTTCTGCAACAGCCTCAACTGTGCCGTCAGGATTATTCCGCACCCAGCCTCTCAAAACTCCTGCTGATTTCTTCACATAATCTCGAAAGAAAACTCCCTGGACTTCCCCTTTAATGATTAAATGCAGTCTTTTCATAATTCGTCTTCGCAATTAGGGCAGACATTTATCCCTTCAATGTTCTTTATCTCTTTTGTATATTCTCCGCATAATTCACAAACACCCTCTTCTGCCTCTGTCCGCAGTATTTTTCTCTCTTCTCTCACTTCAAATTTTTTAATCAGTAAATCAAACAAGTCAGGCTCTAGCTTAAGGATGTCTTTCATTGTAACTAATCCCAGGAATTTGCTTTTGTACATCACTGGAAGATGTCTTATGTTATGATCGCGCATTACCCGTATTGCATCAAATAAATCCTTGTCAGGCGTGATTGTTACCAGGTTCTTTTCCATTATGTCTTTTACTTTTTTCTTGCCAGCTGTCCCTTTTGCAACTGCTTTCCTGACAATGTCCTGTTCAGAAAGAATCCCCACTAGCTTTCCTTTCTCTTCAATAAGTACAGAACCAATGTGTTTTTTTGCCATCAGGTCAGCACACTGCTTTAGTGAAGCGCCTGGTTTTATTGTTATTGGATTTTTTGTTATTGCATCGCCGACTTTATAGCCTGTTTCCATTAAATCACCCCATTTCCCAGGATAATAATCTTGCTTATAAATGTTTCTTAAAATTGCAGAGTGGCAATTTTAAGAATTTCAAAAAATTGGAAATTCACAGAATTTCCAAATTCACAAAAAACTTTGTTTTTTGCGAAATCTTTGATTTTTGAATTTTCTGAAAATTATGAGGTGGTGAAAATAAATAAAAAAGTATTTAAACAAGTTCCAAACTCGCAAGACTTGTGAGTGAAGATGGATACAGAAGCAGACGATGTAGAAACACGCACAACAGGTGCTTTTGAGAGAGTTGCTGTTAGGCAAAGCAATGATGCAAGAACAGCCTTGAGCAGGTTTGAGAATATGTATCCTTCAGATGATTCTTTTTGCAGCAAGGCCAAGAAAAGACACTTGAAAAGGGATTTGATAGAGACTTTTATAGAATTAGAAAAAAAAGGACATTGTACATACATGCATGCTCTTGAGGCAGTGGAAATAATGCGAAGGTGTGATAAAGAAATAAGAGAAAATAAATATCTGTTCTAGCTACTTATAGAAGTTAGAGCATTCGATACAGACAATGGCTTGTTCATCCTGTGATTTCCACAGCATATTTAGTGTTGTTGCAACAATCTCTTCTGCAAGTGATTTCAGGCGCATGCTGTAAAAAAGGTATCTTTCTGTTTTATCGTTCAATATAATAACTTTTACTTTATTGTTTTTAAGGTGTGTTGTAAATTTCTTGTCGCGGGTGATTATTATCCTGTCAATGCCCAGGTCTCTTTTTTGCTGGGCCACTCTTGAAATTATGTCTGGGTCTTCTGAATCTGCCATCAGACCGATTTCTTTATCTGTTGGTACAAAGCAGCTGCATCTGATGCCTCTTAGAATCATCTGCAATGGTTGAAGATTATACTCAAGCAAAAAGAATAATTGCGTGTTCATGGAAGAAGCAGAAAATCTTATGAATATAAATCTTTCGGAAGAGCATGACCAAAGCTCGCCTGGCAGTCTTTTGCAACGCGGTCATGATTGCACATTAAGAATGCATAAGCAGCATCTATTGCTTCTGGCGGCAGGTCTGGATACTGTTTGCCTAGAAGATATGCTTTTGGGACGCCTCCTTCAGGAATGTCTGCCTGAAAACAGGTATCTACAATTATGTCGCACACAGTTCTTCGTGTGCCTAGAATTCTTGCCTGTCCGCTGCGAACCTTGCTTTTTGGATTTGCATCTATGAAATCCCCTATCAATTTGTCTGCATGTTTTTTGTTGATATGCCCATTTGAGAAAAAAGCGGTAGGATCTGCAGCATACTTTCTAATCATATGCTTCAAGTGCTCTGTTACAAATACTCCGTTTTCACCTGCCATGAGTATTTTATACGCTCTGGAAGTATATAAATCTTTTGAAATATTAGTAAAAGACACAAAGTTTAGGACCTGTGTGATGTCTTTTACTAATTAGAAAACGATAACTATTGCCCACACACTTTTGTCGTTTTCTATATATAGAAAAAATAAGTTCTAGTTCTGCACTAGAACC
>CAZXEZ010000092.1:0-3141 GCA_964640255.1 uncultured Methanosarcinales archaeon | reverse complement strand
TGTTAGCGAAATCCCTTGGTCCGTTTGTAGGCTTTTTTGTTTGAGCTTTTTTTTTAAAAGGTCACCGTGGCTACACCACAGGAGCATAAGGGATTGAGTGTTAGCGAAATCCCTTGGTCCGTTTGTAGGCTTTTTTGTTTGAGCTTTTTTTTTAAAAGGTCACCGTGGCTACACCACAGGAGCATAAGGGATTGAGTGTTAGCGAAATCCCTTGGTCCGTTTGTAGGCTTTTTTGTTTGAGCTTTTTTTTTTAAAGGTCACCGTGGCTACACCACAGGAGCGTCTGTAAGGGATTGAACAACTACTACTTTAAAAAGCTTAAGTTTTAAATAATAGTATTGCTTTTTTGTCTAAAAAGAGGTTGATATAATGGATGAACACAAAACAAGTATGTTAATTATTGGAATTGTTGCTATAATTGCTGTTATTGGCATTGTTTTTATGATTAACAGCAGCATGAAAGCACAGGTAGCAAGACCGCTGACAGATGATGTGACCATCATTGACCCGCAGAGAAGCGTATATGGGCAGTATGGAGGAGTTAGTCCTAGAGAGCCTGAGCCTCAGCAGGCAAGAACCATTAAGCAGTGGCCTGCCTGGGAAAAACCAGAGTCATACTATCCAGAAGAAAAAAGATAAATTATCTGAACGCTTTGCTGACCTTAGTGCTCCAGAAAGAAGGCAATTCATTTGTTATGAATCCTTGATACTTGTTTGAGTGTATGTATGTCAGCCCTGTTGTTCCTTTTAGTGACTCAAATTCAGGCTCCATTGCTTCATATACTTCTTTTATTTTCTTTCTCTCAAAGTCTTTCTGCATCAATGAGGATGGTTTCATCACAAGGAAATCTGCTTGTCTCAGCACGTTAACCTCTAGATTTGAGCTGTTCTGTGTTATGAATAAGACGCTTATGTTTTTGTGTCTTGCAATCAAGAGTAAAGAAGATAGTAATTGATTTGCATTTGACATGGATTTTCTTGAGCTAAAGCTTATTCCGCTCTCATCAATCAAGACAACAGAGTCATTCTCCACCTCTTCAGGTGTCTCTGCTGTATTTATCCATGACGGCATGTCTTTTGCATTAAATCCAATTGCATAGACTTGTTTTCCTGTCTTTGCATGGATGTTTTCCAATAGTTTTAATCCTATTGCGCTCTTTCCAGTTCCTCTTGCTCCAAGGATTATTCCTATTGTACTCTCTGAATTATGAAAAAAATTCTCAAATGCTGCTGCTTTTCCTTTTATTGGCTTTAGGTCTTTCAGGCCAGAGTATTTTGCTCTGGTTCTTGGCCTGTTTTTTGCACTCTCTTTTTTTGTTGTTTTTGCTCTTTTTTCAGTGACTTTTTTGCTTGTAAAGAGCATTGCAGATCCTATTCCATCTAAGAAAGTGTAAAGCCCTTTGAAAATGTACATAACAGCTGAACTTGTGAATATTAGTGTATTTCCTATTGCATTTATTGTTCCGCCTTTCTTCTTTTTTGCCATGACCTTGCTAGTTCCTGGTTGTATTTATAGATATCGTTTTATGCAGCTGCTGCTCTGCCTAAAGATAACTGCATCAAAGTGTGCGCGTCTCTCTGTATTGTTGCCAGATCAGTGCTTATTCTCGCTAAGGCAGTCTCTATTTTTGTCTTTAGAGTAAATCCCTGCAGATTTCTCTCACTTGCCTTTAATAGAAAGTTGGTCTGTGCCTGTGCAGAAGGCACAGCATTAAGCACATCCACTGCATTTGCAGGCAGTTTTTTTACTGCTGCGCTGAGCTCAGATAAGCTTCCAAAAAGGACTCTTGTTTTTTTGAGAAACTCTACAACCTTAAAGTCTATAGTATTGGCAGGTATTCTTACTGCTCCGATAATTAGTATCTCTCCTGCTTTTGGATCTTGGTATATCGTGCCCTCTTCTATCTCATCAATCTCCATTCCAAACTTTTTCTCTAGATATTCCTCTAACTGGGCAGTTATGCTGATAATTTCATTCCAGGCTTCTTGGTTTGCCCTGCTGATTACTGCCATTAACTTTGATTCTTGATTTGCATTTGCAACCATACAATAGAATGAGAATCGGCAGTATTTAATTTTTTCTATTTAATTCTATTTTAATAATCTTCAATACTCCGTGATGGTCTGAATACTCTTTTTTTGTCTCAACCAGTTCTATCCTCTTTTTGTGTATTGGAGAATCAATAACAAGTGTCTCAAACTCTCCGCCTTCTCCTGCGACATTGATTTTGTAATCTTTTTCCAGTTTTTCCAGTTCTTTCAGCATGTTTTCATCAAGTTTTCTTCCTAGCCAGGATTCGTCCAAAGGATAAGCAGCAATTCCTGTGATTATTACCTCAAATTTGTCTTTAATTAAGTCTTTCAGAAGTTCCATCTGGTTAATATTCCATAAAGGATTAAAGACTTTCAGATTAAGTTCATCGCATATCTTTTGTATCCTTGAAGCCTGGTATGTTGAGGCAACTGCTCCTGTTATGATTCCTTCAATCTTATATTTTTCTTTAGCATCTTCAATTGCTTTCTGCAGATCTTTTAGTTCTTCTTCTTTTACCCCTTTTGTCTCAACAACAAGTAATGGTATTCCTAAAGCTTCTGCCTGTTTCTCAATATGTTCAAAAGCAGGCACATGAAACATGTAAGACTCTGGATTCAATGATTTTATAGCTATCAAGCACACAACTTCATTTTCTGTCATAGCCTTGTAGATAGAATAAGTGCTGTCTTTCCCGCCTGAAAATAATGCTCCTAGTTTCATGAGAATAAGTTGGGTTTGAAGTTATTTAAAGGTTTGGTACGCCGACGCCCAAAGCAAGACTTTTTGGGATAGATTATCGGACATTTATTTTATTCTTATGAACGATTTGAAGAACATAAATGTTTCTGATAGAGAATTAACTACTTTCTTGAATTCCACCAAGAAGGATATTTGTCTCTGCAAGCTAATATTGCATTTTCATATGGCTCTTTGGGATGTTCAATTGAGTATCTAACAACAAAATACGTATATTCCTCGTCTTTAGTTTTATCAGTTGGGCCTGCTATAATATCTTGCCTGCGTCTGGATTCCTCAATAGCTCTCTCTAGTTCTTCTTCAGTAAATTTTCTTCTTCCCAACAATCGATCCACAATGCTCATTCTAAT
>CAZXEZ010000091.1:2138-3280 GCA_964640255.1 uncultured Methanosarcinales archaeon | reverse complement strand
ATATCTGTATAGTGCTGTTTTCCATCAATACCACCCAATCAATGATTAAATTTCATGCTTTATATGTTTTTAGATAAAAATCCCGTAAGATATCCGGAAATCAAGCATTGATCAACAATAAACAGAAGGTAGGTCACCTGTTCTAATCCCTAGAAGGGCGTTTATTCTTAAACTGTGAATATGAGTTATAAAGAAATTTCGCACTTGCAACTTTATGCTGCACTGTTTTGTCTCAAACTTTTTCTAAAATTTTATTGGCTCGGGGGCGTTTTATTCTATATCAAGAATTTATTTTTTATCTCTCTGTTGTCTCAGGTACCTTCCCATGTCTCTTAGATAAAGAAGCTCGTTTCTTTTTGTAAGTCTCTCTCGAAGGCCATTAAGCCTGGAACATATCTCTTCTATGTGGCTTTTGCCGTGGACCATTTCATATATGAATGGAACAATTAGTAATTCTTTTGTCCAGTCTCTCTCATCACTTAGTTTCATTATGCTTTCAAGTGTGTTTATGCTTTCAACAACCTGTCCTATCTCTTTACAGATTTCATCAGCTGTTTTTAGTTCTTTTCCAGGCTGTTTTTCTCTGAAGTCTCTTCCTCTTTCATATCCAAAGCTGTAGTTCCTGCTTTTTTCGCTTGTGCATGTTGCAATAAGGTCTCCTAGTCCTGCAATTGCAGGGACTTTTACGCTCCATCCTTGTTTTTCTTTGGAAATTTCTGCAAATATGAATTGGATGTCATAATCTGCAAGAGCCAGCAGTGTTGCTCTTGTGTTGTGTGCATTTTTGGTATCATAATATCCTCCGATTATTCCTGCTCCGTTTGCAAAGATGTTTTTTAATGCAGCAGATAATTCTATCCCCAAGATGTTAGGGTTTCCAACAACAGTGTACTTGTCTACAGAAAAAAATTCACTCAAGAATCTTAGGTATTGTTTTTTCTCAGACCAGTCATTCCAGTCAGCATAGCATGCAACCTCTGCACTTGTTGCCCTGAATGGTTCTTTTCCTATTTCATATTGGATATTTGGCCCGCATAATGAAGCAATCCATTTTTTGTTTGATTCGTTTAGTTCTTGCCTCAGGATTTCGTGCGGAAGATAAATTGTTTTTCTTTCAGAATCATATTCACATCCTTTGCTTC
>CAZXEZ010000091.1:0-2128 GCA_964640255.1 uncultured Methanosarcinales archaeon | reverse complement strand
GGCATCTTGGCATTTAAAGCATTGCTATCTAAAATTTGGTTTAAAGCTGTATTTTAGGTTCTGGATGGTTTCTCTATAATTTTTTACAGGAATTGCAGCAAAAACAAGGTCTGCTTCTGATAAGGTCTCTCTAGAAGCATCTCCCCAGATTGCTTTGCCCTGGGCATCCATCACGACATTGCCTTGATCGTCTGTTTCAGGCCCGATGATTGAAGCATGATAAGACCGTGTCTTTCCTTCATGTCTTTTTGGATTAGTCAGTAAGTCATAAACTCTGCTGCCCCATTTGCCGTCACCTAAGACCGCTACTTTCTCAACTTTGAAATCAATATTTTCTATCATGTTGCTCACTTGAAATGTGCTATATTATTTGCGTAATAGTTTATCACATCTTGTCGAACAATTTGTACACATTGGCCGCTGTTATGGATCATTCTTCTGAAAGGCGTGCATAAGAACCCAATTGCTCTTTTTGCCACATCTTCACTGTCCTGTACGTGGCCAATACGCGCGCCTGACTGTTTTAGTTGTTCACGCTCTTCTGTGATTTTAGAAACAAGGTCTGGTAAATAAAGCTTTCCCTCTGTATTGTTTTGTAGTTTCTTCACTGCTCTGCAGAACAAGGCAGTTGATGTAACTTCTATTAGCTCTTCGCATTTTTTTTGTATCTGTTTGTTTAATCTAACACTGTATTTTGCTCTCTGCAGGACGGCATCAGGAATGTCACTTGCATGGATAAGTATTGGCTCGCCAATGTTTGTGTAGGCGTTGCCTAAGTCTTTAGTAAGTACGTGTGAAAATAGGCCGGGTAGGTCGTATAAATAATAATTAATTTTTTCTCTTAATGTAAGTTCTCTTTTTTTCTTAGTCTCTTTTATTTTTTTAAAATAAGTAAAATATCTGTCACTTGGATCTTTTTCATAACTGACAGCAAGAGGAGCTATATACGAGTCTTTTTTGGCAATGCGCTGGCCTGTTACCCATAAATCTATAGCAGCAGGATTGAACTTGCTTCTGCCAGAGACTGCACGTCCGCTGTCAGGATAGGATAAAATAGATTCATTATCAGCAATTAGCTTTGAAACAAACAATGTCAATCTGGTATTCAGATATTTTTTCTCTTCTTCAGATTGATTGGCTTTTCTGTATACCTGAAAACCGCCTGCCTGCCTGATCCACTTGTCAATATTCAAAAAAGGGAAAAGACGATGCGGCAGTTTAAGGTAAAGGTTTTCGCCGGCTGCAATTTTTACAAATTTTCTTTCTGGAGGGCCCCATCCTTTAAGATATAGCATCAACGCAAATATAAAATAATCACTATGCTCCCTATGCGTGGAAATAAAAGCAACAGGCACGTCTTTAGGAATTTGTTCCAGGTGTTCATATCCTGTGACATTGTTCCATTTGTCATATGCTTTTGTCAGAAAAAATGTTGCGAATCTTTTCATGCCATTACCGTAGAATTCTTCATTAAAGTCAAATGAGATTTCGCTAAAATCAAATTTTGTTAAGTCTTCTAGACTAATATTTTCAATGTCTATATTTGCAAAATTTGTTCTTCCCCCCATTATACTTGCTAAGCCAGCCCCTATCTTAATGTCGCCTTTGAAAAAATAATGGGCCTGCCGTGATTCGAACACGGGACCGCTCGATTATCAGTCGAGTGCTCCACCAGACTAAGCTACAGGCCCATAATCAATGGTGCGAACCTCCCTGCTTAAATTGGTTTCGCCCGCACAACCTTGTGTCGTGCAGTTTTGATCAAATTTTTTTTAAAAGTTTGGTCGACTGCTCCACCAGACTAAGCTACAGGCCCGGTTAAAGGGGCGCAAATATCAGGCTTAAGGCAGTTTTGCGCGTGCTGCCTTGTGTAGCACAGTTTTGATCAAACTTTTTTTAAAAGTTTGCCAGACTAAGCTACAGGCCCAATGCTATGCTCTAAAAACAAGGTTCATTTTATAAAAGTTATGCTTTTCTGCTTGCGCGACATTGTAAATGCGAGAGAAGAGTTGAATGCATATTTGCGTGAGCAAATATCATATAGATTGCTTCTCGAGCATGAACAAGGAGCGCTTTGATCAAACCTACACTGAACAAAGTTCAGTGAGGTTCACCAAACTCCGTTTGG
>CAZXEZ010000090.1:0-3316 GCA_964640255.1 uncultured Methanosarcinales archaeon | reverse complement strand
AGCTAGAACCTCGCTTAAGCAACTCTAGATAGACTTTAGCTTCATTACCTGTAATCCCAGATTTCTGCAATCTTTCTTCAAATGCTACCATATTTAGTAGGAATTGCTTGAAGTATATAAAATTGTTGTTAGTTTTTATAACAACTCTTCTTTAAGTAGTTCTGAGATGTAGAGATAGTTGGTGATTAAAATGAGTGAAGATAGTAAACTAGTGAGAATATTAAACAAGATAGGAGAAAAAAGAGCAAAATCCATTCTATGCACAGGAATGGGCGCAGTAGTGGGAAGTATTGATTGCGTAGCTTCAGGTCTGCCCATACTAACTGCAGGTCTTCCTATTTTGGACCATATCAGAATTGCAGAAGCTTCTGACCTCGGTGTTGGTGACAACAGATTTCCGCCCAGAGAATACTATAAAGGATTAATAACATATGCTCTGGGTGCAAGTATTCCTTTTATAGTCAAGTATCATAAAGAAATCGCAGAACTGACCAATAAGATTCTTTAATTTTCTTCTATTATACCATAATCAAACCACTGGACACTGGACAAGCTGTCGTGGCGTATTTAAATGAATTTGATTCTGATAATTCTTAAGAGAGGTGATTAACAATGATAGACCTGAGCCAGCCAACAATCAAACACTTATTTTTCGAGCAAATAAAAGCATTAAACAAGAGGTGATAGACTGTGGGAGTAACTCCAATATTTGAAGATCCTCTATTTGAGGAACTACAAGAACTAGACATATATGAAGAAGAAGGCGTAGAAAACCTAATGGATGAAGACGGCATATCTGATGCAGAATGCGGATTCATGACAGGCTTTTTAGCTTCATGATTTCTTTTTCTTTTTATATATATTTATATAAATGAGAATCATAAGCTTTTTAAAGGCCCTACTGCTTCTAAGTACTATGACGACGATAAACAAAGACGAGTATAATATACACAAATCAAGAATACTCAGACAGATAAAGAACGGGGCAGTATTCATACACCCTACTGACACAATCTACGGAATAGGGTGCGATGCAACAAATGAGGAAGCAGTAGATAAAGTAAGAAGCGCAAAACAGAGAAAAGACCTGCCATTCAACATAATCGCACCATCAAGAGAGTGGGTAAGAGCAAACTGCCAGGTAGACCAAGAGGCAGAGGAATGGCTGGCAAAACTACCAGGATCTTACACAATCATACTCAAACTAAAAAAAGACAGCAAAATAGCAAAGAACGTCAATCCAACTGGCGACGGAACAGTAGGAATACGAAGACCAAACCATTGGATCAGTGATATAACAAACGACTTGGAAAAACCAATAGTAACAACATCAGCAAATATAACAGGGAAAAACTTTATGACAAGCATGAATACATTAGACGTCAATGTAAAGAAAAAGATGGACTTTATAATCTACGAAGGCGAGAAAAAAGGAAGACCAAGCACAATAGTCGACCTAGCCAGAAAACGTGGATTAATCAAGAGATAAAGTTTTTTCTAGAAGCAAATATGAAAATATTAGCAGCCGGAGACCAATGAAAAATTCTGAATTTTTCAAGCCTCCAGCAACGGAGATATATAACAAATGAAAATACTCGCTGCCGGAGATAATAAAAAAATCAGAGATTTCGCGAAAAACAAGATTTTTCGTGAATTTGGAAATTTATATAAATTTCCAATTTTTTTTAAATCTCCAGCACCAAAGAGGTATAAAAAAAATGAAAATACTTGCAGCTGGAGATTTCCACGGAGACCAAACAGCAGCCAAGCAACTGGCTGAACAAGCTGAAAAAGAGAAAGTAGATCTAGTCATACTAAACGGAGACCTGGTAGAGGAAGGCCAGACAGAAGGAATAATAGGCATATTCAAGGAAAAAGGAAAAAAAGTATTGATTTTATCAGGAAATCATGAGATGCCTGCAACAACACAATTTCTGGCTGACTTTTATGGCTTTACAAATTTACACGCATATTCACTTCAATCAGGAGATGTAGGAATCTTTGGGTGCGGAGGATCAAACATCGGCCTGAACCAATTAAGCGAGAAAGAGATATTCTATGCACTAAGAACAGGATTTGAGAGAGTAAAGAATCTACCAAAGAAAATAATGGTTACACACGTGCACCCTTCTGAAAGTATAATCGAAAAATTCTCAAAAACAGCAGGGATCATACCAATGGACGGCAGCACAGGACTAAAAAAAGCAATAGATGAATTCAAGCCAGACATCCTGATCTGCGGACACGTACACGAAGCAGAAGGCATAGAGGAAAAAATAGGGACTACAAAAGTAATTAATGTTGGAAAAAAAGGAAAAATAATAGAATTGTAATTCTAAAGCTTAGAAGCCAAGTTAGCTGCGCCTAACAAAGCAACATCCTCATTCATGACAATATAAACAGGGATGTTCTTCAATAAAGTCTTCATCTTTGACTTATCCTCAAAAGACTTCTTGAAAATAGGCGACTTCAACTTCTTAGCAAGAAGCCTTGACAAGCTGCCCACTAAAAAAACACCGCCATTTGTCTTTGCAGTAATGGCCAAATTGCCTGCCTCAGAGCCATAGAAAGATGTGAACATGTCAACAGCTTTTTTACAGGCAGGATCTCTCCCCTTCAGAGCTTCATCAGCAATAACAAGATATGAATCTTTTTTCTTTAACAATTTCTTAACCCTGTCAGACTCTTTTACATGCCCTGTCTGGGTCAGGAATTGATAGATGCGATGCAGTCCTTTTTTAGATACAACTGTCTCAACATCAACACGACCTGTCTTTCTCTTGACAAACTTCTTTAAATCCCACTCAAGCTCATTTCTAGCAGCAAAATCAACATGACCTCCTTCAGAAGGGAGCACAAAATCACTATGGCCAAGCCATGCAATGATAGACTCTCCAAGGCCAGTGCTTGCACCAAGAACAGCTTTTCTGCTGAGCTTTACAGGCTTGCCTGATTTAACCTGCTTAAGGTCTGACTTCTTCAGGACCTCAATACCAAAAGCAATGCCCTCGTAATCATTGATAACAGTGACTTTCTTTACGCCAAATAACTTGTTTATTTTTGCAGCATCAACTGACCAAGGAAGGTTAGTCATCTTACAGACATTATCATGACAAGGACCTGCAGCTGCAAAACAAGCAGACTTAGGAGTCGCCTTTGCAACTGCAAGAAAATTCTTAAGCATTGAATAAAAATCCTTGAAACGAGGAGTGCTGTATTCTTCACTAGCAAACCTCTTGAAATTGCCGTTAGAATAATTAAAAACAGCAAGCGTTGTTTTTGAACAGCCAATTCTTCCTGCAAGTATCAAACTCAT
>CAZXEZ010000089.1:1807-3437 GCA_964640255.1 uncultured Methanosarcinales archaeon | reverse complement strand
CTGATAATTAAAGAAAATTGAATCAGCAGTCTCCTGCTCATTGAATTTCTTAACTTCTGCAATCTTTTTAATGCTCCAGATTACATTAGCAGGCTCATTTCTCTCATACTTAACAGGACTAAGCCAGGGAGCATCTGTCTCTGTCAACAACTGATTTATGTTGACAATCTTGGATAATGTCTCAAAGTGCTGCAAGCGCGCAATAACAGCAGGAACACTAAAAGACCAGCCATTATCCGCAGCTCTCTGAATCAAGGACTTTCTCCCCCCAAAAGAGTGCAGAATAACTTTCTTTAACTTGCTGGACTCAAGCATCTCTATGCACTCTAATTCTGCATTTCTGGTGTGAACAACAATAGGCTTATTTAATTTTTCAGCGCAATCAATAACTTTCTGGAAATTGACTCTCTGCTGTTTCTCATGATCCTTAAGATATTTAAAATCCATGCCACATTCACCAATGCCAACAATATCCTTCTTTTTTGAGAGGATGAACTCTAATTCCTTATCAACATCAAAAGGCTCTGCTTGTCTTGTTAATCCAACCTCATCAAGAGCCTCAATCTTAATGTTTAGAGCATCAATAGGATAGATTCCTAGAGTACATTTTACAATGCCATACTTTTTTGCAAGTTCCAGGACCTCTCTATTAGTCGGGACATTGACTCCAGAAGTAATAATTACCTTAACACCTGCATCTTTTGCTCTCTGAACCACTTCATCACGATCTTCATCAAACTTTTGGTGATTTAAGTGGCAGTGTACGTCTACCAGGTTCATATTTTCGTATAAGAACACGTTGTTTTAAAATATTTTGCATAATCTTTAAATAAATCTAAGGATTACTCGAAAATATGTTTGATTTACCAAAACCAATGCAGGATACTATGAAGATCCAAGCTATTTGTTCAGACTTAGGTGTCTCAGAAGATGATACTGGATTCTATCTGCAAATATACACCATACTTTGCTCAGTTGATCCAGACCATGAGCAAGGAGAAGATGTTTTTGAGGATCCAAACACCGAGAGAATTACAGAAATAATAACGCGGCTATATTTGCAGAGACCTGTTGATGCATTAACAAAAGGAATACGGCAAATGGCAAGAGAGCTGGGTTATGAAAATGCACTCAGTGTACAAGATGAAAACGCGAGGAGAATGTTCACAGACCCAGAATACAGAGCTGAAAAGTACCGATTCTTTAGAGATAAGATTCTTTCAAGAATGGATGATTATGACATGGATGATGTAATGGATGCTGCTGCAGATGCAGAACTTAAAGAAGAAAAAGAGATTCAAGATTTAGAAGATTCACTTTAATCATTCTACTACATCTTTTACACTAGCCCAAATCAAGGGCAATGCTATAGTAGCATCACAATAAACATCAATATATTTACCTTGTTCTTTCATCTTGCCCCAGGAGATGCCTTCACAGAGATTTGCTCCGCTAGAGCCACCCCACTGAGGCATATCTGTAGATATTTGAACACCATAAGAAGCACCTTTGCTGAACTGCATAGACTGCTGGATAAAATTCTTAGGGAGGCCTCCCCCAATATATATTACTCCGTTTTTCTTAGAATCCCATGCAGTTGAGATTATCTCTTTCATATCCTCAAAAACAG
>CAZXEZ010000089.1:0-1797 GCA_964640255.1 uncultured Methanosarcinales archaeon | reverse complement strand
TGCCTGCCCCAGATCATCAAACCAATACCAGAATCTGCAATACCTGGGCAGAAAATAGGAATTTTCTTTTCATAACAAACTTTCAGTATAGAATTGCTCTCAGGCAAAATCTCACCAAGCTTCCAAAGGAATTCTTTGATATTCTTAGTCTGTGACAAGACATCAAAATTATCCTTGAAAAAATCCTCCATCTTTTCATAAACTTCATTCTTCAGGAAAGTGTCATAGATCCTATCAATACCCCCTTTATTCAGTTTAGCATCATCTGCTTTTGCATACCCCTGAAAATGCTGAAAACCAAGCGCCTCAAAAACATCATGAGTAATATTAGCACCTGTCGTGACAAAAACATGCACTTTGCCAGAGCTAAGCATATCAATAAGCACGTTCTTCATACCGCCAGGAACCATCGCCCCTGCCAAGCCAAGAAAGACTGTGCACTCTTTATCAGACATCATCTCTGACATAATCTTAGATGCCTTTGCAATCCTGCCAGCACCCATGACACCAGAGAGAGCCATCTGATTAACCAAATCAGAAATCTTCATTCCTTTTTTGATGCTTATGTGATTAACTGGTTTCATAGACGATAAAAAAACAGGTTTGTTTATAAAAGTAGTGGTTGGAATGTTCATAACCCCTGAGTAATAAAGAAGCGAAAACTTTAAATACAGACAGGTGCTCCAAGAGAACAAAGCCTTTAAAAAAGGATAAAATAAGGTGGTAAAACATGACTATAGTAGGATTACAGTTTGACAAAATCGTTGTTGACAGAATGGCTGTGCCAAAAGCCAAGATGAGTGTCAAGAACAACATAGTAATAAAAGACCTAGAGAAAAAAGACTTTAATGTAGGGACGGCAAAACAAGCAATGCTATTATTCAAGTTTGAGTATGAAGCAAATTACGAGCCAAAAATCGCAAAAATCATACTTAATGGAACAACCACATATGTTGAACAAGAAGCAAAAGTCGATGAATTAATCAAAGGATGGAAAAAAGACAAGAAAATACCAAAAGACGTAATGACACCTTTGCTTAACAACATACTAAACAGATGCAACATCGAGGCATTGATATTGGCAAGAGAGGTAGGGCTTCCACCACCAATACAATTACCAAGAGTCACAGTAAAATAGGGCAACTTAAAGGCTTTCTAATCTGGTGGGATAATAATTAAACTAGAATTACATAGAACATGAAACAAGAAATCAAATTAAAGGTCGTAGAAGCGATACAAGATGATGTGAATAAGGGCAGCGCTCAAAAACTCCAAAAAGTTTTTGGCTGGCCTTTATTTACAGGTGAAAGATGAAGCAGGAAATCAAACTAAAAGTAGTAGAAGCTATCCAAGATGATGTAAATAAAGGTATAGTCAGAATTGATTCTAATTTTATGAAAGAAATAGGCATAAAATCAGGAGACATAGTTGAAATTCTAGGGGGGAAATGCACAGTGTCAATGGCAGACAGGGCCCTGCCAGGAGATATTGGCCTAAACACAATCAGAATGGACGGACTTCTAAGTTAAAATGCAAAAACAGGGATAGGAGTATACAGCAAACTCAAGAAAGCAGAGATAAAAGAGGCAAAGAAAATCACAATCGCGCCAGCAAGCGAAAGAGTAGAGGTCAGGACGTCCAACACAATCATATTCAAGCAAGGACTGCTGGGAAGAGCGCTGGTCAAAGGAGACATCGTCTCGCTAGGGGGGACCAAAAGAAGACGAAGGACAATGACAGGAAGCCCATTCTTTGACGAAGTATTCAGCATGATGGAAGACCCAAACAACACAAGAT
>CAZXEZ010000088.1:0-3572 GCA_964640255.1 uncultured Methanosarcinales archaeon | reverse complement strand
GAACACCAGAGGAGAGAGCCCTGAGCACAGAACCAGATATATCTGAGGAAGATGTGCAGACAGTGGCAGACCAGGCAGGTGTTGAGAAAGAGGCTGCCCTGGAAGCAATCAAAAAACACAAAGGCGATATTGCTGCGGCAATACTAGACCTAAAAGGGGAAGAATGAGCAAAGAACTCCTGCAAGAGAAGATAAAAGAATCTCTTATCGATGCACAACAAGAGGTCAATAGAGCAGATCACTTGTTTCACGTTACTTTGAAATACACAAGAACAGTGGATGTTCTCAAGTCAGTGATTGAGAGGCTGATAAATGCATTTAATTTTACAATGGATGCACTGCTTTATCATGCACAACTAAAAGGAAAAATAACTGAAGTGCCAAAAATACCTCTAGTAAAGGCAAAGACAATCAAGAAAATCTATAAAGACGATAAAAACATGTGCGATTTCCAGAATTTCTTCATACTTCTAAGAAAAATCGACAAAGCACAATTTGACAAAGACAGAGAGTACAGAAGACATGTCACAATGACTGCAAAAGTCGATGAGGGAGAGGCAGAGATAACAATAGATATCATAGGAGACTATTTCAGAAAAACCAAAGAATTTATAAGTTGTGTTGAAGACCTTGTAGAAATAAAGAAAGGTTAAAAAATGGAATCATTAAAAGAGGCAGTAGCACAAAAGCCTTGGTCTCCTGAAGAAAAAGAGAGAGTTCTTGGAATAATTGAGAGAGGCAGGAAGAAGAAATCGCAAAAAATAAAATTTCTTGACGAGGTTGTTTACTGGGTGTTCTTGATCATATCAATCCTAGGGAATTTCATATTTTCTGTTGTATTAGTGCCATTCATGCTCATATTAACAGGATTTTATCTATTTGCGGTGCTGTTTATCATCGGATTTGCATTTGGGATGCTGATAAACTCTATAATGAGAGAGATGCAGAAAATAGAGGCAAAAAAACACATCATCCCAATATTACTGATAGTGGCTTTAGCATTGATTAATGTGTATATAATAACAACTTTCACAAACAGGCTAGAGGTTCTGCTAGAGGTGGCAACACCTGCACACGACCCAATAATGATAAGCGCAACATATTCGCTTGCATTCATCCTGCCATACTTATTCTCAGAGTATAGATTGGCAATGAAAAGAAGGGCAGCAAGCAGTTAGGTTTATAAATAATCTAAAATTAGTCTATTTCTTATGGCGATAATGGCGTAATGGCAGCGTATGGGATTGTGGTAGCGCTCAAAAATAAGGGATTTTTGGCTGACTTTACAGCAAGCTGCAGAGTTCCCATGGCCCGGGTTCGATTCCCGGTTATCGCCCTAACTTTAGAAAAGTTAGGATCAAAGGGCGCTCTTCGTTCGTGCTCGAGAAGCATTCTATTCGCTGTTTGCTCTGCAAACAGGGTCAAAACTCTTCTCTCACGCTCACGATATCGCGCATTTTCACAACCTACACAAAAGCAAAGCTTTTGTGAGCTTGCCTTTTCTGCGAAAACACAACCTTTATAAATAAACCTGGATTCCACACTGTTATTAGCCCGAGTCGAAAGGCGTGCAATAGGGTTGCAAAACGCTATATTCTCTCGAGCTAATAGGGGTTAAATAATGGCTGAAGAACTAAAACACTTAGTACGTATCACGAATACTGACATGAAAGGAACGCAACAGATACTCTATGGCCTGAAAAAAATCAAGGGAGTAGGATTCATGTTTGCAAATGCCATATGCAAGATGACTAAGATAGATCCAGCTAAAAAAGCAGGTGCTCTTTCTGATGACGAAATCAAGAAGATAACTGCTGTAATCAAAGAACCTCTGAAACACAACTTTCCTGTCTGGATGGTAAACAGAAGAAAAGACATGGATACAGGAGAAGACAAACACTTGGCAACAGGAGACCTGAAATTCAAAATCGATAATGACATCAAACAGATGAAGAAAATAAGGAGCAACTTCAGGCCAAACAAGGGTAAGGTCAAAGGTGTCCAGAAAAAGAAAGTAGGAAAGAAAGGCGGTAAATAAAGATGGGACAACAAAAATTAAAAATTTTTGAGCCCCAAATTTTCACGAGGTAAAAATCATGGGAGATCCAAGACGTTTAAGAGCAAAATATAGCGGACCAGGACATCCCTGGCAAAAAGCAAGGATTGAACAAGAGAGAGCCCTAAAAAAAGAGTACGGCCTGAAAAACAAGAGCGAGATATGGAAACACAATTCTAGACTTAAAAATTTTGCACAGCAAGCAAAAAGACTTGTAGCTTTGACAGGAGAACAAGCTAAAAAAGAGAAAAACCAGCTGCTAGAGAGATTAAATAAGCTAGGACTTATCTCAGCAGGATCTACAACAGAAGCAGTGCTTAGCCTTACAATCAAAGATATTTTGGAAAGAAGACTGCAGACAATTGTTTGCAGAAAAGGCCTTGCAAACAGCATGAGGCAGGCAAGACAGTATATTTCACATGGACATATCACAATAGGAGGCAAACAGGTAAAAGCGCCGGGTTATATAGTAAAAACAGAAGAGGCAGCTACTGTAGCTTTTGTACAATCTTCAGCTTTATCAAATCCAGAACATCCTGAGAGACAGATAGAGAAAAAACCAGAAGAAAAAGAAGAAGACGCAAAGCTAAAAACAGAAGAGAACGCGAAACTAAAAGGCAGGAAAGTGAAAAAAAAGAAAAGAGCCAGAAAAGCTGTAAAAAAAGCCGTAAACGCAAAGCTAAAAGAAGAGCCTAAAAAATGAACAGACAAAGAAGAGAGAGATGGGGAGTAGTTCATATTTACGCCAGTTATAACGATACAATAATACACATAACAGACATCTCTGGAAGCGAGACTTTAGCAGTTGCTTCCGGCGGAATGGTCGTAAAGTCAGACAGAATGGAGAACAGCCCGACCGCAGCGATGATTGCAGCAAAAAGAGTCGCAGAGCAAGCATTGGACAAAGGCTTAACAGGACTACATGTCAAGGTAAGAGCCCCTGGCGGACACAATGGACCAAACAATCCAGGACCAGGAGCACAAGCAGCAATAAGAGCACTATCAAGAATGGGCTTAAGAATAGGTCTAATCGAAGATGTAACTCCATTACCTCATGGCGGTTGCAGAAAAAAAGGTGGAAGAAGAGGCAGGAGGGTATAAACAAAAAATGACTGAAATCCAAATGCTAAAAAAAGACAAGAAAACAGGACGTGTGAGTTTTTTACTTAAGAACACCAATGCGGCATTCGTAAATTCACTAAGAAGAACAATCATCGATATAGTGCCAACAATGGCAATAGAAGAGGTAGAGTTCAGAAAGAACAGCTCAGTATTATATGATGAGATAGTTGCGCACAGGCTAGGACTGGTTCCTATGAAAACAGACCTAAAATCATATGTCCTGCCAGCAAAATGCAAATGCGAGGGAAAAGGATGTGCAAGATGCACACTGAAAATGATACTAAAAGCAAAAGGGCCTGGAACAGTTTACGCTTCTGATATCAAATCAAAAGATCCAAAAGTCAAGCCAGTCTATCCAAAGACACCAATAGTTAAGCTGTTGAAAGGACAAGAGC
>CAZXEZ010000087.1:0-3613 GCA_964640255.1 uncultured Methanosarcinales archaeon | reverse complement strand
GGCAAAAGCTGTTGAGCTAGAGCTTGGTGCAAAGCATCCAGAGGCTGTCAAGAAGAATATGCAGGCTGCAAAGATATGTTATGAAAAGGTGGTATGTTGAGCAAGTTAATCAAGGAAAAAGAACTGAAGAATCTTGGCAAGAAAGGTGTTCCTTATGCAGTTGAGGAGCAGAAATTGATTGAAAGGGCCAATTGGAGGGCTTTCAAGCCTGTTATTGATTACTCAAAATGCATCAAGTGCGGATTGTGCTGGCTGCACTGTCCTGATTCTGCTTATGATATCAATAAGGAGGGTTTTCCTGTCTGTAATGGGAAGGTCTGCAAAGGCTGCTTGTTGTGTGTTGAGATCTGCCCTATGAAGTGTATTTCAGTTGAGCAAGAGAGAGGTAAGTTGCATAAAAAATGATTGACATACTTGATGGTAATGCTTGTGCAGCGTGGGGAGCTAGGCTGACAAAGGCGCAGTGTGTCCCTGTTTTTCCAATAACACCAACTACTGAGATTATTGAGACTATCGCTGCCTGGAAGGCAAAGGGGGATTTCAAGGGAGAGTTTGTTGTTCTTGATTCAGAGCATAGTGCTGCAAGTGCAGCTCTTGGTGCTTCTATGACAGGTGCAAGGACTTTTACAGCTACAAGCTCTCAAGGCTTGTTGCTAATGCATGAGATTCTGCCGATTATCTCTGGCTGTAGGACTCCGATGGTGATGATAACTGTTTCCAGATGTCTTTCTGCTCCTATTGGTTTGTGGCCTGACCATAATGATACTCTTGCTATGCGTGATGCTGGCTGGATTATGCTTATTTGTGAGACTAATCAGGAGGTTTTGGATAGTGTCATAATGGCTTATAAGATTTCTGAGAATCCTAAGATACTTTTGCCTGTCATCGTTAACATGGATGGTTTTGTGCATTCTTACACAAGGACAGAGGTTGATGTTCCTGATCAGAAACTTGTTGATAAGTTCCTGCCTCATCCAGAATTAGAGATTAGGCTGGATGTCAAGAAGCCCATGACTCTGGGTATTCCTGCGATGGGCCTGGATTATATGAGATACAGGGCTCAATTGCACAAGGCAATGCTTGATTCTTTTGATGTGATTGATAAGGTACAGAAAGAATGGGCAAAAATCACAGGAAGAAAGTATGAGTTCTTGGATGAGTATAAGATGAAGGATGCTAAGGCAGCGATTGTGATGATTGGTGCTAATTCAACTATTGCCAGGGCTGCTGTTGATGAGATGAGGAAGAAAGGCAAGAAAGTTGGTTTGTTAAGGATACGGTTGTTCAGGCCTTTTCCAGAGAAGCAGTTGAGAGAGGCTTTGGAAAAAGTTAATCATATTGCTGTTATTGACCAGAATATCTGTCCTGGAATGGGAGGTATTCTTTATCCAGAGGTAAAGATGGCTTTGTCAGGAACAAAGAAGATTGTCTCAGATTATGTTCAGGGCTTGGGAGGCAATTTTGTTTCAGAGCAGGATTATATTGATATCTTGAATGATGTAATGAAAGCAAAATCAGATGATAGAAAATGGCAGATGTAGATTTTAATATAACGTATCAAATTCCCTTTATGCATAGGAGGCAATAGAGATGGAATTTAATATTAAGGAAGAGATGAAGAAACCGCATTTGATTACTGGCGGTACTTTTGCTTGTGCAGGCTGTAACGCTATTCTTGGTATCAGATTGACTTTGATTGCTTTAGGCAAGAACGTGATTATGGTTAATTCCTCTGGCTGCATGACTCTTACTGCTGCATGGCCTTTTACTCCTTACAGGATTCCTTGGGTCCATGGTGCTATTGAGAATGGCGGCTCTGTTGCAGCCGGCATCTTGATGGGCTTGAAGGCCCTGAAAAAAGACAAGGATACTCATGTTGTTGTCTATGCAGGTGATGGTGCCACATATGATATTGGCTTGCAGTCTCTTTCAGGAATGATTCACAGGAATGAAAAAATCATTTACATCTGTTATAATAACTGCCAGTTTGCAAATACCGGGCATCAGTGTTCCTCTGCTACTGAGAAATATGCCCGTACCACAACCACTCCTCCTCCTATAGGCAATCCCTTGCCAAGGAAAAACATGGCTAAGATGATGGCAATGGGTGGTGCAGAGTATTGTGCAACTGCCTGTACTAGTTTTCCTTTTGATTTTATCAAGAAATTAAGAAAGGCTGCTAAAGTAGAAGGTTCTGTTTTCATTGATTTGCTCACTCCGTGCGAGCCTGGCTGGCTGGTAAAGCCTAATGAAACAACCAAGTCTGGTAAGTTAATGGTTGAATCAGGCATGTGGCCCCTGTATGAGATTGAGAAAAAGAAAATAACAATCAATCACAAGCCTCAGATGATTCCTGTCAAAGAAGCCCTTAAGATACAGGGACGCTTTAAGCACTTGACAGAAGAGCAAATTGGTGAAATCCAGGAAACAGTAATCAAAGAATGGGAAATGATAACAAAAGGAAGATTCTGGGAAGCTGAAGAGTATTGATCATGAAAAAAAGTCATTTGCTGGCATGTGTTTTGATTTTGTTCTTTTTATTTGGTTGTGCAGAAAAAACCTTTGTTGCTGATAAACAAACATCTCAAGAAAAGGAGACAGAAGATGTTTCCTGTATCTTTGATTCAGAGTGCCTTGAAAATGAGTTCTGTTTGGCAGGGTCTTGTGCAACAATTGAAGAGTTTTATTCGCATCATTTCGGCTGTTGTGAACAAGGAGTTACTATAACTATTGATAAAATAGACTACTCTGATTGCGGATTTATGGCTACGCTTACAGAGAATATGAGAGATTGCACCCAGATATCTTGCCCTGCTTGCGCCATAGGAACGCAAACTTGTGTTGCCCACCCAAAAAGAACTGCAATCCTTCCTTTTTATAATTACTGCGCAGAATGTCTTAGCAACAGTCAATGCAAAACAGGATATTCTTGCATAAATAAAAAGTGCGTGTGAAAAATTACAAAAGGAAGATGTTCAATAATTTTTAATGGCTTAAGAATTAAAATGGGATGGAATTTTACGCAATATTCAATAATTCGCTTGTATTAACTATTCTAACTTTATCTTGTTCCTTCAATTTTTTATCATTAGACCATATTGCACATTTAAACTTTAAAGCAAGCGCAAAATATTCTGTATCATTTGGGTCAGGAGTAATCTCTTCTGCCTTAGGAACAAACGCTTCAAATTCAGATTTAGAAATAAATTCAACTCTAGAGCTTATCAAAGACAAAAACAATTCAAAATCAGATTCGGATAATCCTGATTTAATCAATATTTCTCTTTTATGCTTCTCAAATTCCTCTTTCAAAAATTCAGGAGCAAATAATTTAATTCTATCATTATAAATTGAATCATATGTTTTTCCTTCTGTAGCAATAAGCGCAGACATTAAAACATTAGCATCAATAATTAATTCCATTTGTATTAAGCATATCTTTCATGCAAAGATTTATTTATTTTTCTACCTAATTCTAATGCATCTTTTTCAGTCAATTTTGATTTTACAGATATCGCTTTTAATATTTTTATTTGAGCTAATTTAGTTTTAATTGCTGCTCTTGCTACTTCAGACCAATTTATTTCTCTCACATCATCCATATCATGCTTTA
>CAZXEZ010000086.1:0-3660 GCA_964640255.1 uncultured Methanosarcinales archaeon | reverse complement strand
CTTTGAACCATACAATCACTTTTTTTTTATATCTGAATTTTTTGTTGTATTCATTGTGGTTAATTATATCTAAAATAAAAGCAATTATCTCTATTTTTCCTTCTGCATTCAATGTATAAAGCATTCTCCAGAAACAAGGCAGTTCAATGCGGAATAAATTAGTTGCACAATACTTTATTTTATACTCTGAAGGAATCAATTTTTTAGAAATAACATTTCCGTAATGAATATTTTTCTTAACTAATTCTAATTTTTTATTAATTGCTTTTAAAATCATTTGTTCTTTTTTGCTAGTCCTATTACTTAACAAATCATAGACCTCTTTTGCTTCTGATGAAAAAATTATTTTAATTTCTTTATTCATAAAATAAGTTTAGAAAGTAATGTTTTATAACTTTAACCCATATTTTTTCGGAAAATTTCTGGTTTTTTCATTTAGGTTTCCACACCAATCCATTAGCAATTGCTTTCTTTAGTTTTGGGCTATCATTATGTATCCATGTAATTCCCCTAATTCCAACAATAATCTTATTGCTTTCATCAAGATATTCAAGAATTGCTTTTAAAGTATAGTGATTAATCTGCTTAGGAAGCCTTCTCTTTAATTCAGCGATTGTGATAACGCTTTCATCCATATTCTTTAAAGTATTTTCTACCATAATAATTGTATTTAGGGTGGGTGCGTGTTTAAGTTTTTGTAACATCTTTATCATCAAAATTTATTAACTAATAACTATTATGTATTAACTTGTATATAAGCTTTTTGGTTGTCAGTTGAATTTTTAGAAAATTGAGAAATAATCACTTTGCAATGGTAAAGAAACACTATCTTTATAAAGGGCGACAAAATACTACTTTCTACTACTATATACGATGAAGCAGAAACTATCAATAACAGTGGAGAAGAGACTGATATCTAAGATAGAGGCCAAGCTAAAACAGGGCCTGTTCAGGAACAAGAGCCACGTTGTAGAGTATGCAATAAAACAATTTTTAGAGCACAAGAAATCCAGAGGCCAGATGACAGATGAAGCGGGTGAATTTTCAGAAATGCTAGAGAATCAAAGGAAAAATGGTTATGACCTGGAGGTATGCCGCAGGTGCAGCTGAAGGCGGTTATTGACAAATGGCAAGATCTAAGAGAAATGGGCTGGCAAGAAAAATTGAAAGAGACTTAAGCAGAAACAGGGGCATAGAGACCTCAGACCTGTCTGCACCAGAAGTAGCTGGATATACGGGAAGCATACAAAAATTACTAGATGAAGGAACAAGATTCATTGACAGAAAGCTTGAGGGGGACAGAGAGAAAAGAACATACAGGAAAGTTAATACCTGCGACAATATCTGGGATTTTCTGATACCGCTGCACCAAGGGAACCAATTGCCTAAACAGATAGTTGGGGCAGGAGCATTTGGGGCAGTATTTGAGGGTCGTGTTTCATATAATCCCTATAACTGCAGAGAATTCTATGCACAGGAAGAGGCACACGAGTTCTTGAAAACAGGAGACTTGCAAGAAAAACTAGAGAATATTCTTGGAGAGCTTCCAGAAGAGATAACAGGAGACCACAGAGACCTGGTATTCAATACAGTTCATGATGAAGCCCTGGAAGAGGCAGAGGCAATGAGTGACAAAAAAATCGTGGCACTGATGAAGAAACGCTACAAAAAAGCTGCGCCAAAAGGAAAAATATGCATTAAATTAGCATGGCTGCCTGCAAACCTGAAACGCCTCTACAAACGTGAAAAACTGATTGCAGGACTAGACCACAAAAACATTGCTTATGTCTTTGCAGTGGATGAAGTGGCAAGACCAAATGCAGATGAAGATGAAGCTAGAATGATCATGACTGCACAAGAATTCATAGAAGATATGCAGATGCCGCCAGAATTTGCAGAGACCAGACTATCACAAAGAATTGGTTATGCAGCACAGATAGGGGAAGGATTGAGAGAATTACACAGAGTCGGCTTGATGCACAGAGATTTCAAGAAATCAAACGTGCTGATAACAAAAGATGGAGTCACAAAAATCATTGATACAGGACTGATGAAATCATTAGATAGAAAAGAATCAAGTGTCACAGGAGTAGGAGCTGCAATAGGAACACCTGCATATTTCCCTCCAGAACAGGCAATCGGAGATATTGTTGACCTGAGAGCAGACATCTATGCAATTGGTGCTACATTATATGAATATTTTATTGGAGAGACACCAAATACCCTGGTTAAAAATGATCCAAAAGGCATAGCTACGATACTATTGAGCGATGTCCTGCCGTTGATGCCAAGCCAGACAAAACCAGTACAGGAACTTGTACAGAATCATATAACAGAAAAAGGACTTCCAAAATCAGAAGAAAGCAGAATCTTACAAGACATAGATTTGGTTATGGCAAAACTATTGCACAGAGACAAGGAAAAAAGATACCAAACAGTCCCAGCATACCTGGCAGACTTAAATGTACTTAAGAGCGGAGAGACGCCCCCTATTGTTCACGAAGAGCTGAACATCACTGGAAAAAAACCAGAACAATTGATAACAGAATCATTTGCATACCATCTTCCAAGAGATCTGTGCACTAAAACATACTTATACGCAGATGCAGAAAAAAGCCAGAGAAGGCAGGCAAGACTTGCAAGAGGACATCCTGTGAACAGATATATCGTAAACCCTGCATTAAGAGTTCTAAAACCAATAGGAGCTGCAGCAGCTTTGGCAGGAACAGCAGCAGTTGCAGGCGGAACAGCACTTGCAATAGCACATCCTGATTTGGCAGAGCAGATAGTAGATTATATTGTGGGCAAATAGAGCAGACAGTTACGGCAGGGACATCAAATGTCAGAAGAAAGTTTAGAGGAACTCGCAAAAAAGCTAAGCAGAAGCATTAACTTATCCAAGCCTGTTACTATGATGTCTTTTGAACACAGAACACTAAAAATAATACGAAAATACACACCGGATGCTTACTATGAACCAGAGCGTGGCCATTCACGCAAACGAGCCGTTAAATTTATTGATAAGGATGGGCATAAACGCAAAATCAGTATTTGCAAAAAACAAAAAGGCAAGGAGAAATTTATCTCAATAGGTTTGTTCAAATGTGCAGTTGCAGAGCTATCTTTGTATTGCGGCATTCCTGCCAAGTATATAGAATTGTATGTTAAGGGCGATGGGCATAGTTTTAAGAAGTATACTAAGAAATTGGAGGAAGAATATGAAATTTAGTCAAAACCTTTATATAGATAGAAAACAGCATATTAATACTGTGGCAGACTTAGACTTTAAAGTATTAATAGAAGAAGACGGCTCTTATTTAGCTATGTGCAGGCATAGAAACAAGAAAGGGGATGGCGGATCAATGATTACAGAAGCAGAGACTTTCGCAGAACTTAAAGAAAATATTAGAACAACTGTTTGTGACTATCTCGATAATGGTTATGGCGTGGAGGTATGCCTTCCTGAAAGCCCTTCTGTTGCAGTGCATTTCACAGAAGAAATGTATCCTGGCAGTGATGGTGAAGCACAGGTTATTGCTGAGAGGAATTGCAAAGCATATCAAACAAGGCCAAACGGCGTGCTTGGTCAAAGTTATTCTCATAAGACTGTTGAAGGCTTGAGAGCATTAGTTAAAGAAGCTGTCCAAAAAGCAAATCCAA
>CAZXEZ010000085.1:0-3919 GCA_964640255.1 uncultured Methanosarcinales archaeon | reverse complement strand
TCAAGTTACTGGAGAGTGTTGTTAGTGAAGGTCCTGGCTACACTAATAGTCCTTCAAGAAACATTTTTGATGATCCTTCTCCTGGTTTGGTCCCCTCTAGTGAACCAGGGCCAGTTGCAGAGCAGGACACTGGTAATGCTTTTGCCAGCATCTTTGACAGTCCTGCATCTGCTTCAGAATCAGAAGAGAACACAAAGCTAAAAGAAGAGGAAGACGCGGATATTCCTGAGATCCAGTTCTACTAAAATGAAGAAGTTTGATGTTCTAGAGCACACTGCTGATGGAAAGTTCCGTGCATATGGAAAAAATCTTGAAGAGCAGTTTGGCAATTCTGTTTTAGCTATGTTTTCTTTCATGTTTAATCTTGATGATGTCAAGGCAAAGATAAAAAAGAAGATTCATCTCAAGGGAAAAGATAAACAAGCTTTATTATACAACTGGCTGGAAGAATTCTTGGTTCTGTTAGACCTTGATGCATTCATCCCTAGCAAGATTGAAGAAATAAAGATCAAGAAAACACCAGACGGCTTTGAAATAAATGCAATAATTCTTGGCGACTTTGTTGGAGAGCACAAGCACATCGGCTCTGTCAAGGCAATGACTTATGCAGAGATGGAAATAACTCCAGAATATGTCCAGGTTGTTGTGGATTTGTAAATTCTAGAACAGTCTGAATTACTGTGGGTTGTTGGGGTATGTTTGAAAGTGAAGCTTTAAAAGGCATCTTTATCTTTTTTAGAATATGTTAACAAAACCGCTTACATATGAAGAATATAAGAAAATAAAGAAGGGAAAGTTTTCAGGTAGATTAACCGCTTCCTTTCCCCATAATTATGAAGTTATTTCTAGATTAATTACTGATGGTTTTTTAAAATTTGAAGGGGATATGCTTAATGTGTATGATGTTGGTGTGGGAAGTGGAAAAGGGGCGATCCAACTTAGCCAAAATTTAATTGAGGCGGGGATAGAACACTGTATTCATGCTGTTGATAAAAGAAGAAGTCAACTTTCTACAGTATTAGGATCAAATTTTATACAAAAAGATCTTTCTAAATTGAATTTACTCTTAGGAGATATAACACAAAGAAAACTAGAAAATTTAGCAGATTTAACTATCGGACTTAAAGTCATTTCAAGCAGAGATGATATTCAAACATTTTCTCATATTATGTTTGATAATTTGATTCATGGAACTAAAGTCGGAGGGTATATAATAACTGCAAATATTGACCCTGATGAAAATAAGTATGGTATTATAAACAATTCATTCCCCGGTTCTGTAATTTTTGATAATTGTAATATCCAAATTTATAAGAAAATATTAGAAAAAAAAGTATTTGATTTTCCTATTCCTTCTTTTGAAAGAGTAGAATAACTTTTTATAATATTTTAAAAATACTGTTTATATTAATAATTAGATTAACACTCAAACCAACAACCCAAACACATTCTCAATAAAGGAAGCTTTTACAAATACCTGAAAATCTTCCCGATTTCTTCATAAAAGCCACTGGACATCCTCGCATAGAATATATAAATAAGACTTTCTTTATTTATTGCATGAAATTTAATGAGGATTTAGCAGCAATCCACAGTTATCTTTGCGCAGATGGCTATGTTGTAAAGAACCCGCCTCAACAAAAACACAAATATTATCGTATAGGTCTAAGAAATACAAATTTGGTTTTATTGAAAGATTTTCAAAAACGATTCAAGAGTTATTTCAGCATTTCTCCGAAAATCTACCCAGACGAAAGATGTAACATAGGGTCTAAAAAGATATACGCCTTGCTGACCAAAAAATATTCATTTTATTCAAGAGAATGGATGCTTCCAAAATTGCCAAAACAGCTATTAAAATATTGGCTGCGTGCATTTTTTGATTGTGAAGCATGGGTTTTTCTTAAAGAAAAACAAAACAGGCATATAGGCGTTGATTCTGTTAATCATTTTGGGCTTAAGAATATTAAAATAGCTTTAGAAAGCTTTGGCATAATTTGTAAAATGACAAAGAGAAAAAATCGTGAAATTAGCAGATTAGAGATTTATGGCAGAGATAATATTCAAATGTTTCAAGATAAAATTGGTTTTTTGCACCCAGAAAAACGAAAAAAACTAAGCGACGCTTTAGATTCTTATATGTGCTATGACTGGATTTTCCCTAACACACAAACAAAACTTAAAAGTTTTATAAGAAACAAATTTAGAGTTAAAAAACCATTTATTTTAAGGATTAATTCGATTAAGAAAAATAATTTAATCCTTTTGTCACAGTTACTCAAGAAAGTATTCAACATAAAAAGCAAAGTGTATGGTCCTTGGATTAATGGATTGGGCAATTCATACTATGTATTGCAAATTCATAAGAAATCTGATGTCTTGTCTGTTTTAAAGCAGGATTTATTGAATAATGCTGAAAAAAGCAAATTAAACAGCAACATTTTTAAATAACTCTATCTCTTTTCTTCTTACAATGGAATTAAAAAAAGTAACAGAGTATAAATGGGAAGTTCCCAAGTCAGGGGGAATGAGAGTTCCAGCAATTATATATGCTTCAGAAGCATTGATGACAAAGATAAGAGAAGACAGGACTTTAAAACAGGCAGCAAATGTTGCCCATCTGTCAGGCATCCAGAAAGCGTCTTATGTCATGCCCGACGCCCACGAAGGTTTCCATTTCAGCATTTAGCTGTTTTGGCCTTAGACGGTTTTCCAATAGGTGGCGTCGCTGCATTTGACATGGATGAGGGTATAATCTCTCCTGGCGGTGTAGGGTACGACATAAATTGTGGGGTCCGTTTATTAAGAACAGATTTCACAGCAGACCAGATTGATAAACAGCGTAAAGAGCTTTTGGATCAGTTGGCTAGGGATGTTCCTGCAGGTGTTGGCAGGGGTGGAATCACTAAGCTCTCAAAATCAGAATTATTAGAGGTTCTGAATACTGGCGCTGAATGGGCTCTTAAGAATGGCTATGGAAAAAAAGAAGACTTGCAGAGGACAGAGGAAACTGGTCATATGAAAGGTGCAGACCCGAGTAAGTGTTCAACAAGGGCTCTTGCAAGAGGTCTCCCGCAATTAGGGACTCTGGGCGCAGGCAATCATTTCCTGGAAATCCAGAAAGTTGACCAGATTTATGATCCAGAGATTGCAAAAGCTTTTGGCATTGAGAAAGAGGGGCAGGTTACTGTTATGATTCACTGTGGCTCTAGGGGATTTGGCCATCAGGTTGCTTCTGATTACATCAGGTTGATGGAGGACAAGTTTGGTCATGAGCACCTGCCTGATAGAGAATTGATCAATGCTCCTATTAATTCAGAGATGGGGCAGCAATATTATAAGGCAATGTGCGCTGCTACTAACTTTGCTTTTGCTAACAGGCAGATGATTGCTCACTGGACTCGTGATTCTTTCAAAAAGATAATTGGCAGTTCTGATGGTATGGATATGGTTTATGATGTCTGCCATAATATTGCCAAGTTTGAGATGCATGAGGTTGATGGTAAAAATAGGAAATTGTGCATTCATAGGAAAGGTGCTACCCGTTCTTTTGGTCCTGGAAGAATAGAGATCCCAGAAGTCTATAGAAAAGTTGGCCAGCCTGTGCTTATTCCTGGCTCTATGGGTACTGCTTCTTATTTGTTGGTTGGAACTAAAGATGCTGAGAAAATCTCTTGGGGCTCTACTGCTCATGGCGCTGGGAGGGTTATGTCTAGGTCTGCTGCTTTGAAGCAGTTCAGAGGAGAAGCAATTAAGAAAACACTGGAGCAAAAGGATATTACTATCAAGGCAGGTTCTTGGAAAGGTTTGGCAGAAGAAGGTCCTGCTTCATACAAGGATATTGATGAAGTTGTAAGGGTTTCTGATGAATTAGGTCTTGCCAAGAAAATTGTTAGATTAATTCCAATCGGGGTGATGA
>CAZXEZ010000084.1:0-3969 GCA_964640255.1 uncultured Methanosarcinales archaeon | reverse complement strand
AAATACATCATGACGAAATGTTAAGTGTATTTATATGTAGCCTGGAGGATATCTTAATTTTTAAATCACTATCTCCGGAAAGACCGAACGACATCGAAGATTCAATTGAAATTATTAAAAGAGGTATTGATTGGAATATTGTTTATGATGAGTTATTATTACAAAAGCAAATTTGCCATAAAGAAAAAAAGAAAGATATAATCTGGTATTTTATCGAAAGAATCCATGATTTAGAAAGCAAAGGGATTCAAGTGGCTATAAAGAATAAAGTTATCAAATACTATGATGCAAATATTTAAGAAAATTTTGTCTAACATCTATTAAATAAACGTTAACTTCACCTAACCATTCTCCACACCCCAAAACCCTTAAATACCTCCTATAACTCATTCTATCCATGCACCACCTTGCAATCCTTTCAAAAAAGCCTAATTTCTTAGATTTAATTCTTAAAAAAAAGAAAATAATAGAATCTAGATGGTATCAAACAAAGCGAACCCCATATAATCAAATAAAGAAAGGAGACATAATCTTCCTCAAGAATTCAGGAGAACCAGTCACAGCAAAAGTAGATGTATCAAAAGTACTTCAATATGATAATCTGAACAAAACCAAGATTAAACACATCCTAAAACTCTATGGAAAACAAATCTGCATTAAATACTCCAAAAAACTAGAAAAGAACTACTGCATCCTGATCTTCCTAAAAAACCCATCTAAAATAAAACCATTCAAAATCAACAAAAAAGGCTTTGGAATACTCTCTGCCTGGATTACTGTAAAAAACATAAAGAAAATCATTTAGCACTTTTCCTGAGAATTTCCGCAAGGTTTCCGATAGCCACTGGACATCCACACACAGAATTTATAAATCAGTGAGTCTTAACAGCATAAAAATGAATAAAGATGAATTAATTGTGTTTCAGGGAAGAAAATAACAAAGAGGGCTAAACTGTCAGGCACGCAATTAAAATCAAAAATAAACTTGCTTCGCAAGAGAGGTATAAATGACTAATAAATTAATAGTATTTAAAGATAAGCGCATCCGTAGAACATGGCACAATAATAACTGGTATTATGTTATAGAAGATATTATATACGCCATTACTGAAAGCAAAAACCCTAAAGATTATATTAATAAGCTAAAAAAGAGGGATTTATGGCTTTCTGAAGGGTGGGGGCAAATTGTCCATACCCTTGAGGTTGAGACAAAAGGTGGAAAACAGCGCATGAATTGTGCTAATACTAAAGGGATTTTTAGAATCATCCAATCAATCCCTTCAAAAAGAGCCGAACCATTCAAGCAATGGCTATCACAAATAGGGCAGGAGCGGATTGAAGAAATAGAAAATCCTGAACTTGCCCAAGAGAGAGCGAAAGAATATTATGGATGGAAAGGTTACCCTAAAGATTGGATTGACAAAAGACTGAGGGGCATTGCCATAAGACAAGAACTTACTGAAGAATGGCAAAGACGGGGTGTGCAAGAAAAAAGAGATTTTGCTATTTTAACAAATGAGATAAGTAAGGCAACATTTGGAATTGGAATAAGGCAACATAAAGATTTCAAAAATATTCCAAAACAATCAAAAGTCAACCTAAGAGACCGTATGAATGATTTAGAACTGATATTCACTATGCTTGGAGAGAAAGCAACTACAGAAATTACTCAAACCCATGATTCTGCAGAATTTCATCAATTAAAGCAAGATTCAAAAAAAGGCGGATCAATTGCAAGAAATGCCAGATTAGAACTTGAAAAGGAAACAGGAAGAAAAGTTGTTTCGCAGGAAAATTATCTTAAAGCGCCTGAAAAGGTTAAAAAACTTAAGAAGGCAAATAAGAACTAATGCATCTTGATCTTCCTAAAGAACCCAAAAACAATCAAGCCTTTCAACATAAATAAAGACGGCTTTGGCTTAATGTCTGCCTGGATTACTGTAAAAAACATAAAGAAAATCACTAAGCACTTTTCCTGAGAATTTCCGCAAGATTTCCGCTTATACAACCACTATCTGTCTGAAAGACCCTAAACTTTTATATACACTCCTATTATATCAATTCTTGGTGAAAAAAGATGGATTTAGAAGAACTAAAGACAAAACAGATTGAACAGATGAAAAACAAAGGCTGCCTTCCAAAGGATGATATTGAAGTAGTCTTACACTTAGTAGAAGAAGTGGGAGAAGTCTGTGAAGCTATAAGAGAAAAACAGCCAAAAGAAGATTTTGAAGGAGAACTTGCAGATATTTTGTGGCAATTGAACAAATTATGCTGGATTCATAAGATAAAATTGGAAGAGATCTTCCTAAAAAAGCTTGAAAAGAATGCCTGCAGGTAACAATGGGCTTGTTAACCTGTCTAAAAAATCTTTTTTCAAGTCTTGAAAAAAAGGTCTTGTCAGAGATGGATTCTTTGGCTATTGATTATGATTCTGCGAAAAATCCTTTGGGTTATGCTTTGTACTGCATGAATCCCAAAAATCCAGGTCTTGATGAGGATATACATATTTTCCTTAAGTCTTTTTATCCTTTTTTCAAGAAGCAGAAACAGGTCAAGGAAATTGTTTCTTTTGCCCAGTTTTCTTTTCTTGTGTGGAATTATCTTGTTCAGGCAAAGTTGAATCTTCCTGAGAAAGGGGAGTATCTTTCATTCAGCTGGAAGCAGGATCCTCCTGAGATGGTCAGGCAGATAAAGGAGCGTATCTATCCTCAGACGCGTCTGGAATCGATTAGTATAGATTATTCTGATATTGTTCTTCTTGGGACATTCCTGAAGCATAAGGGTTACAGGATATTGCTGAATGATAAGATAATGGATTCCTGCAAAAAAGGTGATGTTGGAAGACTCATAAAGAAATATTATCACAGCAGGGATGTTTGAGATTGGGCCTGCTTATCACTTTAGTTCATAGCTCATCCAAAAAGCCATAGGATTACCAGAATTATTATAATACCTGTCATTGTATCCGCATTTCCTGAAGCCCATTGTTTCATACAGTTTAACCACAGGATTGTTTGAGGGTGATTCTGCGATTACGCATCTGTGTCCTGTTTCTTTAGCTTTATCCAGAAGATGATTCAGCAGTTTCTGTGCCAGTTTCTGCCCTCTATACTCTGGCCTTACAAATATGTTGGATATCTGTAATGTGTTGTTCCAGTCATGCCTTATAAGTCCTGTGAAGCCTACGACCCTGTCTGCATCAAACAGCAGAAACATTTCATGGTCTTCTACAAGCCCTTTCCAGTCTCGGTTAGGTTCAAAATCAAATTCTTTGCTTATTGCCTCTAGAGACTTTATGTCTTCCTCTCTGGCGTTTCTGATATCCATATAATTACTTAGATTATCGTGATTTTTAAAGGTTGTGTCTGCCTGGATTGCAATAAACAATATTAAATCCATCCGCCAGCTTTAAAAAGCCACATCTTCTTATCAAGCATATGGCTCCAATAAATCTTGGTAAACTGGTGGAAAAAGCCTTGACAAGAAGGTGGTCCTCTGATATGTATAAAAATAGCTTCTGCGCTTTTCTAGATAATAAGGAGGATGCTATGCTGGAATTCACGTTTAATTATGAGACCAATTACGCACTAAGAATAAAAGCAAGAAAAGAGCTGGGCTTCTGGCATTATGATGAGAGATCTGGAAGAGGGCGAAAAGAGCTATACGCTCTAGCGCAGCATCTGCTTGAAAGATTCCCTGAGCAGTGCAGGCAATCTATAATCAGTGATTCAACCTTGATATTCAAAGCTTTAACAGCAGATGACATAAACGAAAGATTGTAAAAATAGTTCTGTGTGTCTGAATGGTTTAAATATGGATTATTCCTATGCACCACCTTGCAATCCTTTCCAAAAAATGGAAACTACTCGAACTAATTCTAAATGGAAAGAAAACAATAGAATCTGCATCCAAAGTTCCAGACAAGGTCTTAAAAACCTTCTCAGCATTATTCTTACCAAGATTCCT
>CAZXEZ010000083.1:0-4018 GCA_964640255.1 uncultured Methanosarcinales archaeon | reverse complement strand
GTTTAATCATGTCTTTTACAGTAATAGTTTTATTTTTACCTGACATTAATTTGGCCCCAGGATTTAATGTTCTTAATCTAGCCAATACGAGCTGTTTATGTTCTTCATAAAGTTCATTTTCTTTCATAGTATCCCTAACTGTTTCATTTTTTTTAATAATTCAATTCCTAATTCAGTTTTATCTAATAACTCGGCATTTACCTTATCCCAAGAATATGGCACTTTTTCTAGCATAACCACTACTTGCTCTCTTTCTGGCTCAGGCAAATTAGCATAGGCTTTGAAAAACCTCGCTTTTAATTCTTCTATCTCGCCCATTTTATTGAAACAAGGATTTATGATTTATAAAGCTTATCCCTACACTTATCGCTTCATAACACACCTTTTTTAAACACAAGTAAATCTTTTAAATATATAAATCCTTCTATACAGTATTGAATCAAAATCCCAAAACTTTCGTTCAAACCTTCCTACACAAGAACCCAATAAGTATTCCCATATGCTCTTTTCTTGGGGGTGTTGGCCTGTAAAATTTAATTATTTCAAAGCCGGTTTCTTTCAATAGATTTTTCATCTCTTCTTCTTCAAAATATGCGTAGAACTTCTCTATTTTGTAGTATTTGTGCATCTGAAAGCCTTCTCCTGTGCCTTCTTTTACACTGATGTATAAAATGCCAGAATCAACTAAGACAGAATTGACTTTCTTCATTATATCTAAAGCATATTTCTTGGGAATGGCCAGCAAACCTGCATTAAAGAAGACTGCATCAAAAGAATTATCAGGAAAATCAAGATCCACAGCATTCATGACCTTAAAAGAGGCAGTAGGAGCAATCTTCTTGGCAATATCAATCATCTCAGTGCTCAGATCAACTCCAACAACAGAATAACCTTTTTCAGTAAATAATTTAGAATCCCTTCCAGAACCGCAGCAGAGATCTAATATCTTTCCTTTTACAAGAGCAAGAAAATCCTGCCTTGGAATCAGTTCAATAGGCTTAAATTCCTGGATATATTCCTGATATTGCTTTGCAGTCTTATCATAAGCTTCTACACTTTTCTTGATTATATCCATGGAAACAAAGAATTAACTAATTTATTTAAACCTTACTCAAACTCACAAAGACCTTCCCATTTTTTCTTGCATTTTTGGCAGACCTGGTGCTCTGTTGAATCCTGAATATAACTTTCCACTCTTCCACCGCATTCTGAATGAATCATGTACTCATCCACAACAAGACCGCAGTTTGGACAGATTAACGTTACCTGTTTCCTATCCTCCAGAATCTTAATTATTTCCTTGAGATCTGCACCGCATTCAGGACATTTCATAATATACATATAGAACTTGAAGTTTTTTAAACTTTTCCGCACCTTTTCCGTATTTTTCTAAGCAAAGCATATAAAGACTATCCACTGGACATCCTCACGTGAAGTTTATAAAGAGAGATATCATAAAGGTGGCTAAAATGGATGAACATAATGCTTTGGTCGTGTTTCGGGGCAAGAAGATCAGAAGAATCTGGCATAATGGCAAGTGGTTTTTCTCTGTTGTGGATGTTGTTGAAGCATTGACAGACAGCCCTAGCCCAAGACAGTATTGGGGAGTACTAAAAGGAAGAGAAAAGCAGTTGTTAACATTTTGTTTACAACTGAAATTACCTTCTGCAGATGGCAAAAAATATGCTACTGATTGTGCTGATACGGAATTGATGTTTAGGATAATCCAGTCTATCCCCTCAAAAAAAGCAGAACCGTTCAAGCAATGGCTCGCCAAGGTCGGCTATGAAAGAGTCCAGGAAATACAAGACCCTGAATTGGCCCAGAAACGCATGAAAGAGCTTTACAAGGCAAAAGGATATTCTGATGAATGGATTGAAAAGAGAGTGAGAGGCATTGCAGTAAGGGATGAATTGACAGATGAGTGGAAAAAAAGAAGCGTACAGGAAGACAAAGAATTTGCCATCTTGACAGCAGAAATCTCTAAGGCAACATTTGGCATGACACCAAAAGAATACCAAAAACTAAAAGGCCTGAAACAGGAAAACCTTAGAGACCACATGAATGACTTAGAGCTGATATTCACAATGCTTGGAGAAAGAGTAACAACAGAAATAACAAGAAACAAGGAAGCAGAAGGCCTGGATGAATGCAAAGATGCTGCAAAAGACGGCGGAGAGGTCGCAGGCAATGCAAGAAAAGACGCTGAAAAAAAGATAGGCAAGACAATCATCACAGATGAAAATTACCTTGATGAACCAGAGAAAAGAAAAAGAATAACAAACAAAAAAGTGCAGCCAAAAGAATAATTCTAAACCTTTCCGCAAACCTTCTGGACAGTTCTAAGAAAAGCATATAAAGACTAAAATCATTTAAATAAACAGAAAGCTTTATAAATGTTTAAATAATGTAAACAATTGTTTAAAAAATGACAACAATACTTAAGGAAGGATATGAGAAGATACTTGCGATATTCTACAAAGACAAACCTGCAAAGATACACTTGAGGGATATAGCAAGAAAAACCAAGCTCAATGAAAACAGCGCCTCAAGATTCCTGAAAAAGCTTGAGAAAGAAAGAATACTTCTATCAAAAAAAGATGGTAACCTTAAAAAATACGAACTGATGAAAAATGACCTTTTAAATTCCTGAAAGAATCAATTTGAAATAATGAAAATCAAACACCAGCCAAACAAAAAAAAAAATGCCATCCTCTACTTCCTAAACGAGCTTAAAGAAAAACCAATAATCACAATATTGTTCGGCTCTACTGCGAAAAACACATACACTGAAAAATCAGATATAGACTTATTACTGATAGTAAACAAGAAAATAAGCACTAAAAAAGCAGAAGATTATGCAGACTCGCAGACAGCAATAAGAATCAGCTGCATCCAGATAGAATTAAATGACCTCAAACAAGAAATAAAGCTAAAGCAGGACAAGGTCATCCAGTCTGCCCTAAAAACAGGATACCCAATAACAAACCACATTGAATATTACAGGATGATTTACGATGAAAGAATTTGATTTAAACCAGTTGTTACAAAATACTGTACTTCTAAGCGAGAAAATACAAGAGTTCATGGCAAAGAAAACCCTAAAAAAGCAAAACCCGGACGAAGAAGAACTCAAAGGCCATATCGAAAAAGCAGAACATAACTTGAGATTCATAAAAGACAACCTTAAAATGGGATATACTGATTGGTGCACAACAGGATGCTATTATGCTGCTTATCACATTGTGATTGCATTGATCATGACAAAAGGATATGCCTCTAAAAACCATCTTGCGACATTATGCACACTAATAAAGGAATTCTATAAAAAAGGAATTGAGAAAGAAGACCTTGAAATGATAAATAATCTTTTTATTGATTACCAGGACCTGATATTCTACGTAGAATCAAAAAACAAAAGAGAAGATGCGACATACTCAAGCAAAAAGATATACAATACATCTTCTGTAGAGATTCTCAGAATCAAAACCGCGCTATTTGTTGACAAAGTCAAAGAAATGATTAAGGCAGGTACGCCCTATTCAAAATAATCCTCATAATAGAAATCCTTTTCTTTCTGGGGGCAGCTGCCTTTTTCCTCGATCATGTTGCCTTCAAGGTATTCCCTGAATCTGCTGGATATACTGTTGCAGTCAGAGCATCTTTTGAAATCTGTCCCAATCTCTACATCAAACTCTCTTTCATCAATCTTTATTATTTTTGAAGGAGTGCCTGCCTGATTTTTGAAAGAAGTAAATATATTAGAAACAAAATTAGTGTCTGCAAAAGCCTCTGAAACTTTAATATGAAGAACGCATTTCTTGGGCTTGAAATCCAGGAATTCTTTCTTAATCAAAATACATTTTTCTCGCTTAAGCTTCAACTCTTTCCTTGCAATATTCGCAGCAATTGAGCCAGGAAGCTTGATGCTTCCGTCTTGATTAAATTCGACCATAAAAAAAGTAATATTTGAGTATTATTAAACCTTTCTCAAAGAGCTGCCTATTTTCTCTGATAT
>CAZXEZ010000082.1:0-4150 GCA_964640255.1 uncultured Methanosarcinales archaeon | reverse complement strand
TCATATATTTTCTTTCTGGAGATTCTATTTTTACAAAATAAAAGATTTTGTTCCATTAAATTTTTGATAATTGCGTAAGGTTTAGTGGTTGTGATTTTCATTTCCTTATCTTTTAATATCTGAGTTATGTCTGCAATGGTAATTTGCTTCTTTTTCATAATTTCAATTAAAATAATTGCCTCTTGACTGCTCAATTTTTTGAAGTTTCTTAGCGCGTCATATATTGATTTGAAGGACATACTTACTGCAGGTGTTCTTTCTTTGGAGGTTATTTTTTTCTTAGCCATCTGTATGCTTAGACTAAATAAATCTTTCACTATATAAATTTTGCTATTGAAACAATAATATTATTCTTGAACAATAATTTATTCTGGAATGAATAATAATAACCACAATATTTATAAATCTCTAACTCAAGAGTTTAAGAATGGCACAAAAAATTTTTGGCTTTGGCGTCGGGGCAACAGGGATAGTTGGAACATTGATTGTTGCAGGTTTGTTGCTGAAAGGTCTGGAAATTTCACCCAATGCTGGCGATGTGGCGATTACCGCAGGCATCGGGATAGGCATTGTGCTAGGGCTACTTGGCATTTTTTGTGTTGCCCGACGAATAATTAGATGAGGTAAAAACAATGAGAAGAACAGTTCGACGTATAATAGATGGCGACACTTTTGAGGTCGCCAGGAAAATTGGAAGTACTCGATTTGTCAGATTGGCAAATTATGATGCTCCTGAGAAACACCAATCTGGCGGGAGAAAAGCCACAAATCGTTTGCGAGGAATGATTGGCGGTAAAACCGTATCAATTGTACCGCGTGGTAAGAGTTACGGCCGCGTTGTGGCAGATGTTAGATTAAATAGGCGGAGCATAAATAAGAGGCTGAGGACGAGGTGATTGTTATGTTAAAATTAGTTACTTATGATTTGCACAAGCCGCAAAAAGATTACACGCTTTTATTTAAAGCGCTAAAGACGTATAATTGGGCACACCCTTTAGGATCCGTTTGGTTTTTAAAAACAAATAAATCTGTTTCAGAGATAATGGAGCATTTAAAACAGCACACTGATGCAGATGATAGGCTCATTATAACAACTGTGACCGATTGGCATATCTTGAGATTAGATCCTGCAGTAGTGGATTGGCTGAAAAGAAAATGAGCGCATCAGAAATACAAAAGTTTGTTCAGAAATCTTTGGAAGAAGTAAATGCTGCTTTGCCAAACGGATTTCGCGTTGATGATAAAATTCATTTTGATATTTCCTTAGTAACAACAGCTAAAGCAAAAGGTGAGTTGGACATTAAAATAGCTTCCCTTGGTTCTGATTTATCATCCCAAAATATCCATAGACTTCGGTTTTCTATTATTGATGAACAGGCACAATTAAAGGGATGGCAAACTGGTCTGAGTGCATTGAAAATTCTTTTTCAACAAATAAGCAAAATGGATAAACAACCTAAACGAATCAGATAACCCCGACCACATCAAACCCTCAAATTCAGCTATTTCAGCCCTTCTAACCCCAGAATTCAAGCAAAAGGTTTATAAATGACCATCCTTTCTAAACTTATAGAGAAAAACTAATTTCTCGTGCCAAAAATGGACTCAACTGAAGACAAAACAGAAGAAAGAATCATGCCTAGAGTGATTGAAGATGAGATGCAGCAGTCTTATCTTGCGTATTCTATGAGTGTTATAGTAGGCAGGGCCTTGCCAGATGCTAGGGATGGGCTAAAGCCAGTACACAGGAGAATTCTGTTTGCAATGAATGAGATGGGCATGCTGCATAACAAGCCTTTTAAGAAGTCTGCAAGAATCGTAGGAGAAGTACTAGGTAAGTACCATCCGCATGGCGATACTGCAGTGTATGACTCTATGGTTAGGATGGCACAAACATTTTCATTAAGATATCCATTAGTACAAGGACAGGGAAATTTTGGCTCTGTAGACGGGGATTCTGCAGCAGCAATGAGATATACAGAAGCAAGGCTAAACAAGCTAAGCGAAGAGATGCTGCAAGACATTGACAAAGAGACAGTACCATTTGTCCCAAACTTTGACGGCAGCTTAAAAGAACCCTTTGTTTTGCCATCAAAAGTACCAAACTTACTAATCAATGGAAGCTCTGGAATCGCAGTAGGAATGGCAACAAACATCCCGCCGCACAATCTTCCAGAGGTTTGCGATGGCGCAATAAAAGTAATTGACAATCCTCATATAGAACCAGAAGAATTACTTTCTGTAATAACAGGCCCTGATTTCCCAACAGGAGGAATCATACAAGGAAGCACTGGAATAAAAGAGGCATATAAAACAGGAAGAGGAAAAGTACGGGTAAAAGCAAAAATACAAGTTGAAGAAGCAAAGAAAAGAACAAGATTAATCGTGACAGAGATACCATACCAGGTAAACAAAGCACAATTAGTAGAAGAAATCGCAAGACTGGTGCGAGACAAGAAAATACAAGGGATCTCTGACTTAAGAGATGAGTCTGACAGAGAGGGAATGCGAGTAGTCATAGAGCTAAGACAGGGAGCAAACACAGATATAGTACAGAACCAACTGCTGAAACACACAAGACTCCAGACAACATTCGGCATAATCATGATTGCATTGGTTGACAATGAACCAAAAACACTAAGCCTGAAACAACTGCTTGATGAATTCATAAAACACAGAAGAATAGTCGTGAGAAAAAGAACAGAATTCGAGCTAAAACAAGCAACTGACAAAGCTCATATTCTAGAGGGATTAATTATTGCTCTAGACAATATTGATCCTGTAATCAAGCTAATCAAAGAAGCAAAATCAGCAAAAGAGGCAAGGCAGGGGCTGATTGATGATTATAAACTATCAGAAAAACAGGCACAAGCGATTCTAGAGATGAAACTGCAGAGACTGACAGGCCTAGAGCAGGAAAAAATAAGAGAGGACCACAAAAAACTACTGCAATTAATCAAAGAACTAAAAGAGATACTTGAGAGCGAACAAAAAATACTAAGCATAATCAAGAAAGAACTGACAGAACTAAAAGAACAATATGGAGACGAGAGAAGAACCCAAATAATCGCAGCAGAAGCACAAAAAATAGAGGAAGAAGAATTAATCAAGCCAGAAGAGGCAGTAGTTACATTGACACACGCAGGATATGTAAAGAGACAGCCACTAGATGCATACAAACAGCAGAAAAGAGGGGGCAGAGGAGTAATAGGGATGGAGACAAAAGAGACAGACTTTGTAGAAGAGATATTCACAGCAAACACCCATGATTCTGTATTATTCTTCACAAACAAAGGAAAAGTCCACTGGATAAAAGTATACCAAATACCAGAAGCAGGAAGGTATGCAAAAGGGACAGCAATAGTAAATATGCTGGAGCTGGGAAAAAGCGAAAAAATAACAGCATGCATACCAATAAAAGAATTCAAGAAAGACAATTACCTATTTTTTGTAACAAAAACAGGAACAGTGAAGAAAACAAGCCTGGATGAATTCTCAAAACCAAGAAAGGGGGGAATAAGAGCCTTAGGCCTTACAGAAGACGATGAATTAATCCACGTCGGCCTTACAGACGGCAACAAAAAAATCATAATCGCAACAGAGCAGGGAATGGCAGTGCACTTTGATGAAAAAGATGCAAGGCCGATGGGAAGAACTGCAAGAGGAGTGATAGGAATAAAACTAAAGAAAGGAGACAATGTGGTCGGCGCAGTTGTTGCAGAAGAGAACAAGACATTACTGACAGTGACTGAGAAAGGATACGGCAAAAGAACACCAATCTCTGATTATAGATTAATAAGCAGGGGCGGAGTGGGCGTGATAAACATCAAAATCACAGAAAAGAACGGTAAAGCAGTAACAATCAAGAGCGTAGCAGATGATGATGAAATAATCCTGATAAGCCAGCAGGGAATAATCATAAGAACAGCTGCAAAAGGAATAAGCATTGTAGGAAGATCAACACAAGGAGTAAGGGTGATGCGGTTGAGTGCACAAGATAAGTTAGTCGCAGCTGCAAAAATCGCAAAAGAAGAATTATGAAAGCAATTGCGCTGACCAGCAAAGGAATAGAAGATATTTCTGCTAAAGAGATAAAAGAGATAATCAACAAAAAAGCTGAAATTCACGACGGATTCTTGATATTTGAGGC
>CAZXEZ010000081.1:0-4238 GCA_964640255.1 uncultured Methanosarcinales archaeon | reverse complement strand
AGCCGACGCCTTGGACCGAGTCTTTCGCCCCGACAAGATGAACCTGCAGATCCTTGATTCAAATCACTTTATCACCGCAGGACTAGAGCCAAAAGCATTCATCTACGGCTTTAACAACGCAGTCCCAAAGACAACAGCAAGAATGCTGGCAACAACATCAACAGGAGAGCCTATCCTGACAGTGTGGAGACTTGGCTTGGGAAGAATCGCTGCACTCACAACAGATGACGGCGGCGATTGGGCAGGAGATCTCCTGGGAAAGAAAAACTCCAATCTTTTGACAAGAACATTTAACTGGGCAATAGGAGATCCTGAGAGAAAGAGCCAGGAATTCATAGAGATACCAGACACACGCATCAATGAACCAACAGAAGTCATTGTAAAATCAAAGACAGTCCCAAAATCAGAGCAGGGAGTTTTCTACAAGATAGATGAAGACCTGTATGCAACAACAATAACACCAACAGAGACAGGATTCCAGAACATACTCACTGCAACATTTGCAGCAAACTACCCTGCAGAATATGAGATGATGGGCTTTAACCCAGAGCTGAAGAGCATAACAGAGAGCACAGGGGGGAAAATATTCAACAAAAATGATATTGACGGCATAATAGAACTCACAAAGACAAAAGCAAAGCGAACAGTCGTGACAAAAGAGACTGTGAGACAACCATTCATAATCGCGGCAATCATACTCTTGCTTATAGAAATATTTATAAGGAGAATTACACGAAAAGATTAATAAGCAAAACAGAAATGCTAAACAAGAATACTAAATTTGTTAGCATTTCTGAATACAGCAACTGAGAATTTACGACAGTTGCTATAAACGGTGAAAAAATGAGCTACATAACAAGAAATGCAAACCTGATTCTGCTGTTTTTGATAATCTTTAGTGCAGCAGCGCTTGTCGGGGCGACTGTGTATTTTCAGCTGAACTTTGACAGGATAAACGGGGCATACACCCTAAAGATGGAGCAGCTGAACAAAGTAAGTGATGAACTAGAGGCAAAACAGTTTGAGATGAAGAAGCTGGGTGATGATTTATCCCTGAAATCACAGAGAGAGGAGCAGCTATCCGGCCAATACACTGAAGTAAGGACAGAGAAAGAAAGCCTGGAGACACAAAAGAAAAAACTCACAACAGAGAAACTAAGCCTGCAGAGCGAGCTTGAGAAAACAGAGCAGACACTCTACAAGACACAGAACGACCTTGCAGCAAAAAAAGCACTGGCGGCTGCGCTGACTGCAGAAAAAGCCAAGCTTGTGCTTGAACTAGACCTTATGAAAGATGACAAAGACCAGCTGGAAGCAGATATCAATGACCTGGAAGACAAAATAGACTGCCTTGAAACCACAGCAGATGCAGATGAAAACGGTTGTTAAGCATGGCTAAACCAATCAAACAAGCATTAAGAGAATTAAGACTGACTTTACTACAGGTAAATGTGCTAACCTGGTTCCTGGACACGCTTGTCGTGTTCCTTGTATCCAACCTGGTGTTTTTCCTGCTGACACTGCCTTGGTTCTATGCATTCATACCAGCAGGAATATACGCGATTATGCACGGCTATCACGCAAGAAAGAACATGACTTACAGATATGTTGAGGAAAAGGTCCCTGAGCTAAAAGAGCAGCTGATAACAGCAGCAGACAACACTGACAAAGAGTATGAAATAGTTGAGAGCCTGAATAAGGATGTATTAAAAGGGATGAAGCACACAATGACTTCATACTTCTTCAGCTTTGGGAAGCTGTCAAGAGAGCTGTTTTTATTGTTTGTAATTGCATTCCTGATAATAGGGGCATCTGCGTATGATGTAAGATTCCTAGACACGCACAAGGCAATACAAGAAGTAAAAGAATTCAGCAGAAGCTCAAAAGAGTATGAAATAGACGAGACCCTGCTCGCGTTTGAGGAAGGAGACCCTGATGCAGATGAGATCTATGGAGAGAAATCAATAGCAGAACTGGGGAATGAACAGCTGCAGCTGGAGTTAAACCCGATAAAAAGCGATGCAGACATAAGCAAGATAAAAGAGCCAGAGCACAGGAAATTCAGGAGCACAATACCTACAGAGATAACTGCATCAACAGACGCAAGCTATGAAGAGAGCATACCAAAAGGGTATCAAAAAATCGTCAAGAGTTATTTTCGCGAAATAACTAAATCAAAATAACAAGGAGGTTGAGTTAATATGAAAATCGAGGAAACAAAAAGGGCATTTGACCGCATAATGCACGAACTAGGAAAAGTAATTGTTGGGCAGGAAGAGGTTCTAAAGCAGCTGACTGTATCACTGCTTACAAACTCGCACTCGATACTAGAGGGTTACCCAGGACTGGCAAAGACACTGGCAGTCAAGACAATGTCTGACCTGATGGACCTGAAGTTCTCCAGAATCCAGAACACGCCAGACCTTATGCCGTCAGACATAACAGGAACATACATCATTGAGGAAACAAGCTCTGGAAAGAGGAATTTCAAGTTCCAGCCAGGACCAATCTTTGCAAACATCATACTGGCAGACGAGATAAACAGGGCAACACCAAAAACACAATCTGCTTTATTAGAGGCGATGCAGGAGAGGCAGGTGACACTGGGAACTTCCACATATAAACTAGAAGAGCCGTTCTTTGTTCTGGCAACACAAAACCCAATTGAGCAAGAGGGAACATATCCATTGCCAGAGGCGCAGACTGACAGGTTCTTATTGAAAATCAAGACAGACTACCCAGAATTCAAGGACGAAGTAGAGATCGTCAACAGATATGCTGAAGAAGTCAAAAAAATAAATCTAAAGCCTATCCTAAAGAAAGATAACCTGATTTACCTGCAAAACATAACAAGACAGGTGCCGATAGCAAATGACCTGAAGAAATATGCAGTACAGATAGTCGCGAACACAAGAAAGAAAAAAGACCTGATAGAATACGGAGCATCACCAAGAGCATCCATAGGCCTTGTCCTGGCTGCAAAAGCAAGAGCGCTCATGGAAGGCAGAAAATACGTATCAAAGACAGACATAAACACAATGGCGTATCCAATATTACGGCACAGGATAATCCTGAGCTTTGAGGCAGAGAGACAGAACCTTGATGAGGATGCTGTAATCAAGTCCATACTAAAATGATTGACCTAAGTTTCCTGCATCAATTGGACAAACTAAGCTTGATAATAAATAAAAGAATAACATCCAACTTTGCAGGAGAGCACCAGACAAATGTGGCAGGAAGAGGGATGATCTTCAAGGACCACAGCATCTACACCCCAGGAGATGACTTCAGGTCAATAGACTGGAAAGTTTTTGCGCGCACTGATAAATTATTTGTCAAGAGCTATGAAGAAGAAAGAAACCTGATAGTTCATATTATTGTTGATTTCTCTGGCAGCATGGGATTTGGCCTGGGCAAGACAAAGAAATCAGACTATGCATCAATGATCGGCCTAGGTTTTGCATACATGGCCCTAAGGAATAATGAGAAGTTTGTCTTAAGCACTTTTTCAGAGAAGCTGGAGATGTTCAAGCCAAAAAAAGGAAGAAAACAGATAATTGCAATCCTTGATTACCTGAACCAGAGAAAACCGAAAGGAACAAGCAATTTCTCCCTATCTCTTGGAAAATACAAGCAATTAATCAATACAAGATCCATGATTGTCATAGTGTCTGACTTTCTTTATGACGTTGAACAAGTCAAATCAGTCTTGTACAGATATAAACAGCACGACATCATAATGGTGCAGGTACTTGACAAGATTGAGACAGACCTTGACCTTGACGGGGATTTTAAATTAATTGACTCAGAGACAAAAGAACACATGAGGACATTCATAACACCATACTCAAGAGAGAAATATCTTGAGCAATTAAAAGAACACAAAGCAGAAATAAAGAATGCCTGCGATGAAGTAGGTGCAAAGTTTTTCAGCTTTGGGACAAATTATCCTGTATTTGATGCTTTTCATGATATGTTAAGGTAAATCTATATTCTAGAAAAATCGATTCCTTTTATCTTTAGTTTTATCAAACTACATACTTCATCAATAATATACAGTATTGCTTCAAAGAATCCTAAATTATTCTTGGCTTTCTCAAATACAAACTTTTTATTTTTGAGAACATTACTAAAAATGTATTTCGCTCGCCTCATGTGGTCCGTAGAAGTAATAATAATTGCAGCTGTGAATCTTTTATTTTTCATTATTTTATTACAATTGTATGCATTCCATATTG
>CAZXEZ010000080.1:0-4342 GCA_964640255.1 uncultured Methanosarcinales archaeon | reverse complement strand
ATACATATTAAAAGAGGTGAGACAGTGATCAACACAGAAGATGCAAAGAAAAACAAAAAACTGATAGAGTATGAGGACATAAAAGAGACAGTTATCGCAAATTCTATCAAAAAGATGCAAGAGAACAAGAAAACAAAAGAAAAAGAGCAAGACCGGCTCTTGATGGAATTCTAAAGTTCTGCATTAAGCTCGGCATACCTTGCGACACAACGATTTTCCTCGCAAGCACATCTTCCGCCGCAATCTAATGTTCCTTCCCTGCACTCCATTGTGCAGAAAATATCATCACACTTTGGAGCCTGGTCCTTGGATAAGCAGCCAGTTGCGTGACAGCAAGCAGAGGGAACGCAGTCCTCATCTGCATTGCAAAACCCCGATGCATAGAAGGGAGGTTTAACCACGCAACCAGTTACTGCCAGTAAAAATAAAAATAAAATAATTAACTTCATTGTATCCTGTAAGAAACACTGACTGTTGCCCGTACTTCTACCTGTTCTGGCTCAATAGGGGGCGCTGCTTCTGGCATTCCTCCTGCTTTCATAGTCATCATATCCATTTCTGCCCTGAAAACAGTGCCGTAATTGAATGAAGACTCTTGTACAGCAAGAAGATCTCCTAAGCTCACACCAAGACCGTCTGCCATTGTCTGGGCTTTTGCTTTTGCATTATTCGCAGCATCTTGCAGAGCAACTTTCCTGACTTCCTGCTTCTGCTTTTCACTCAAGCCAAAGCTTACTCCATCAACATTAGTAGCGCCTGCATCAACAGCAGCACCGATAAAATCACCAACCTTGTCAAGATCAGTTGTCTTTACCTTTATTGTGTGATAGACCCTAAAGCCTTGTTCAATCTGCTTGTGCTCATCAGGATCCCACTCTGTCCAAGGATACAAGTTATATTGATCTGTCTCAATATCATGAGATGCAATGCCTGCTCTTTTCAGAGCAGACTGCAAAGAGGTCATTATCCGGGAATTTTCATCCTGAGTTGCTTGAGCTGTTGCCCCTTTTGTCTCAACCCTTATTCTCATGGTTGCCTCATCAGGCATTACAGACAGTTCTGCATCGCCTGAGGCAGTTATCTTAGGTATGCCCTCTCCCCCTGGACCAGCCTGAGTGATTGTTATAGGCCTCTGGTACTGTGTATAGACCAAGGCAAATGTCGCCAATACAATTAAAAGCAAGGCGATTCCAAAAAACACGTGTTTGTTATCTTTCATCAATATCATCCTCCAATGCTTGATATTAAGACAGAAAGATAGACATATATAAATACCTTATTTTTTCTTAAGGGATTTGCCTAACTTACTTCTCTTATTAAAATAGACTGCAAATATGAACAATACTACTGTCAATATTACAAAACCAATCAAGACATAAGGCGGTTGTGAAGTTATAACAGGCGCTGCCTGATTAATCGCTTCTGGTGCTGCGCCTTGAACCATATCAACTGCTTCTGGAGCAACTGTTGGAACTGCTTCTGTCTGGATCATCTCAACTGCAGCTTCTTCTGCAGAATCCATTGCAATGTCTACAGCTGCCTGCTTTGCTGCAAACATTCTTGTAGGTGCATTTCCTGCAAATACAGCGACCTTGCCTGCAAAATAATTCTTGGCAGCAATAAAGGTTCCTGCAATAGAGGCAAGGAAAAATCCAAGGACAATCCACAATCGTTTTCTTTCAGGATCAAGAACACATTTTGATTTCTCTGTCAAAGAATAATAAATCCACTTGCGCCCCTCTTCATGCCTCTTAACTAAACCTGCTTTTTCCAGAGCAGACAGGTGTTCTTTAGCAGTCGGGACAGATATATCAAGAACAGCAGAGAGTTCTGACTGAGTATGTCTTCTCTTGTCCAGAGTCTTTAATATCTTAACTCTTGTACCTGTAGCCAGGGCCTTGAATGTTTCCTGGTCTAACACAATCTTTTGTTCGTCCATAATCATTAGAAAAAGGGTTTTTGTTTATTAAATTTAGGGTTTACTTAGGAAAATACCTAAGTGACAGTAAGCGAACAAGAGGGAATCCTCGTATTTTGCGAGAAGAAGACTTTCGTCTCGACTTTGGCTGGTGGGAGAACAAGGCATGCCCTCTTGCCCGTAAGAATGAATAATCTTGATAAATCTCGCACTGTTCCACCCCTTTTTTAAGCATAAACAATAGTGTAGTATATAAACATTGTTTTTCACTCCAGACTAAAAACGAAAAGCTTTTATAGGTACATTATAAAGAAATAGATAAAGAGGTGAAAGCTTGGATAACAGACAAAGCCTATTAATTCTCATAGCACTTATCCTAGTTGTTGCTGTTTCAGGATTTATACTTAAAATGAGCGTCACAGGACAATATATCTGCGCAGGAGGATGCCAGCAAGGGGCAGGAATGATACAGTACAGCTATCCATCAGAGGCATGCGAATACGTACCCTGCCAAAACGGCCATGCAGAATTTGATACAACAGTGGGCGGAATGAGCCCCTGGAATGTATACAAGCAATTAGCTCAATGCTACTGCCCAGAAAAACCAGAACAAAAGATCTACGTACCAATGGTTCACCCAATGCCAAGCAAAGGAATGTACCTGCCTAATTAAAATGGAAACAAAACCGTTATTAGCACTAACTGCAATCGCAGCGATTGCAATCTTTGGAATGATATTGTTTGTTAACAGCGAGACAACAGGCATGCTCTCTGGACAGCAAAAAATACCATATGCATACGTGTATGGAACACAATCAAGCACAAACTTATGTATTTTAATGAAATGCCCTAATGGAGCACATGGCATGCCAGTAGGGATAGAACTATACACAAAACGGGTAGTCTGCAGGTGCCCAACAGAACCTATTCCATATTATGAAATGCCTGCATATGTTACAACAGGTAGACCAAGATGAACTCAAAAATTGCATTACTAATCCTGCTGATAATAGGAATAATCGCAGTAGCAGGCCTTGTTCTTTTCTACAAAGCCAGTGCAGGAGGAGCAGCAACATACAACCAGCTAATCCACAGAAATCCAGAAGTATTTCTGCCACATTATAATGTCTGCTCAAGAGGCCCATGCGGAACATTAGCAGTACAGATAGGCGAGGTACAATCAGAAGAAAGCCCTGTCACAAGAACTGCAATCTGCCAGTGCCCTGATGGAAAGACATTCCAGACAGATTACAGAAACCCGTACTAAAATGAACCGTGAACAAAAAAGACTGGCATTTATCATTCTAGACGTTGTTGCAATAATAGCAATACTAGGAATCGTTTTATTAGACGACATATCAAGAGACTATGAAAAAAGCGAATTCCAGAAATTAATTACAGGAAGAGCGCAATTTACAGAAAGCCCTGCATGCGACGCAGTAAAGTGCAGCATAATAACAGAACAGGCACAATTTCTTGGCAAAGACCAGAAAGGATACTCAATATGCAGGTGTTCTGACGGGATGCTCTATTCAATATCCGGTTTTCAGGGCGAAACTGATTTAAATCAACCAGAATTCTAAAGATATATGCTAAAAGAACTGCCTGAAAAAGCACTTGAAGTTCTAAAGAAAGAGAAAATCACAGAACTAAGACCTGCACAAGAAAAAGCAATAAAAGCAGGATTGTTCAAAGGAAAAAATCTTTTAGTGTGCACACCAACTGCTTCTGGGAAAACATTGGTTGCAGAGATGGGCGCTGCAAAAAACATACTAGCGGGCAAGGGGAAAACAATCTATATCGTCCCTTTAGTTGCATTAGCAGCTGAGAAAAACAAAGAGTTCAAGAGAAAATACAGCCACCTATTCAAGATTGCCATATCTATCGGAGATTATGACAGTTCTGACAATAACTTAATAGATGCAGACCTGATAATATGCACAGCAGAGAAATTAGATAGTTTAATACGACACCATTCTCCATGGCTGAAATTTGTTAGTTTAGTTGTTATAGACGAGATTCACTTGATGAATGACGTAAGCAGAGGGCCAACACTAGAGATAATCATAACAGTCATGAAAAAATTACTTCCAAAAGTGCAATTGATAGGATTGTCTGCAACAATAGGAAACCCTCATGAATTATCAGAGTGGATGAATGCAGAATTAGTGATAGATGATTGGAGACCTGTTCCTTTGCATAAAGGAGTCTATTTGCAAGGAGAAGTTGAGTTTGAAAAATAAAAAAAATTAAATTTTAATCTTCTTTGCATACTTGCCGATTATTGGCAATGGCTTTTCCTTTCCTGTCAAAGCATTGATTATACCAATAATGGTCATTATCACCATCAAGACCCACCAAATTGGCAGCAGGCTCCAGCCAAGGAATGGTATAAACACAAGTACTGCCCATCCAATCATGTAC
>CAZXEZ010000079.1:0-4559 GCA_964640255.1 uncultured Methanosarcinales archaeon | reverse complement strand
GTTTTGGATTTGGCTGTTTTATCAAGACAGGCAAAGTAAATATATTATTTGATACTGGCGGAGATGCTCCTACTTTATTGGCAAACATGGAAAGATTCAAGATTAAGCCTGAAGATGTTGATATTGTTTTCTTATCTCATATTCATGGAGACCATACTGGAGGCTTGCTTGGCTTTCTGGGAAAAAACTCCAAAGTTAAGGTTTATGTCCCTAGCACTTTTCCTGCCTCATTTAAAGAAGACATTAAATCTACCGGCGCAAAGCTTTTTGAAGTGACTGATTCTATCAAGATAGCAGACAGTATTTACACCACCGGCGTGCTTGGCGGCCTTATCAAAGAACAATCTTTAGTCATAGATACAAAAAAAGGCTTGATTGTGTGCACTGGCTGTTCCCATCCTGGGATTGTGCATATCCTTGAAAAAGTAAAAGAGATTTTGAAAAAGAAAATATATCTTGTGCTGGGCGGCTGGCATCTTGGTTTCTCACTTAAAATTAAAAGTTTCATTAATGATTTTAGAAGACTTGGTGTTGAAAAAGCTGCTCCCTGCCATTGCACAGGCAGGAGAGCAATGAGGGCATTTAAAGAAGAGTACCAAAAGAATTATATAGTCAATGGTGTTGGCAAGATAATCAAGATATGAGGTAAAAATGGGGATATTTTCATTTTTAAGACAGGGAAAGCAATTAAAATGTGACTGGTGCGGAAAAGAAATGGAAGCACCAAGTTATACTAAACAAGCTGGCAGCAAAATATATAATTTCTGTTCAGAATCCTGCAAAAAAAATTTCAGGAAATCTGGCAAAGGAAAGGCCTGCAGGTCATGCTGCCCTACCTGCCCATTGAGCCGTTAAGCAAGTGGTTAAGAGAGATGCATAAAAAAAACTAGTTTAGGTTTGTCTTTGCAGCAGAACACATTCTTTACTGGATTACAGAGAAAGTTTTATAAATCAGTTTAAAGTAGAGCATTAAAAAAGAGATGAGAATATGAAAACAGAAGTCCTTGAAAAAGCAGGGAAAAAAGTTGTGTTATTAGGTAATGAAGCAATCGTGAGAGGAGCCCTGGAAGCAGGGGTAGGGCTTGCAAGTGCTTATCCAGGAACCCCTAGTTCTGAGGTTCCTATTGTTTTTGCCCATATAGCGAAAAAAGCAGGTCTTTATTTTGAGTATTCTTCTAATGAGAAGGTTGCTTTTGAGACCGCTGCAGGTGCTGCCTGGTCTGGTGTAAGAGCAATAGTCAGCATGAAGCATTTTGGCCTTAATGTTGCCAGTGATTCTGTCCTGCCCATAGCATACACTGGAGTGAGAGCAGGTCTTGTTATAATGGTTGCTGATGATCCTGGCGGCTTTAGCTCTGCACAATCAGAACAAGACACAAGATATTATGCCAGAATGGCCAGAATGCCGATGCTTGAGCCAAGCAATCCTCAAGAATGCCTGGATTACACAAAAGCTGCATTTGAGCTGTCTGAAAAGTTTGGTATTCCTATCTTTCTAAGAACCACCACAAAAGTCAGCCACTCTATTGGAACAGTGCGATTAGGCATGCTTAAAAAACCAAAAACAAAAGGTGTGTTTAAAAAAGATCCTGATAAATATTATAATATCAGGCCTCACTTGCAAGTGCTTCATGAAAGGCTTGACCAAAAACTTGCTGAAGTAGAAAAAAAATACAGTTCAGTACTGAATAAAGTATTTTCTGGAAAAGGAGCAACAGGAATAATAACTTCTGGAGTTGCTTTTGAGTATTGCAGAGAAGCACTGCAAAAACTAGGGCTAAAATTGCCTATTGCAAAGATTGGCTTGAGCAATCCTATCTCAAACAAGTTCATAACTAATTTTATCAAAGGCAAAAAAACAGTGCTTATTCTTGAAGAGCTTGAACCTATAATAGAGAATTTTGTCAAGCAAGCTGCAAAAGAGGTTAATCCAAAACTTGTAGTTCATGGCAAGGACCTGCTTCCAAGGTCTGGTGAGTATAATCTCGGGATACTCTTGCCTGTGCTGGGAAAAATATTTGGAAAGAAGCTAAAGATGGATTTTAAAGCACACAAAAAAGCTGTTGATACTGCATTAAAAGGCATTCCTCCTAGAAAGCCTGTTTTTTGCCCTGGCTGCCCTCACAGGTCAACATTTTATGCTGTTAAGAAAGTTTTTGGAAAAAAGCCTGTTTTTGCAGGAGATATTGGCTGTTATATCCTGGGAATTTTTGAACCATATGACATGCAGAACTTTTGCATCAGCATGGGTGCAAGCCTTGGATTATCTCATGGAATAACAAAAGTGAGTGATCAAGAAGTCATCGTATTCATAGGTGATTCTACTTTTTTTCATGCAAGCATGCCTGCTATTGCTAATTTTAAGTTTAATGATGAAAAAGCACCTCTTATAATCATAATGGATAATGATATCACTGCAATGACCGGCCACCAGCCTCACCCTGGCTCTGGTTTTACTGGAATGGGCGAGAAAGTAGAGCCCATAAAAATAGAAGAGGTTGTTAAAGCACTTGGAGCAAATGTTAAGGTTGCAAACTCTTTTAATCATAAACAACTGGTCCAGGCCTTAGAAGAGTTCAAAGGCATGAAAGGATTAAGGGTTTTGATTAGCAGAGGAGAGTGCAGGCTGCTGACTAAAAGAAAATACAGGGCAAAAGGAATTCCTATTATTAAATTTAGGATAGATCAAAAAAAGTGCAAGAAGTGCGGAATATGCACAAACCAATTCGCTTGCCCAGCCATATCTGAAGTGAGAAAGCCTGGCAAAGAAGTTGTTTATCAAATCAATCCAGGCATTTGCCTGGGCTGTTCTGTATGCGCGCAAATATGCCCGTATGGAGCAATAGTCCCTATCAAAGAGGAAAAGAAGAAATGAAATTTGAAGTCATGCTGACAGGTGTTGGAGGAGAAGGAGTGCTTACAACAGGAGTTATAATTGCAAGAGCAGCAAACCTTGAAGGATATTTTGTTAGAGGTGTTCAATTGCATGGCCTGGCTCAAAGAGGCGGCACAATACCTACCTCTGTCAGGTTTGGTTCTGAAAAAGAGATATCCTCTCCAGGAATCATGCAATCAAGCGCAGACCTTATTCTTGCTTTTGAGCCATTAGAAGCAGTAAGAGCTGTTTATTATGCAAGAAAAGAAAAAACAGCATTTATCATCAGCGAATATCCATATATGCCTGTTTATGCAAACCTTCTTGACATGCCATATCCAAGCATGGCTGAGATTGTTAAAAGAATAAAGCCGTTTTCTAAAAAAACACTTGTTTTAAATACCAATGACATTTCTAAGGAGAGGTTTGGAAAAGCAGTTTTTGGAAACACGATATTGCTTGGAGCTGCTGCAGGCTCTGGCTTGCTTCCTTTAAAAGAAAAAAGCTTGCGCAAGGCAATAAAAGACACTGCACCCAGGGAGCTAGAAAAGAACCTGGCAGCTTTTGAGCTTGGCTTGAAGCTAGGTAAGAAAAAATATATGTAATTCTGGAATTATTTAATATATTGCAAGAAATTTTTTTCAATTTTGACCGAAAGCTTTATATATAAGTTTATATATATATAAGTTTATGCCAGCAATACTTCATTATCCAACCTTGAAAACAGTACTTATAATAGAAAAAACTCTCCAGGAAGCAGATACAGTAATCTCTAAAAGCGAATTAAAAAGAAGACTGCCAACCCAAATAATGCACCAAACACTAAACCTAATCTTAGAATATTTAGAAGACAGCGGAAAAATCTACATCGGCTCAAAAGGAATCACCTGGATATACAATGAAAACCCAAAATTCAAAAAATTATTAGCAAAAGCAGTAAGGTTTGCATAAATGCACAAAAAAGAAATCTGGATAGAATTCTCTGAAAACGCAGATAAAAGCTACAAAGAATTACAAAAAGCAGTATTAGAAGAAAAAAAGAAAAGGAATAAATAATTCTTTTAATACGCAGCTACTAAAGGCAATTGACAGAGAAAAATCCAACCTTAAAATAGACCCTCAACATGGAAGTCATATACCCAGAAAATATATACCAAAAATACTCGCAAATAAGTATGGTACAGACAGACTATGGAAAATAGACATAGTAGGATACTGGAGACTACTCTACACCATAACAGGAGATGACATAAAAGTTATAGCATTTGTCCTTGAATTCATAGACCACAAAAAATACAACAAAATATTCGGCTACAAGAAAAAATAAGAATTATCCATTTCTTATACAAAAAGCTTTAACCAGCACTGCGCAGTTGGAGGTGGGTTTTTGGATATACTTCAGCGTTTCCATATCCTTCATACGAAACATGAAGAAAATAAGGTCCTGCAACACGGATGTTATCCATATCGATATCTACCAAACGCAACTCAGATAAGCCATCTAGATTTTCAAGAGCCTTTAGTTCTGGAAATCTATTTATTAGAGCACTTCTAATACCATTAGGATAATTCAAAATAGATTCATAAACCTGTTTAAGTTCTTCTACATTATTGTCTTTTCCTCTTTCAGTTTCTTGATTTTGATTTTATTTATTGCGATTGTGGTGGCAATGTATCCCCGTCG
>CAZXEZ010000078.1:0-4570 GCA_964640255.1 uncultured Methanosarcinales archaeon | reverse complement strand
ATCCAACTTCACACATGCCACAACTAATACATCCGGCACATAAGCCACTAGTAGATACGTGATTAGGGGAATATAATTTAGTCTTAGTCACGATACAAGCATTTTTATGAAATTTAACACCCTCTAATTGAGGATGTTCATCTTTTTCTTCCATATAAAATAAATAAAGATAAACCATATATTAATTTTTTGGTTTAAAAAACAAAGATTAGTCAATCGTAAAATATATAAAGGATTCAACAATAATACTTGTCAATAAATAGGGGAGAGAGATATATGGATAATCAATTATATGACATCATAATAGTAGGCAGCGGACCTGCAGGAGTAAGTGCAGCAATATACGCCGCAAGGTACCAACTCAAGATTTTGGTATTTGGAGAACTATTCGGTGGATGGGCCAGAGAAGCACACAAAATATGCAATTTTCTAGGATATACCCAAATAAAAGGGTACGAACTCGCAAAAAAAATGCAGGAACAGTTAGACGAACTTCAAGTAGAAGTAAAAACAGAAAAAGTTATTAAAATAAATAAAACAGAGAATCAGTTCACAGTAAAAACAAAACAAGCTGAATATAAAACAAAAAAAATAATCCTTGCAATGGGTACAGAAAAAAGAAGATTAAATCTTCCTCTTGAAAAAGAATTGTTAGGAAAAGGAGTCAGTTATTGTGCTACTTGTGATGCAATGTTTTACAAAAATAAAACCGCAGCAGTAGTAGGCGGAGGAAATTAAGCAATAACTGCCGCGTTACTTTTAGCAGAACATGCAAATAAAGTGTATATAATATACAGGCAAGATCGTTTTTTTAGAGCAGATCCTGTTTGGGTGGAAAAAATAGAAAAGAATTCTAAAATAGAAACTATATTCAATGCAAATGTAATTCAATTATGCGGAGATAAACAATTAATCGGGATAAAATTAGATAATTCCCAAAACATAGATATAGACGGATTGTTTATTGAATTAGGATCTATCCCTAACACAAACTGGGTACAAAATCTAGAAATCGAAACCGAAAAAGATTATATCAAAACAGATTCAAATAAAAAAACAAATATTTCAGGAATATACGCTGCAGGAGATATAACTAATAATTCATTAAAACAAATTATTGTGGCTGCAGCAGAAGGAGCAATTGCTGCATCACAAATATACAGGGAATTAACGAGGTAAAAAATGACTCAAAAAATATTGGTAACAGGACCATTTGGATTAGTAGGATCTAATTTAGTTCCAGAATTGCAAAAAAGACATGGCAAAGAAAATATAATCGCGCTAGGACATAGAAATATCCCTGCTGATTTTGAAGGAATACTGGAAAAAGGAGACATACAAGATGAAGAGTGTATTGCAAGATTAATTGAAAAATATAAAATCACTCAGATATATCATTTAGCATCATTAATGTCCGCAGCAGGAGAAAAGAATCCTTCATTGACGTGGAATGTAAATATGACCGGACTTAAAAACATATTAAATTTAGCAAAAGAAAACAAAATAAAAGTATTCTGGCCGAGTTCAATAGCAGTATTTGGACCTAACACTCCTAAACAAAATACCCCTCAACATACCATACTCGAACCTAATACCATGTATGGAATAACAAAAATTGCAGGAGAATTACTATGCCAATATTATTATTTAAAATATGGGTTAGATGTCAGAAGTTTAAGATATCCGGGATTAATAAGTTATAAAGCAAAACCTGGAGACGGAACAACAGAATATGCAATATGGGCGTTCTATGGAGCAATAACAGATAAAAAGTATGTTTGTTATCTTAAACAAGACGCAATTTTACCTATGATGTATATGGATGATGCAATAACCGCAACATTAAGAATAATGGATGCGCCTGCAGAAAAAATAAAAATACGAACCAGTTATAATCTCGCGGCAATAAGTTTTTCACCACAAGAAATACTGGAAGAAATTAAAAAGCATATTCCTGAATTTGAATATAGTTTCAAACCAGATTTTAGACAAGAAATTGCCGAATCTTGGCCGCAAACGATAGATGACCAAGATGCTAGAACTGATTGGGAATGGAACCATAAATTTAATCTTGCTAAAATGACTGAAATAATGATCAACGGAATACGAGAAAAATTAAATAAACAGAATACTATTTAATGATGTTAACAAACATCTAACTATCTATATGTAAAGTAAGTTTAATATTGTGGAATTATCTGAGAGGGAAGAAGGATTACCTAAAATAGAAATCGGCAAACTACTTCAAATAGCTGTTGAACATCCTGAAATCAGTTCCTTGGGGCCGGGTGAGCCGGATTTCCCTGCTGCAAAATAGATAGTGGTGTATGCTAAAACAATTGCTGGTACAGTTAATCATTATTCTCCTCCTGGCAGAAGAAAAGAACTTAAAAAAGCAATTTCTAAAAAACTATTAAAAGAAGTCTTGTTCCTGTTATCCTGCAAGCGTTCTTGTGAAATCTCATTCCTTCAAGGTCTGCATATTCTTTTTTGTCTGCCATTGTAAGAAAGAAGGGTTGAGAAATCATTTATTAATGTTTCTATGCCGTAAGATTTATAATGTAGTAGAGCAATTATCCAGATATGCTAACACTCATAGGCATAGTAGGAATGGTCTTGATTCTATTCGCATTCTTCATGAACCAGACTCATAGATGGAAAGATGATGATTTGATTTACGACACAACTAATCTTGCAGGTGGTATTTTGTTATCAATCTATGCAGTAATGCTGAATAGCTGGCCTTTCTTGATACTCAACTGTATCTGGTCCCTGGTCTCTGCAAGAGATGTTTATCTTGATATTCATAAGGTCAAGAAAAAGAACAAAGGTCATGTTGGTTACAAAAAGAAGTAAAATGGCTGAGAAAATTGGAAATTCCCAAGAATTTCCAAATTCACAGAATCAAAATTCTGTGAAAGCCAAGAAAAAAGCAGTTAAAAGAACAAGGGTGATTGTCTATTCAACGCCGACCTGCCCTTGGTGCAGTAAAGCAAAAGAGTTTCTTAAAGAGAACAAGGTTGCTTTCAAAGACTATGATGTCTCTGTAGATGAAAAAGCCAGAGAAGATATGATCCAGAAGTCAGACCAGATGGGTGTTCCTGTCTTGGACATTAATGGAACAATCATTATTGGTTATGATGTTGACAAGATGAAGGATGCCATTAAGAAGTGATTTTTTACCGCAAAGATTATATACACGTAACTTATGAATTATATTAAAAAAGAGGTGTTGTATGGTTGAGATTTCAGAGAGAGAGCAAGAGCTTCCGGATTTAGAGATAGATAAGCTTATTAAGATTGCGGTTGAGCATCCAGAGATAATCTCTTTAGGTCCTGGCGAGCCTGATTTTGCTCTGCATAAGGATCTTGTTGAGCACACAAAGAAGATTGCGCACAAGGTGAATCATTACTCTCCTGCAGGTGGAAGAAAGGAGTTTAAAGAAGCGATAATCAAAAAACTGAGGAAAGATAATAAAATAACCGCAAATCCAGATAATGTTGTCGTGACTTGCGGGAGCCAGGATGGATTGGTTCTTGGGGCTGCCTGCTGTCTTGATGTAAGTGAACAGATAATCCTGCCAAATCCTGGTTACATGGCTTTTCTTTCCACTTTTGAGCTATTCAATGCAAATCCTCGTTTTGTTGAATTAAAAGAAGAGGATGCTTATGCAGTGAATCCTGATTTAGTGAGAAAGGCGATAAACAAGAAAAAAACAAAAGTCCTGCTGATTAACTCTCCTTCTAATCCGACAGGCAATGTTTTAAGCAAGAAGATACTTGAAGAGCTTGCAGATATTGCAGTAGATAATGACCTGTATGTTTTTTCAGATGAGGCGTATGAAAAAATTCTTTATGATGGCACAAAGCATTATTCAATAGGTTCTTTAAATGGCATGAAGGATTATGCTGTTTCTTTTTTCACTTTTTCAAAGACCGCTGCAATGTGCGGTCACAGGCTTGGTTTTGTTGTTGCCCCTGAAAAGCTTGCAGAAGCATTAAAAAAGACGCATGTTCTTACGACAATATGCGCCCCTACGATTTCACAGTATCTTGGCTTGAAGGCTTTGCAGATGGGTGACAAGTATATCAAGAAGATGGTGAAGGAGTATGACAGGAGAAGAAAATTTATTGTTCCAAGGCTTAATGATATGGGCATCAGCGCTCCAATGCCTAAGGGTGCGTTTTATGCTTTTGGAAATGTCAGTGATTTTGACAAGAACAGCAAGAGGTTTGTCTTGAACATGATAAAGAAAGCAAAAGTTGCTGCTGTTCCTGGAATTGATTTTGGTCCTGCTGGAGAGGGGCATGTCAGGTTTTCTTTTGCAACAAAATATAGCTTGATAAAAAAGGCACTTGATAGGATGGAGCCTTTCTTGAAAAAATACAAGAAAAGATGATTTCAATAAGGATTCATGGACGAGGAGGGCAGGGTGTCAAGAAAGCTGCCCAGATATTGGCTAGAGCTGCATATCTCGCAGGTTATGTAACTCAGGATTTTGCTCTATACGGTGCAGAACGCCGTGGCGCTCCTTTAACTAGTTTTGTCAGGATGGACAAGGAAAAGATT
>CAZXEZ010000077.1:0-4697 GCA_964640255.1 uncultured Methanosarcinales archaeon | reverse complement strand
CCAAACGATTTTAGGATTAAGTATATTGGGACTTACAAAGATAGAAAGATTTTTAAATAGGAACTTTATATTTAAGTAAAAAAGGGGGGTGTAATAGTAATGGCTAAGAAAAAGAAAAGAAGTAAATCTAAACCAAAATTAAAGTTCAGGCCAAAACCAGTAATGTACAAATTCGAAGAGAGAACCTGTGCTCCAGAGATAAAAATGGCAATTTGGGGCATAATCGCTCTTGTGGTAATCGTTGTACTGGTTATGTATTTCACTGGAATACTATAAACATGGCTAAAAAGGAAGATATTTTTCTTATTATTATACTTTTAATTATAATAGTCGTGTTAGCGTGGGTCATAGCAAATCTCGACCTTCTGTTCCCCACGCCAGGGGCAAAAGCAATAATAGAGTCAATAGCATGAAAGAGATTTCAAGCTTAAAACAAGCTCTTGGAATAGCATATAAGCAGAAAAAATTGTTTTTGCTAAGTGTATTTTTTGATGTCTTGTTCTTTTTTGTGTATGGCTTTGCAACAGCGCCGATATATCTTAAATTAATGGTACAGGTAAACATAATCGGAAGCTATGCAGGGGAGGCAGTGAAGACAGCAACAAGAGAGAGCCAGAGCATGTTTTCAGCACTATCCTCTGATGTGCTTGCGCCTTATTTCAACAACATAATCTTGTTATTGATCATATTAGCAGTGACTGTTTATTTGATATACTGCCTGTTACAGGCCCTGAACTGGAAAATAGCCCTGCAATTGACTGGAAAGAAAATAAGATACCTAGATTATCTGAAAAAGTTCATGCTTATCAACATTCTTTGGTTTGTTTTGTTTGCTTTATATTATGTGCTTGGATTTGTGGTAGACATAAGAAAAATACTAATAAGCACAATAATGAAGACAGAGCCGTCAAGTGCATTAAGCATTGTTTTAATATTTTACCTGATATTCATTGCTTATTTTGCTGTGATTTCATATGTCCAGCTAAACCTCATAAAGAGCATAAGCACTGGAAGAAGCAATATAAGGCAGCTGCTGCCTTCAATCTTAATGATTGCAGTATTTCTTCTTGCATTGAATATTATTGTGAAAGCACTTGCTTCTGTAAATCCTATTCTTGCCATTATAGTTGGATTGATAATATTATTGCCTGCAATGACAATTGCAAGAATTTATATATCACTGGTAATACAAAAGACGTAAAATGTGGACGCATAATCTAAATCCAGTAATCTTCTCACTAGGGCCGCTAGAGATAAGATGGTATGGCTTGATGTATGTACTGAGTTTTATTGTCATTTATCTTTATGCAAGGGCAGCTGTAAAGCACAAGAAATTGAACATTTCTCTGAAAGAACTTGATGACCTTATGATCTGGCTTGTTGCAGCACTGATCATAGGCGCAAGACTAGGAGAGGTCTTGTTCTATAATCCATCTTATTATGTTGCAAATCCCTCTGAGATAATTGCCATCTGGCATGGAGGCCTGAGTTTTCACGGCGGATTGATTGGAGTGTTGATTGCAGGATATGCATTTTCAAGGAAGAAGAAGATAAATTTCTTACAATTATGTGATATCTTTGTTGTTCCATTAGCATTAGCACAGGCATTTGGAAGGATTGGAAACTTCATCAATGGAGAACTGTATGGAAGAATAACCACATTACCCTGGGGAGTGAAATTTCCATCTGCAGAGGGATTCAGACACCCTTCACAACTATATGAAGCAGTGTATAACTTAGCCATCTTTTCATTCTTGTTTTTCCAGAGAAACCTAAAAAGAAAACCAGGATATTTCCTAGGCTGGTTCTTGGTATTGTATTCTATCTTTAGATTCTTTACAGAATTTGTGCGCGAACCAGACCTAATGGTGGGCCCAGTAACAATAGGGCAGTGCCTGAATATTCCTATGTTTATTGCAGGAGTTTATCTGTTGTATAGGATTAGAAAGAAATAATATTATTCTTTTCTAGAGCGTTTTTTACAACTTCAAAAATCTTCTTATGGCCTTCTGAGTTTGGATGGAGGCCGTCAACTAAATGCTTTTTATCCAAGCCAAAAATGTCAACAAACGCCACTTGATTCTCTTTGCAGACCTCTTTTGCAATCTCGTTGTATTGCTCTGCATACTCATTCTTGTAAGAACACTCTGGCTCCCAGGGAACAGGATCTACTTTAGACTCATCAAAACCTGCAGAGCCAACAAAGAGTATCTTAGCCTTGTAATTTTTAGCAAGCTTGAAAAGTTCCTGCAGGTTCTTCTTGTACTCTTCTGGAGAAACCCAGTGCTCTTTCTTCTTGTTGTTAAACAGAGAATCATTATCTCCTATAGAAAATACGAAAATAGTATCTCCGCCATACACAATTCTTGGCTTTGTTTCCTGCTCAAACCGCTTAAGCAAGCCTTTAGAGGTATCACCATCAACACCAAGATTATGCGCAAGCCAGGGAAACTCAGGGTCTTTTAGAACTTTCTTATTTATCTCCTGCTTAATCCTATCAACCCAACCGCCTTCTTCATCCCAGCACCCGAATGAGATGCGGTCTCCAAAAACATTGATTAATGTCATTAAAACTCCTCAAAATCTATTTTACCAGTATCAGTATCCCAGATTGCAAAAGCTGGCTTGCCTAGTCTGCCCATGATCTCTCCAGGGTTGACGAATAATGTTTTGCCTATTGTTTTAATGTCTGGCTTATGCTTGTGACCATAGAAAACAATGTCAAACTTGCCTGACTTTGCTAATTCTTCTGCTTTTATAGGCATGTGGCAGATGGCAATCTTTTTTCCTGCCAGCTCAAACTCAGCAATATCGCCGTATAAAGTGATGTTTTCTGCTTCTTCTGCTAGTTGCTTTGTTGCTTCTCTGTCATCAATATTGCCATAGACACAGTGAACAGGCTTTCCAAACTTAGCAAGGTAATCCTTGATGATAAACGGAGCGCAGAAATCACCGCAGTGAAGCAAGGCATCAATATTCTTTTCTTTAAGTATTTTTAATGCTTTCTCAAGATTCCAGATATTATCATGACTGTCGCTTATTATTCCAATAATCATAGAATCCATTAGCAAAGCGTGCTATAAAAGTCTTTCGGACTATACACACTTCTTTCGCAGAAAAGCGCCAGCTTTTCTGTGAATTTGGAACTGAAAGAGTTCCAATTTTCGCAGAAAAGTTTAAATAAACCCTTTCTAAACTAGAAAGTATGAAAGCAATACAGTTAATAGCAATAATAAGCCTATTACTTCTGGTAATAGCATGTGTTCCGCCAGCAGAGGAACTTGCAAACATAACAAATGAGACAGAAGAGAACGCAAAGCTAGAACCTGTGGTTGAGGTAAAACAGGAGATAACAGTTGTTCCTGCTGTGCCTGAGAATAAAACAACAGAACCAGTCAAAGAGAACAAGACAAATACAACAAACAAGACAAATATGATAACAGGAACAGCACCAACACAACCACCAAGAGTTTCAACTGACACAATTATCTACACAGGCGGAGCAATAGAGATGGGAGAGGGAGAATCTGCCAAAATCATAATACAATAAATGGGTAAATCTGAACAAGTTCAGAATACCTTTAAACAAGTTTAAATGTGATACAATGGTTATCTATGACACCGTAATAATAGGAGCAGGACCTGCAGGCCTGAGCGCTGCAATCTATGCTGCAAGACAAAAGATTAACTTCATAGTTCTTACAGACAATATCGGCGGGCAGACAATGTGGAGCACAGAGGTAGAGAATTACTTGGGATTCCACTTAATGACAGGAGAGCAATTAGTAGAAAAATTCCAGGAACACCTGAAAGACTATAAAATAGATGTGCACCAGCAGGAGCCAGCAGAATCAATAAAGAAAAAAGGAAAAATGTTTGAGATAAAAACAAAGAAAGGAGCATACCAGACAAAAACAATCATAATAGCTTCTGGAAAACAGCCAAGACACCTGAATATTCCTGGAGAGAAAAAATTATACGGCAAAGGCTTGACCTACTGTGCAACCTGCGATGCTCCATTATACAAAGGCAAGACAGTTGCTGTAATCGGCGAAGGCAACTCTGCAATAGAGGCAGCAATGATACTGGAAAAATACGCAAAAAAGATTTATGTGATGGTGCGGGGAGACAAAGTACATGGAGAGCCTGTTCTGCTGGACAAACTAAAGGCAATGAAAAACCTTGAAATCATAACAAAAGCAGACACAAAAGCAATAACAGGAGACAAGTTTGTGAAAGGACTGGATTATGAGCAGGATGGAAATAAGAACAGCATAAAAGTAGACGGCGTGTTTGTAGAGGTAGGCCTGATACCTAACACAAAATTCATAGATATTATAGACAAAAATGAGACAGGAGAGATAGTTACCAACAAAAAGATGCAGTCATCAGTGCCGGGAATCTTTGCAGCAGGAGACGTCAATGACGGGATAGAGAAACAGATAATTGTTGCAGCAGGAGAAGGATGCGTTGCTTTGTTAGAGGCAGTGAGATATTTGCAGAAGTTGAAATAACGTTTAGCACGCTACGTTTAATTCTGTTTTCGCTTACTTGCAGATTCATGAACGAATTGAGTTAGAAATCGATGACTTCGCTAGGTGCTAAACGCAATAGAAACAACAAAAAATACAAAAAGTGTTTTTTGAGCTTCTAAAATCCTGCGATTTTAGAAAAGTATTTAAATAAGTTAATTTTTA
>CAZXEZ010000076.1:0-4789 GCA_964640255.1 uncultured Methanosarcinales archaeon | reverse complement strand
GCACTTAGCAGTCTTGCCGCAGTGGGCGCATTTTCCTGAGATTTTCTTAGGCTGGTCAAAAGGGATGTTTATGCTCTTTGCACCACCTGACTTGTCCTTGATCAAATCCTCGCAGGCAGTTTCCCTGCACCAAGGCGCTCTTACCATCTTTTGGTCTTTTATTGCCTTTACAAACTCATCCCAAGTCTTGACCTCGACGATAGAGGCTTTCAAGGATTTTCTTGCTTTTTCCAGAAGATTCTTCTGGATATCTTTTAACAATGATTTCAGTTTTGTGTTGATATCTTTGATTGGGATGAATTCTTTTTTCCCAGTGTCTCTCCTGACCAAGACAACCTGTTTTTTCTCAATATCTTTTGGGCCAATCTCTATCCGTACTGGAACCCCTTTCATCTCCCAGTCACTGAACTTATAGCCAGGGGTGTACTCATCCCTGTCATCCAAGACTATGTCAAGGCCCTTGATGCTGTCCTTGATTTTCTTTGCCTCTTTCAATACCTTTTCCTTGTCTTTTGTGTATATAGGAACAACAACTGCATGAGTCGGAGCGACTGCTGGAGGCAGGACTAATCCCTTGTCATCACTATGGAACATGATCATGACGCCAATGCTTCTCGTGGATAGGCCCCAGGAATTTTGCCAGCCAAACTGATTTTTCTCGTTTTTATCAAGGAACTGGATGTTAAATGCTTTTGAGAAATTCTGCCCAAGAAAATGCGAAGTTGCGCCCTGGATTGCTTTTCCAGTCGGGAGAAAGGTCTCGATGCTCGTCGTGTAGACAGCACCTGCAAATTTTTCCTTGTCTGACTTCATTCCCTTAATCATAGGAACTGCATACAACTCCTCAAATAATTTCCTGTAGAGCTCGAGAATATCCAATACCTCTGCCTCTGCCTCTTTTTTCTCTGCAAAAACAGTGTGGCCCTCCTGCCACAAGAATTCTCTTGTCCTCAGGAAAGGAATAGGATTATTGAACTCCCACCTGACGACATTAGCCCACTGATTAATCCTTAGAGGCAGATCCCTGTATGAGCGAATCCATCTTGAGTAAGAATCATACATTATCGTCTCAGAAGTAGGTCGGACTGCTAATTTTTCAGCCAATTCTGTGTCGCCAGAATGAGTCACCCAGGCAACTTCAGGGGTAAAACCCTCGACGTGCTCTTTCTCTTTCATCAAGAACTTTTCAGGGATGAACAGAGGGAAATAAGCATTCTTTATCCCTCTTTTCTTCAATTCCTTGTTGAAGTATTCCTGAACCTTCTCCCAGATAACCATAGACCTTGGCCTGAGAACCATGCAGCCAGAAACCTCTGTATAGTCTGCCATCTCTGCCTTCAAGATAACCTGCTGATACCACTCACTGGGATTGCCTGACTTTTTAACAGTTATCCCAATATCCTTTTTTTCTTCTGGCATACAAGAATTGTTTTTAATTATTGTTTATAAACTTTACTACTTATTGCCTTGCTGAAGCATCATTCTTGCAATCATCAAATGCTGTTGGGCGCGCTGGTCATCTGGATTACACTGCAAAGCCCTCTCAAAGTATTTTACTGCCTCGCGATAATTCCCTTTTTTTTGCATAAACACACCCTAAATTTTGCCACGCGGTTGATATAGAATCGTCTAATTCAAGTGATCTCCTGTATGTCTCAATTGCCTTGTCATCCTGATTCAGGCAGCTGTATGCCATTGCAAGATTAGTGTATGCAAATGCGTTTGGCCAAATCTCTATTGCACGCTCGAGTGCACCAACTGCCTCTGAATATCTCTTTTGCTCATTGAAGCAAGCACCAGTATTGATATAGTTTATTGCCAAGAATTTCTTATCTGCAACGACCACTGCACTGCCATAATCATGATTTTTGTATTTTTTTAATTCATCTTCTTCTGGATCAAAAAAAGGAACACCGAGGTCAACCAGCACCCTTCTGCCATCATAATCAAAACCTGCAATAACGTGATCACCTGCTGCTGCCCTTTCCCAACTGCTTACTTTAACTGTTAAAGGATATGACTGCACTCCTGCTGCGCGGGAAAGAGCAAGGTAAAGATTTGTGAGTTCAATGCATTGGCCTTTGCGGTCTTCAAAAACCTGCGCAGCTGTTTTTGTTCCATCATGCCTATTTAAAGGATTTTGATCAAAAGTAATGCCATTAGTTTGAATAGCATCATAAATAGCCTTTGCACGCACATAAACATCATCTTTGCCGTCTACAACTCTTTGAGCATGCTCCTGCATTTTTTTTGTAGGATAAAAAGGAGTTCCCTCTTGCGCAATTTCTTCTAGCTTTTTAATCAGCGCAGGCGGTTTCTTAGAACCACAGGATATGCTTGGAGCTGCGCAAAGAACTGCTGCCAATGCTGCATGCAAAAACCATTTTCCCCTCATACTCATTTGAAAAGCATCTTGGTTTAAAAAGATTTAGAAAAACTACTGTCGTCTATTCCTGCCGCTTGAGCCTCTCTTGTAAACATTATCAATTCTATCTACGGTCTCAAGCAAAGCAAGCAGGTTACGCTTCTGTCTTTTAACATAGCCAACCATTTCGCTAATATCTCTTTCAGCAAATTTCCTACTCAATTCATCAGGAGAAATATTTCTCTGCCCCTGCAAATCCCTGCTTTTTTCTCTAATATCTTTTCTTAAGCTATTGAGGTCTCCACCATATTTTTCACCAAAAAGCTCTCTTAAAAAATGTTTTTGCTGATCACTCAACTGCAAAGCATAAGCAACAAGCGGAATATTCTGCCTGATGTATCGAAAAGTATCAACAAGATAGCTTGCATCATCCTGCAATTGAACGAGGATAGCCTGTGATTGTTCTGTAAGAGGTTTTAATTTTCCAGCGTATTCTACAGTGATTTCCTGAAGTTTTTGCACTGCTTCGTCTGCTTTTTTGTTAATCTCAGCATGCCACTCGCCAATTCTTTTAGAATTGTTTTCATCAAGCAATTCAGTAGCATCGTTTAAATTAAGTTGATGATCTTCTCTGAGAGAATGCAATAATTCGCTCTCTAGAGAACCAACCTTTTCAGTGCATTGCTCAACTGCACGCGTCATGTATTCTTCAAATTTAGCGTCGATATCACCTGCAAGTTTTTCTGCATTTTTCACAATCGCTTGCATTTCCTCAATTGTATCGATGACGCTTTTAGCTTTTTCTTGTGTTGCCTCTGCAGCAGCTTTCAGTCTTTTAGAATCCTTCTTAACCGTGCTTGCAGACTCGATTGCATTTCTGCTTTTTGACTCATACTTGCTAACATCATCACTCAGCTTTTTGACCTGTGTCTCAAGCCCTTTTTTTTTCTTTTCAAAGAATTCTGCAACTTCTTTTTGGCCAGACCTGACTAATTCTTCTTTATTTCGCTCTAATTCAGGAAGAATCTCTTCAAGTATTTCTTTCTTGAGCGCTTGTTTGCGTTCTTCACTCTTCCGCTGAAAATAACTTATAGGCCACATATCCACCCACCCAGTGTATAGCTAATGCTGAGTTTTTATAAAGTTTTGGCAAAAATAAGAAAATAATGGGGCTACCCGGACTTTCAGGAAGGGATCACATTATCGACTGAGTCCCGTCAGACCTTGCGTCTGACCGTACGCCAGTACGTATAGGGTGCAGTCCCTTACATTTGAACCGGGGTCATCTGGTTTTTTGCTGCGAGAGCAGAAACTCTTCGCCTACCCAAACCAGAAAGGATGGTCCAAGCTACCCCATAGCTTCACGTCCTTTTCAGGAACCCGTGCTGGGGAGCTCAAAAAGCCCCTGGAATAAGAATAAGATATCGCGTTCTCTTTATAAAGTTTTTCACAAATAAAAGAGTCCTTCGGACGTTTACAATTTGTATATGTTGATTTTTACATCGAAAATTCTTCGGAAAAATATGATAAAAGCATATAAAAGAGTAAAAACTTAGATTATACATGACAAAATTGATTTACGTCGATACAAATGTTTATTTAGACTATTTGATGGAAGAACAGATTATTTAAGGCCTGATAATCTAAAACTTTATAAATAAAAGTTAGTTAATTTGCTGCGGAGGGATTAAAACGAGAAAATTTAAACTTGATTTACCAACTGATGCAAAGAACGAACTAGAACTTATTTGTGAAAAAACTGAATCTTTTAATGTAGATAGATCCGCTGAGCAACTTTTTGAATTTATGGGGAAAATACCTGCTGAAATTTTTTTCCGATATGAACGAGTCCGTGCAAAATATTGGAGATGTTATACAGGCGCAGAATTGGAAGATATGATTACTAAAGAGCCAATAACTCCAGAAAGAATGCATTCTCTAATAAGAAAAGATAATATTAAAATCTTAATAACATTTCATGAAGGAAAGTGTGATAGTTACGATGGCGGCGGTTCTGCTTCTTTTATAGGAATTAGAGATGGATTGCCAACATATTTTATTAAAATTACAACAGGCAGTTACTCCAAAGAAGAACAAAAGGAAACTTTACTCCATGAATTAATACATGTTTATTACCGCACAGGTAACGGACTGCATGATCCTCATGGAGAAGAGGTTAATAAATTAATTCAAAAAGAAACCTTAAGAGTACTCAAACAATACCCTGGTTTTGTTAATGATTTATTTGAATCTTATAAAAGGAATACAGAGAAAAGCAACCATTCTTAATAATTGTTTAACTGTTCTTTTTATTAAACATATGAATAAATCCAATATACTCTCAAATCCCGATGCTGTTCTAACAACCAAAAACCGATATATTTATTAAGGTAAATATTACAGGTTGTGATATGATACACAATC
>CAZXEZ010000075.1:0-4874 GCA_964640255.1 uncultured Methanosarcinales archaeon | reverse complement strand
AATTGAACAGTAATAGCCATGACATTATCCAAATTTTTCAACTGCTGTTTTGTAATTAAAGTAGGAGTCGGCTTTCCGCTCTGTGTCCCTCCTGAAAACAGAGGCATCTTAGGGTGATAAAAATCATGAAGCTTTTGCGCAAGAGCAGGCTTGTCAATCACTTTGAATGCCAAATCAAGCGCAGCTGAAGTGCTCAGGTCACGCAGATAAGAAAGATGAGTCTTGAAAGGATGCTCTGGTTTGACAACAAAATCCTCAACATGCTTCATGTAGTAGAATTTCTTGATTAAAGGAAGGCCGAGCTTATGCCAGTCATCAACATTCTTTAATTTAGCTGGATCAACACCATATTCCCTGAAAAGATTTGAGTAGAATCTTGTCTGCGGAAGAAGATTCTTTGCAACAGCATGAAATTTTGCATTCTGAAGCCTCTCAATCTTATCAAAATTCAGGTTTCTTAATTCTGGAATTGCCAGGAACTGCCGCATCTTACCACTTATACTCCTTCTTTGCAAGCTTTGCCACTCTCTTCATGACCCTGCTTGTTACTTTTTTATAATTCTTTTTATTCATTGGCAAGTTAAACCGCAGGGGCTTGCCGATTCGTATTGTTACAAGCCTTTGTAACTTAGGCCATTTCTGGAATCTGGACCATAACTCAAAATTGCCTTCTATGCCTATAGGGATGACCGGGAGTTTTGTGGCAAGAGCCATGACTGGCATGCCTGTATAAGTTACTTTCTGCATCCTGCCATCCTTTGTCCTTCCACCCTCTGGAAAAATACCAACAAGCTCATTATTTTTTAAGTATTCAATAGCGTGGTCCACAGAATGATCCGCCTGCATCTGCTTGTACCAAGTCAGGAAAACAAATCTTTTGAACCAAGTCTTGAAAAAAGTCTTGTAAATCAGTATGTGAACCGGTGCATTCCTGTGCCATAGAAGCGTGAGAAATAACAGAACCCCATCAATATAACTCGCGTGATTAGCAGCAAGAATGTAGGGCTTTTTCTTAGGCAGGTTATTCGATCCAGTAATCTGCTTGACAAAGAGAATCCTCATCAAAGGATATGATAATATCTTAGTAAAAAAATATGCCATTTTCACCTCTTAATAGAATCTTAAGAATAGAGGTATAAAAATGTTTTGCTTACTCAGGAAGCCGGCCGTCCCGCTCTAAAAACATCTGCAAGCCATTTGCTGCATGGTCTCTATCTTTGGGTATTGCCAAGAAGCCAACTACCTGCGCGCCGATTTTTGTTGCACAGTATATTGCATGAGGATCTCCAAATCTTTTGCCATCTTGATATCCGCAGGTCAAAAAAAGCGACAGGTCTTCAGGACTGTTTTTATTTAATGACCAGGATTCATCTAGATTATCAAGACTCGCGCGCACACTAATAAGACTGTGCTCCTCCCTGCTCAAGCCAAGATTCCCTGCCTTAACAATCTTTCTTGGATTTTCCGGGTCATCAACAGTAAGCTCTTCAAGAGAAACAACATGCCGGATATACCTATTCTTCCCAATTGCAGTAAAAAATGGAAAAAAAGCCTCAACATGAACACTTGTCTTTGCTCTTGGAAGAACTTTCTTGGGATTAGCAGTATCTTTCAAATAATCTGGAAGCTCTAGCTGCCCTGCTTTGAACGTGCTCTCATCACCTGTTCCATCTCTGAACCGGAACATAATTGCATACAAGGTTCCTGCGGGTTCTTTGTCATAAAATACAGGGATCTTTGTCCGCGCAGAATAACCTTTACCAGGAACAGGCTTTAAGGGTCCATGCCCCCCAAAAGTAATGTATGGATTGAAATGCAGCTCTTAAGCCTTGAGAGACCTGTTTAGTTCAATTGTCAAATCATTCAAGTCAAATACGCAGTTAATATCATCTTTGCTCATGAGACTAATAAAATCAATAGTGTATTTAAAGCTAATGGACTATAAGAAATATTTATAAACTCTCATAACATATCTATTAAATATGAACATCTTATTCATCTGCAACCAAAACATTTACAGAAGCAAGACAGCTGAAGACTTTTTTAAAGGAGTTCTTAGTGTGAAATCTGCAGGATTGTACAATAACCTAGTCACTGCAGAGCAGATGGACTGGGCTGATTTAGTATTAGTGATGGAGGAAGAGCAGAGAACTGAATTATCTAAGCGGTTCCCCAAACAATACCTTCAGAAAAGAATACTTTCATTAGGCATTCCTGATATCTATTGCTATAACCAGCCAGAGCTGGTTGAATTACTGAAAAGAAAAGTAGAAACTATTCTAGCCACTCCTGAAATTGCTTCATAGCTTTTTCCTTAGAGCTGAAAATCCTTGTTTCTGAGATGTATAATGTTGGAATCCTTCTAGTGATTTTATACCACTTTCTTTTATTGTTCTTGACTTCAATAATGCTTACTTCCCAAGTTTTCATGGAATTCACAGGTTGTTTACCTTTAATATGTTTTTCTCACAAATGTCAAAAACTTTCCGTCAGTTCATAATTTGTGGTTGAAAGACATTCCTTTACTGGATTATGAAAAGTTTTTGAGCATGCTCAAGAACCACCAGGATATGTTTAACTATACTGCACGCATGCCAACCATCTATGCTGGGTGGTTCTTGACAAGTCCGGAAAGCTTTTGGAAAACGACAAAAATATAGGAATTAGTTGCCGTTTTCTAACCAGTAAACACCACTATTTGTCCAAGTATTTGTGACGTTTACTATTTCAAAGAAATATTTATAAACCCTAAACTAAATAAGAGAAATATGCATAAAAAGGAGGTATTTGCATGGAGTGTGTATGACTTAGCAAATACAGCTTTCTCTGCATTATTTGTTACGTTCTTCTTTCCGCTTTATATCAAACAATACTTAGGGGGGAATGAATTCCAGATAGGATTAGTGTTTGGATTGTCCATGCTATTAGTGGCAATAACAGTGCCATTCATAGGTGCGCTGTCAGATAGATTAGGAAGAAGAATGCCTTTCATAATATTATTTACAGTTCTTTGCTGTGCAGCAACATACTTAGTTGTGTATGCAAACCTAGCATTTGCATTGATGTTTGGATTTATTGCAAATTACTTTTATCACGCAGCCTTGACAGTCTATAACGCAATACTCCCAAGAATATCCAGCAAGAAAGACGTAGGCAAAGTAAGCGGCATAGGAGTGAGCGTAGGATACATCGGAACATTCCTGAGCCTGTTGATGACCTGGGCAATACTGCATTACCTGGGGTGGGAGACAGTATCTGGAGTAAAAGCCATGTTTCCTGCAACAGCCATGTTTTTCATAGGATTTTCACTAATAACATTCTTTGTGATAAAAGACAAACCAACAAGAAACGCAAAACTAAGAGCAAACATACTAAAATCTTTTTCAGATGTAAAGCAAACAATCGTAAGAGTAAAACAGCACAAAAGCCTTGTCTGGTTCTTGATATCAACATTCCTGTATGTAAATGCAATAAATGCAGTGATAGTATTCCTTTACTTATATGGAAGATCAGAGATTGGACTGACAGTAAAGGAATTCATGGGAGTTTACATAGTATTTTCAATTGCAGCAGCGATAGGAGCAATGGTCTTTGGAAAGATAACAGATTGGATAGGACCTAAAAAAACATTAGGAATATCTGGAGTGCTCTGGATAATAACACTCTTTGTATTGCTTAAGACAACATCATTGACCACATTCATAATAGGAGGAATATTAGGAGGGATAGCATTAGGAGCAGTGTGGACAGCTATGAGGCCATTATTGCTGCAGATTGCGCCAAAGAAAAAAGAGGGGCAGTTCTTTGGATTTATGGAAATGAGTGATAAATTCTCAGGAGTGATAGGGCCTATATTGTTCGGATTCCTTGCAGTAAGAACAGGATATTCCTGGGCAATACTATCCTTACTAATATTTTTTATACTAGGACTGCTTGCGCTATATAAGGTGAAAGTAAAATGAAAACCTTAACAGAACCAAAAGCAGAACAATTATTATCTAAATATCTTCCAGTAGCAAACAGTAAATTGGTAAAAAAACCAGAAGAAGCAGTAAAATTCGCAAAAACATATCCAGTGATGCTAAAACTAATCTCACCACAAGTTCTTCACAAGACAGAGGTCAAAGGGATAAGAAAAATAGAGTGTGAAGAAAAGATAATTAAAGAATTCAATGATTTACTTGCTATAGCTAAGAAAAAAAGATTACAACTAGAAGGAATCCTTGTTCAAGAGCATGTAAAAGGTGTAGAGACAATAATCGGACTAAAAAACGATCCGACATTCGGTCATGTAATACTGTTTGGAATAGGGGGAGTTTTTGTAGAATTGCTAAAAGATGTAAGCTTCAGGGTTTGCCCAATAACAACACAAGATGCAGAAGAGATGATAAAAGAGCTAAAAGCAAAAGAATTGCTATTTGGATTTAGGGGAGAGAAGCCAGTAAACCTAAAACTCCTGAAAAATGCGCTCGTGACTGCATCAAGAATACCTCAAAAACATCCTCAGATAGAAGAATTAGATATAAATCCGTTTATCATCAATGACAAAACAGGAAAAGTAGCAGATGCGAGGATTATCCTGCGTTAATACAGGCACCTAAAGGAACAATTTTTTCTCCACAAACACATTCCTTGCTATAACAGGTGCAGGGAACACCATCAATAACACAGCCATAACAGAGGCCATCTGCACAATCATCATTAATAGAACTCACAGCATAAGACTTGATGCTGTTGGCATACAGGCCTGCCATAAGTATGGCTGCCAGTAAAAACAGTGCAAATATGGTTGCTGACCTCATTTTTATATTACGTAGACATTCTGATTTAATAACTTTGTCTTTTTTATCTAATTCCTGGTAGTTTCGTCTGAC
>CAZXEZ010000074.1:0-4983 GCA_964640255.1 uncultured Methanosarcinales archaeon | reverse complement strand
GATGAGGAAAAAGCAAGGCTTGAGGAAAAAAGCTCAAAAAACAAGGAAAGATTAGCAAAGCTTAATTCTCAGATTGGTTCTTTGAGAAAGGAGATTGCAGAGAGAAAAGAGAAGATAAAGCAGATTTCTGATGAGATTGAGGAAAAAGGAGAGGTAGAGCAGGTCAAGCTCCAGAAGGAAGTAGAAAAACTAAGGGTTGACTTGGCCACTAAAAAGACAAGAGTCAGTTCCTGCATTAATGAGATTTCTCGTATTGACCAGAGAAAAGGTCAGCTGCAGAAGAATCTTGATGAGCTTGATGATAAGATTGGTGAATTAAAGGATCAAAAAAAGGAATTGAGTGGCAAGAAGAAGTTTTTCACTGATGAACTTGCGGTCTTGGATAAAAAAATATCTGATTTCAAGAAAAAGCACAAGCTTGGAGAGGATTCTAATTTTGAGAATAAGATAGAGGAGCTTGACAAGCAGGCAGACGATATCCAAAAAAAGATTCAGACCTTGAGAGAGAAGCAGCAGGATTTCATCAGGGGAAAGGATAAGTGTGAATTTCAGCTGCAGACAATTGATCAGCAGATTGAGAAAGTCATTGAGCTGGAAAAAGAGCATAAGAACGAGATTGATTTGTTAAAGAAAAAGAAGAATCAGTTCAAGAAGCTTACATTGGAATTAAATGAATTATTAAATGCTGATTCTGCTCATGCTAATACACTGGCTGATGCCAGGAAAGAGGCTTTCAAGTTAAATGAAAAGATAGAAAAGCTTCAGATAAAGAATGCGCGTATCAAAGAGTCTATTTCATTTAATATTGCTGTAAAGAAAGTTCTTGAGAACAAGAATAAGCTGGGCCAGATTTATGGCACTATTGCAGAGCTAGGGACAGCTGATAAGAAATTTTCATTAGCCCTTGAAATTGCTGCAGCAAAGAGGATACAGAGCATTGTTGTTGAGGATGATAAGACTGCTGCAAAATCAATAAAGTTCCTGAAAGAAAACAAGCTTGGTGTAGCTTCATTTCTCCCTCTTAACAAGATAAAGCCTGCCAATACAGGTAGTGAGCTAAATAAGATGGCAAAGCAGAAGGGTGTTCATGGTTTTGCTATTGATTTGATTGAGTTTGATCCTAGGTTCAAGAATGCTTTTAGTCATGTTTTTGGCAGCACTTTGGTTGTTGATAATATTGAGACTGCCAGAAAGATTGGTATTGGAAAGGCAAGGATGGTTTCTCTTGATGGAGACCTCGCAGAATCATCTGGAGCCATGACCGGCGGCTTTAGGCACAAGAAAGAGGGCAGTTTCAAGCAGAAGGATCTTTCTGGTGATATTTCAGGCCTGAAGAAAGATATGAAAAAAGCGCAGAATCTTGTTGAGGATCTTGAAAAAGAGAGAACTGAGAACGAGAAAAAGATTTATGCAACTAGAGAGCTTAAGGCTAATCTTGAGGGTGACATCATCAAGACAGAAAAGAGTTTGCATCTTGATTCTAGTGACCTGCAGGCTAATGAGGTTTACAAGAAAGAACTGCAGGAGAATATGGAAAAGCTAAACAAGGATATTGCAAAGGTTGAGGATGATATTGCAGAAGAGACAGAAAAATTAACAGGCCTAAAGGTTGAGAAGCAAAAGCTTCGTTCTGAGATGAATGAGTTGAGAAATCCTAGATTACTGGCAGAGTTGAACACTTTTGAGCAGAAAAAGAAGGAGTTCTCAGAAGAAGTCATAAAGATTGATGCTGATTTGAAAAACATGGCAAACCAGGAAAAAGATATTGTTGGAAGAGATAAGGAAAACACAGGCAAGATATTGAAAGAGCTTGATAAAGAGGAGAGCATTTTTAAGGATGAGATTAAAGGATTTAACAAGGAAATCAAGGAGCAGTCTGCAGAGCTCAAGACAAAAGAGACAGAGCAGAACAAGTTCTTTTCACAATTCAAGTCCTTGTTTGAGCAGAGGACAAAGCGTAGTGATGAGATTACAGAGCAGGAGAGCAGGATTTTAGGCCTGCAAGAGGCCTCTAGAAAAGAGGAATTGATAATCAACACATTCTATATTGAAGAGGCAAAGGTCAAGGCAGAGCTTGCTGGCATGAATGCTGAATTCGCGCAATACGAAGGTGTTGAGCTGGACATGGAGAAGTCAGAAGAGAAGTTGAAGAAAGAAATTTCTGATTTTGAGAAGATGATGGCTAACATCGGCAATGTTAACCTGAGAGCCCTGGAGATCTATGAGACAGTTGAGAAAGAGTACACTATCCTGATTGACAAGAAGAATAATCTTGTTGGCGAGAAAGATGATGTCATGACGATGATGGAAGAGATAGAGACCAGCAAGAAAGGCCTGTTCATGGATACTTTGGATGTTGTTAACAAGAATTTTGTCGATATTTTTACAGCTCTTTCAACAAAAGGAGATGCTTTTCTGGAGCTGGAGAATCCTGAGAGTCCTTTTGATGAAGGTTTGAGGATAAAGGTCAGGTTGACTGGCAAGAAGTTCCTGGATATCAGAAGTTTGTCTGGTGGAGAAAAGACATTAACTGCTTTGGCATTCTTGTTTGCTATCCAGGAGCACGAGCCTGCTTCATTCTACATTCTTGATGAGGTTGATGCTGCTCTTGACAAGGCTAATTCTCAGAAGCTTGCTGACTTGATTAGGGATTACTGCAGCAAGGCGCAGTATGTTGTCATCAGCCATAATGATGCTGTTATATCAGAGGCAGATTCCCTGTATGGTGTCTCTATGCAGACAGATGCTGGATTGAGTAATGTTGTCAGTCTTGATATCAGCAAGGCAAAGAAAGTAGTTAAGGCTTGAATTCTTTAAGTATTTTTATGATTTTTTTTTCTGTTGTTTTCCAATCGTAGTTCTGGATTATTGTTTTTCTTGCCTCTTTTCCTAGTTTGGTTCTTAGTTTTTTGTTGTTCGCCAGCTTTTGCAGTTGTTTGTGCATTGCTTTTGAGTTGTGTCTTGGGAATAGCAGTCCGTTTTTTCCATTTTTTACATAATTTCCTATTGATCCTACTGGTGTCACAACAACAGGAAGCTCGCAAGCCATTGCCTCCATTGTCGATAGAGAGTTTGTCTCTATTAATGATGCATGTGCAAAGATATCTAAGGCCTGCAGGTATTTTATTACATTGTTTGTTGCTCCTGTCTGTTTTGTATTTTTCCCTGTCTCTATTTTTATTCCTGTTCCTACTATCAGAAGTTTCAGGTTTTCTTGTTTTAGTCTGCTGAATGCCTGGATTAGTGTTGGCATGTCTTTCTCTCTCCCGACTCTGCCTGAGAAACCGATTACTGTGTTTTTTGGATTTATCCCTATTTTTTTCTTTGCTTCTGTTTTTGATTTTGCTGGCTTGAACTTGTTTGCATCAACTCCTATTGGTATTGTTGTTTTTTGTGTTTTAATCCTGTTTGCTGTAAGTATTCTTCCTACTTCATTTGAGGGCACTATTAATAGATTGCATTTGTTGTAGTGTTTTCTTGTCATCCTCTTCACTAGATGCCACACTGGTTTCTGGAAGTGTTTTATTGCTTTTGAGCTCAGCTCCCATTCTATATTGTGCACATAGCTTATCACTGGTTTCTTCTGTATATCTGCTGCTTTTATTGCAGTCATTCCTATTGGCCCGATTGTCTGGTTAAAGATTAAGTCAGCTTTGGATACTTTTTCTTTTATTAATTGTTTATTGACGCGTGCAAAGTAGATGTCTCCGAATTTTAGGGGAATCAAGGGCAGCCTGATTATCTTCATTCCTTTGAATTTTTTTGATTTGCCTGGAAAATTCGGTGCTATTACAGTCACTCTGAAATATTTTGTCAAGACCGGCAGTAATTCTGATAAGAATCTTGCTATTCCGTCCCATCTTGGCAAGAAACAGTCTGTTGTTATGAGCAAATTTGGTTTCATTCTATTTTGTAAAATATTTCTGCGTATTTACAGTTGTTGTTCCAGCCGTTTTTTATGGCTTTGAAGTATACTGTCCATGTCAATGGAATTATTAGTGGAAGGTGTGTCTGGCTTTTGTGTGCTTTCATTGCCTGGATTTTTTTGTTAAAAGTGGTTGTTATGTCCACCACTAGTCTTGGCACCATTCTTTTTCTCACCCTGAACAAGCCCCAGACATCAAAGGAATATACATCACAGTTTATCTCTTTTTTGTGTATCATTTCTTTTATCATGTTGTATACTGCTAAGTGGTCTGGGTGTGCATCATTTGCTCCGTGAGTGAATATCTTGATTGGTTTTTCTTTTTTGATTATGCTTTTGAGTTTTTGTTTTATTTTTAGTGATTCGATCTCTTGTGCAAATCTTCCCTCTTTGCAGTCAAAGATTGTCACTCCGCTCCCGCCCAGTATTTCGTCTGCAGCCACTGCCTCTTTTGCTCTTGCTTTTGCAATTATCTCTGGCTTTAGGTGCGGATGGCTTAGCTCTCCATAAGAAAAAATAATTGTTTTGATTTTCTTGCCCTCTAGGGCATATTTGGCAATAGTTCCCCCTGCCCCAAATGCAGGGTCATCACTGTGTGCCACGATTACAAGGATAGTTGGTTTTTTTGCCATTTGTCTGTATGCGCCGACAGGGATTCGAACCCTGATAGGCGGCTCCCTTCATGTTTAAGAACATATGGAAGGCCGCAGTCATGCCATTAGACCATCGGCGCGCCATCGTGAATAATTGTGAGTCTCTTTAAAAAGATTTCTAATCTAAAAAGCCCAAATAGAACTTGTGTAATTCAGAGTAATATTTTAGACCTTTAATCATGTGTCGTTTTCTTATTTTTGTGTGTTCTGGGTCATTACCATCATAAATATGCCCTATTTCTTCTAAATACTTTTTTGCCTTTTCACATATTTGGATTGGCGTAAATATATCGCCCTCTTCAATAGAACAAAGTTTCATTATTCTTTTATCTATATAATTATTAAATTCTTCTTTTGACGTAAAATCCTGTCTGTGTGTTATTGTGTCATTGCAGTGATTATCTT
>CAZXEZ010000073.1:0-5086 GCA_964640255.1 uncultured Methanosarcinales archaeon | reverse complement strand
AAAACTAATAGCCTATAACATAGGTGCAAAATTCATACTACTTTCTACAGAGCCGATTTTTTGTGAAAGAGGAATCAATAACAAAAACAGTGTGTTTTTCCTTTTCATAGTAGTTACAAATGTTTTAATAGGCGAGTTTGATAAGCCAACAGCATGGAGGGTGATGAACTCAAAAGCCTGAAGGCTCACATAAAAAGAGAACTCAGAAAAGGGTACTCACCAGACTTAATAAAACATTCTTTAATTGATGCAGGCTTTTCGTCAAGCGATGTAAACAACACATTATCAAAACTTAAGGCAGAAAAAGTAATCAAAGAACCGCAAAAGAAACCGCTTTTCTCAGGATTATTCAGGGGGCCTGCGAAAAAACCTCCCAGAAAAGAGCTAAAAATAAAACCTGCAAAGCCGGTTGTCATACCAAAACTTCAAGAGACAGAGACAACAGAAATTCCAGAGATACCAAAACCATACAGAGAAGAAGTAAAACCACTCCGGACAGAACTGATCAGAGAGCCAAGAAAAACAAGGCTCTGGGTGTTTGGATTCCTTGCTGTGCTATTGATTGTCTTTGTGGTATTTGGACTTGCGTATGTTGCCCCAACAAGATGCAAGACAGAGGATTGTTTTATCAGCAAAGCAAACAACTGTTTTGCAGCGACGTACACCAACCAGATCGAAGGAACAACATTCTATTATGAAACAAATAAATGCATTTTAACAAAAACAGTAAACGCCATGGACCCAAGCGAGCCGCAGGCAATAGTCGATGCATTCCTCGGAAAGAGCATGAGATGCAAATTTAACAAGAATGACTTCGGCCTGCTGTACCTGAACTCTATAACAGGATACCTAGAGGCCTGCGAAGGCCCGCTAAAGGACAAAATACTAGAAATGGCAAGAACATAGCAAAAAATTTGCTCAAGAATTAAAAATACATCCAATTTTTGGGATTGAAAATTTCAACATGCGTATTAAACCCTTTTAGAAATGTCAGAAACTTTCCACCCGTTTGTAACTGGTGGCTGAAAGCCGATTCTTTCATGAATTGTGAAAAGTTTCTGATCATGCTCAAGAACCACCAAGATAATTGGTTTGTATAGGATTAAGCTTTTCATGCCACCCATCTATGATGGGTGGTTCTTGACAAATTCTATTGAAATTTTAAATAAAATAAAAAAATTATTCTGCCTTATAGACCAAGTCTCCTTCCTTAACCTCTTCAGGAGTCTTGACACCTGCTTCTTCCCCTGGCTTAATCTCCTCAACATCCTTGTGCTCTATCTGCATTGACTCAAGAGTCATCTCAACTGTGTTATCATGACCTTCAATGCTGAGCTTGTCCCCTTTTTTCAGGACTTCATCTGCCTTAATCACTGCCACGCTGATTTTTGGGAAAAAGTGCGTTATTTTTCCAACAGATTTTCTTTCTTCTGGCATGTAAATCACCCAGCTATGCAGAATATGTGATTTTATTTAAATTTTTCGAATATATGCAGTATTACCAAAAAATTTAAAAACCCTTCCAAAGATTATACTCAATATGCCTGCAATAGCAGAAAAAGAGGTAGAGAAAAAAGAGGCCATTCCTGCTAAATTCCAGCAGCTTGAAAAAGCACGAAATTATCTTGCAGAAGGCGTAGCATTTGAAGAATCAAAGACAGACAGCATATTGTTCAATGCACCTGTGTGGGCTCTTTCTGCAAAAGATTCCTTATCAAACATATTAAAAAGCATGCGCAAAAACATAGAAGAATATCAAGAGTTTGATGCAGAATTGAGGAAAACAATCTCAAAAAAAGAGACTGCAGAGATAAGAGAAGGGATGGCGATAATAAATCCTGGACTGAAAGAATTGGCAGAAGAACAGAAAAAAGACACACTCAATAAACTAAGAAAATTTGCCCGACAAATAAACAATCATTTTAGTGATTATGCACTGGTCACAACACAATACACAGTCAGGATAGGAGGAAGATATTTTGCTTTGCTAAAAGAAATTAAAAAAGCCTCTGTGATGCTAGGAAATCAAAGACAAAGAGAGATAGATGCCCTGGAAGCAGAATACGCAGAATATTACCATGCACATGACAGGATACAACTCGCAATCTTAGGGGATGCCATACGGCCTGGCTGGCTGAAAGACCTGAGAAAGAAAGCAAGAAACGCAAAAGAAATCAAAGACTATGAAGCATTTGCAAACGGTTTTGAATTGTTCATACTCACCAACAAGAAACAGATGGACCTTCTTGGAAAGCACATCAAAATACAGGTTGAAATGAGATTCAAAGAAGCAATACAGCTTGCAGATGAATTATTGAAAACTGCGGCTATTCTAGAATCTTCTCCCTGACAACACCTAATTCTTTTTTGTCTGAATCCAACAAAGCATCTATAAATTCCTGTGTCGCCTCTCTTTTTTCATAGCCTAAGAATTTGCTTGTAAAATAAACATCTCTTTTCAATGATTTAAGTCTTTCCAAACGCAAACCAATCTCCTGTCTTAATTGTTTTACTACAGCTCTCGAATAGCCAAACTTGTTGCTGTCAGGATCTGGTATTCTTTTTCCACTACCTAAATAATCAGGACCTATAAAATCAAAGGGTCTTTCTCCTGCTGTTATGTAAAGAAAGAAATTATCCAGTGGATGGTGGTCTGTTTCTATAATAGCGCCATTTTCTTCTACTGCATAATCTTTTTTTATTCCATCCGCAATTGGACTTGTTTTAAGCAGCGCATGAAAAGGTTCTTTGGAATCAGTAAGCTCTTGTACAGCTTCAAATAAATTATTCCAGTGCAATTTACAAGTTTCAGCAAAGGCAGGCACTCTATCATTCATCATTATCATCTCCAATCATCATTCCCTATAGAGGTTGAATAGAATGCTCTTTTTAAAGCTTATGGTTATTTGTTATTTTTTAGTGATAAATATTAAAGGTTAGGGTTTTTGATAAAAATGATCTTTTTTACCTTTTATAGTCTGTTTTATTGGGATTGTAACACTTCCCTCTTCAGACGAGAGAAAGTGCAATGTTTCAGGAAGGATATGGACAACGCCCCCTGCCTTGAGAAAGATATTTGTTTTATCCGTAGGATTGCCTGCCAGAGCCAGCCTTATGTTCACGCTTCCTGCAATGCACCCAATGTATTCGTCAAGGCTGTGATAGTGCTCAGATGAATGCCCTCCAGGGGGACAGTATTGAACAAGACAGACATGATTCTTTCTGTTGAACTTAAAGAAATGCTTTGCAATGTTCATAAACTTGGATGTTGATTTTGGGTGTTTTGGAGGAAAGAGCCTGTGAAAAAAAGTCATGTTAAGATATACAAATCCAGGAAAATCAAAATCCCCCATATCAATTCTCCTGTCAAGATAATCCATTTCAGACAAAGAATATGCAGCAATCTCTTCAGAGTCATAAACACAAGAAGCAATATTCTCTGAAACTTGCATATCAAGAAAATCCCCGAGAATCTTTCCTTCCATAAACTGCCTTAGGAGTTCGAAATATAAAAAACTTTAGTAACTCTTGGCAAAATAATGCCGCAAGATTTTTATAATTCCCTGGAATTGGAAAGCGCATGGAAGTTCCCGGATTAAGCTATGGAAGATATGTGCAGCTAAAAAAAATTGTAGAACAGGGCAAGCTAGAAAGCAAAAAAATTCTTTTTGAGTACAAAGACAACAGAGTGTATGTAAATGGAAAAGTCCTGCAAGGATTGATTATTATCGAGGATTACGCCCAAATTACAGGAGTACACTATACCTCCTGGGAAAACGCGACACAGATTCGCTCAATGCAGAGAATCGAGCCATCGCTCGACGACCCTTTTGTGTACATAAGCGAACCAGGAAAAATGAAAGACTGGCCTGAAGCACAAATCAAGAGAGAGCTTGGCGCAGCCAGCGCAAATACAGAAATCAAACTGGCTGTAATAGTCCCTTTGGAACAAGTCTGGATTAAAGCGTCAAGAAACGTGGCACATTACGCATTGGCAGGAATACTCCATGAAAACGAAATCAAGAAATTAAAAATTCAGCGCCGTAAGTCAATATAAGGCGCTCTTGTTGCAGCAGTCGGCACAAATTTGTCTACGCGAAATTTGTCGTCAATATTCCCTTCTTTTATCGCACGCAAAGCAAAAGTAGCCTTTACTTCATCTGGTGAAAACAGATAAGCGAAAGTAATCAAGTCATCGCACAATTCCAATTCATTTTTGCCTAATGTATCACGATGCTCGAGAAAGGCATCAACCTGTTCATGGAGATAAGTAAATTGTTTCTTGCTGAAAGGAGGCAAAGGAGAATCTTTCAATAAATTAAGCAAATCAACAAGCAGTGCTGCGTGAGAATACGGCTGTGATGCGTTGTTTATGTCGCCGTTGGACTCTACATCAAACAAAGCAACAGGACCAGGCCTTGCACGTGTTTCAAGATCGTCCTTAACACCGCCCAATGCATTATTAATAACATGATAAACATAAGCAGGAACATAAATCTGTCGACGAGCATCAACATAACCCAATGTTTCGTCACCTAACAAATGTCCAGTTGGCGCGTCTCTGCGCTTGCTGGGTTTTCCTTCAAACAAAGAAAAATCAGTCACTCCATCAATAATCTTAAGACCCTGCCAGATTCCCTCAACAGAATGCGCGCGAACATCCTCTTTTCCAGGGACAGGAATGTTATATGCTTCTTTATGAGAAAACGGGCTTAATTTTCTATAAGGCCCTTTGCCCCTGCTGCTTACATCTATTGCGCCATTCTTATTGCGACTCTTGTAAGGAACCCAAATAAAGCCAGGACTAGCACGATTTTTCATATAAAATACATTAGTTTTAGGAATATTTAAACCTTTTGGCATATCGTCAATAAGAAGCCCAAATCTTTTAAAGCTTTCGGTTCGTAACCACCATCTCATGGTAAATTTGCTGAAACTCTAGAATTCTGGCATTTCAAGCCTTAATGCGCAATTCTTAGCTTAAATCTTTTACGCATGGTTTTCTTTGGGTCGGGCGCAAAAATGGATATGTATTAATTGAGCCCTATTGCCGATATTTGATTTAATGTTAGCTATATTTTTGGAT
>CAZXEZ010000072.1:0-5267 GCA_964640255.1 uncultured Methanosarcinales archaeon | reverse complement strand
AAGAAAATATTATCGTCTTGTGTAGCCGCATTTCTTTGCTTTTGTGCCGTTTGGGATCTGGGACCTGCAGGTTTCTTGAAGTGTGCAGTATCTTTGGCCATTTGATTCTATGCAGTACTGTGTTCCGCCTGTCCTGTTTTTGCAGTACCAGGCATTTGGATTTTCTTTTGATACAGGGACATCTTTTGTTCTGGCAGCAATGTCACCTTCTGAGTCTGCTCTTGCACGTCCTACTTCTTCAACAGTTGTGTGGAAGAACATTGCTAATTCTTTAGTGTTTAAATCGCGTTTCATAATATTGCCTCACTCACTTTTTAATTACTCACTTTAGACGAAATACTGGCAGGTATTTATATAAGACGACATATTTGAACAAAAACATAGAATTATGACCTATTTTTTAAGAAATTGACAAATTTCCAGAAGATTTATTAAGTATGTCATCTTACCAATAAATATGGCAAATAAAGCAAGTACAAATCAAGAAGTGTGGCATATCCTGAAGAGTGATTTGGCCATACAGAAAGACATTCAAAGAAAACTAATAAACATAAGAGCGCTTGCAAAATATGTAATCTCAAAATACATGCTAAGAGCATCACTAGATTCAGTCATATCAGCAATAAGAAGATACCAGAGCCAGGAAAAACTTGTTCAAGAGGAAAAAGCACTACTGGGCTGTTTCAAGGGAGCAGTTGTGTCCACGAAAAACAATGTTGTCTGTATCACGCTGAGCATGCGGCCGGCAGATTTCTTCAAGAAATTCTGCGCAACAAAAAAGCCTTCACTAAGAATCACCACAGGAAGCAGGGAAGTAAAGATAATCGTAGAGCAGCCAAAACTAAATGACATGAAAAAAGCGTTTGAGAAAGAGGATATCAAGAAAATACAGGATAAACTAAGTGAAATCAATGTAAAGCTAAGCGTAAAATCACTGGAAACAAAAGGTATTCTCGCAAGAATAGCAAGTGAAATAGCCTTAGCAAACATCAGCCTGCAGGAAATGGTTGTGTGTCCTCCTGAATTCCTGATATATGTAAAAGAGAAGGATATTGTGAAGGCTCACGAAGCAATTCTTAAATTAATCACCAAAAGGTAGCAAAAGCTTTAAATAGTTTTGGAATGTATTCTATGGATATGGCGATAAGTCAAAAGATTTATAAGACAAGAAGGCATATACCTTTAATGATGGGGGAATCAAAACTAATTAGAATTCTAGGGACATCTGAGATGCCTTATCAGCCTACTTCTCTAGAAAAATTTGCAGACAGATTTGCAGAGAGAAATAATGTAGTTTTTAATGTAAGAGACAACGGTCTTAGCAGAGCTGATATGAATTATTATTTCAAAAAAGAGGCATCTAAAAGTGGTCTTTATCTTGCATATTCAATAATATGCCACTCTGATACTGGTTCTAGAAATCAACGACAGGCAGTCAGAGAATTCAGGAGACTGATGGAAATAGATGAATTTGAGGAACAATTTAATTACAGGGCTGGGGAAGAAGGTATTGCAGTAATCAGAAACCCATATTATCACGAAGACGGCAAGTACGGTGTTGTAAAAGGAAGCAATGCTTTGGGCAAGCACAGCATCGAGCAAGTAGAAGAATTATTCAAGTTACTCCATACCCTCTAGAGTGTTTGGATTGATACGTCTATAGCTGTAATAATTGTCTTTTGTCACCTCTTTATCAATTATCCTTCTGTATATGTTTCTTACATTTGTATTTACAGCATCATTGTGAGTTTGTTCATCAATATAGACACAAATCACAACCTCTTTTTTGCGGGTCTTCTCAAAAAAGATTAATCTTGCGGCACTCCCTATGACTTTGCCATACAGCCCACCTCCATAATAGCGAGGCTCTTTTGCCCGTGGACTAATACCTTCATTTATGACATCTATTATGTGCCTAATTGCAGATATCATTGCATCAGGGTCCTCAAGCTGTTTATTACCTCTTTGAGTTATAAAATCAGGAGAATCAGTTGCTTCATCACAGGCATACACAATAATTTCCTTGCTAAGCATATACTCTTGAATTTTCTCCAGCTTCTTGTTCAGTGCCTTAATCTGTTTAGGGATATAATTGTATGTCTCCACAGCAGTGTCGTATTCTTTTTCTTTAAAAGCAATCATCACTGTGTTTATGCTTGCTTTTATAGCATCAAGTTCGCCCCTTGCTCCTGGAAGCAACCGGGTAAATTCCTGCATGACCCAATCAATCAATTTTTTTTCCTCGTGAGTCCTGTACATCTTTTCATCTAATCTAACAAGATCATACTTGATGTCCAGATTGTTATGGATCCTTACAATAATACTGCTGACGCCTGCAACAAAATCTTCCAGAAAGCCAGCAAACCATTCGTTGGTTGCCTGAAGTATTTTTGCCTTATTTTTAGGATTTGCTTCAGCAATTAACCTGCAGATATCACAAAATTCTTTGATTTCATTCATCCTTCAAGCAAAAAACATTTTAATATATTAATTTGGTGGTTCTGAGGAAGAGAAAAATATATATACGCCAATAAGTAACCTGATTCTAAAAGAGGTGAAAACATGGCAAACTTTGCTATAAACGGCTTTGGAAGAATAGGCCGGCAAGTCTTTGAAATCGCTATAAAACAAAAATTAAACATTGTTGCAATCAATGATCTCACAGACACAAAAACACTAGCGCATCTTCTGAAATATGACTCTGTGTACGGCAGATACCCTGGAGAAGTTTCTTATGATAAAGACCATGTAATATTAGACGGCAAGAAAATAAAGGTTTATGCAGAACAAGACCCTGCAAAACTGCCCTGGAAAAAACTAAACGTGGATGTAGTTGCAGAGTGCACTGGATTTTTCACAGACAGGCAGGGAGCAATGAAGCACATAAAGGCAGGAGCAAAAAAAGTACTGATAAGCGCGCCTGCAAAAGAGCCAGACGTTACAGTTGTGCTGGGAGTAAACTTTGAGATGTATGACAAGAAGAATCACAAAATTATCTCGAATGCATCCTGCACGACAAACTGCATAGCGCCAATCGTGAAAATACTGAATGACTCATTCGGGATTGTAAACGGATTCATGACAACAGTGCATGCCTACACTGTGACACAAAAATTAGTGGATGGGCCCGTAGCAAAAGATGTCAGGAGAGGCAGGGCAGCAGCAGTGAACATAGTGCCGACAACAACAGGGGCAACAAAAGCAGTCATAGAGACAATACCAGAGCTAAAAGACAAGCTAAACGGCATGGCAATAAGAGTTCCAGTTGTTTGCGGTTCTATCTGCCAATTCTCAGCTGTTCTGAAAAAGACTGTAACGCCTGAAGAGGTGAATGCTGCATTTAAGAAGGCTGCACAAAAACTGAAAGACATAATAGAATATTCAGAAGAGCCTTTGGTGAGCACAGACATAATCCAGAATTCTAATTCCTGCATATTTGACTCTCTCTCAACACAGGTCATTGGCAAGAATTTAGTGAATGTCTGCGGCTGGTATGACAATGAGTGGGGGTATTCTGCACGAATGGTTGACGTGATGAAGAAATTATGAAATTCAACACACTGAAAGACGTGGATGTGGCAGGCAAAAGAGTCTTGGTAAGGGTAGACTTTAACGTGCCTTTAGACAAAAAATGGAAAATCCTGGACGACAGAAGAATAAAAGCAGTGATACCAACAATAGATTATCTTGTCAAGAAAAAAGCATTAGTAATTCTTATGTCTCACTTAGGAAGGCCAAAAAAAGCAGATGACAAGCTAAGAATGGATGTTGTTGCCAAGAGACTTGGAAAATTATTGAAGACAACCCTGATAAAAGTAGAGGACTGCATAGGCGCAACTGTAGAAGACCAGATAAACGAGATGCAGACAGGAGAAGTCTGTTTATTAGAAAATCTAAGATTTTATCCAGAAGAGGCCAAGAATGACAGGTTCTTTGCACAGAGCCTTGCAGAACTGGCAGATGTCTATGTAAATGACGTATTTGCAACACTGCATCGAGAGCATGCATCTGTATCAGGCGTGCCATATTTCCTGCCAAGCTGCGCAGGATTATTAGTGGTGAAGGAATTAAAAAAACTAGAAAAGGCAAGAAAGCCAAGAAAACCATTTTTTGCAATAATCTGCGGTGTGAAAGAGGATAAATTAAAAGCAGCTGAAAAGATGTTCACAAAAGCAAGCAATCTGTTTATCGGCGGAGTTCTGGGAAATATATTGCTGAAAGCACGTGGTTATAAAACAGGAAAGTCTAAAGTTGAGAAGATGAAACTAGACAAAAAATTCGTGAGCAGCAGAAAAGTAATCACTCCAGAAGATGTTGTTGCTGCAAATAAATTAACGCCTGGCGCAAAGACAAAAACAGTGAGTGTTGATGAAATCCCTGCAAAATGGTATGTTGTTGACATAGGCCCAAAAACACTGAAAAGGATAAACAAAGTGGTAAAGAACAGTAAGACAGTGTTCTGGTCAGGGCCTCCAGGAATGTTTGAGATTGCAAAATTCTCCAAAGGTACCTGTGCACTTGCTAAGCTGTTATCCAAAGCAAAAGCAGTGACAATCGCTGGAGGAGGAGACACTGCAGAAGCAATTGATAAGTTAAAATTAGCAAAAGGGTTTACGCACGTCAGTACTGGCGGGGGAGCAGCTGTGGCCTATGTAGAAGGCGGAGAACTGCCTGGAATAAAAGCTTTGATAGAGAGCAAGAAAAGGTTTGGGTGATTGTTATCACTTTTTAATGGTATTTAATCCAAAACATTTATAAAACGATAACAAATATATGACTAGTTTTAAAAAACAACTTAAAAAAAGAATAAAATGAAAATACAAAGTTATAGAGGAAATAATATTAGATAACTGCTAGATGAAGCGCCATACGCGTGGAGAGCAACAGGAACATATGGTGTAGAAAGAATTTTAACAAACGGACACATATCAAATATACTGTTAGTATATGTTGCTGCGAAAGATTTAAGGAAATGGGAAGCATATTTAAAATCAAATTCCGCACAACCAACAAAAGTTCTGCCAGATCTAAAGCTTATTGGTGTTAATACTCTTCCAAAATCTTCAGAAAAAGACATACACACAGTAGATATAAGCTACCTTATTGATGATTTAACAAGAGTTGCTCCGAGATACCAAGAAACCCATCCTGAAATCATAGATCAGTTGAGAGATGTTGCTTAAGCAAGGCATCTGGTGAAAGCAGATTTTGGCTAAAGGGTCTTGAAACGCCCAAATTCTTGAGTTTTGGCTGTTTTAAGGGTAAAC
>CAZXEZ010000071.1:3553-5272 GCA_964640255.1 uncultured Methanosarcinales archaeon | reverse complement strand
GGGGGAGCTGATAGTTATGGCAGTAAAGAGATCTACAACTATTCCTAAAGCACCGCTTGCAAGGATAATGACGCAGGCGGGTGCGCAAAGGATTAGTTCTGGAGCATTGGACGTTCTTGTAGATGTTCTTGAAGACAAGGCACTAGAGATAGCTAATCAGGCAGTAAAGATATCAAAACACGCAGGAAGAAAGACTGTAAATGACGGAGATATCAGGTTAGCTGTAAGAAAATAGGGCTATTTTCTCTTCATATAGACGATTTGTTCCCGACCAAATAGCTTTGCAAAGAAATTATATACCCCTGCCCTTAAGCTCAACTGCCAGGGAGCCTTTTTTATCTTCTTAAAACCAAACTTTTTGTAGTAGCCCTCAAGATTACACAAGCAGATCAAATACAGAGTGCCATACTTTTTCAGCACGTGATTCAGTAACTTTCCCATTCTGCCCTTTCCCCTCTGCTTTTTTGTGGTTATCACAACACCAAGCTCTATGATCTTGCCAAAATCCTTGATACAGCAGATAGAGATCAACTTATTCCTGTCTAGGAGCATATACACTTTTGCATTCATCAAAAAAGCAAGAGTGTCCATCCACTCTGTGATGATCAGCCATATCACACCTGCTGAATACAATACACGGCTCTCTACTATCTTCATATTAGGCCTAAAAACAAAGATTATATAAATATAATTCGGTAATTTCCGCATATGGGCTGGTAGTTCAACCTGGTAGAACGCTCGGCTGGCAGCCGAGAGGCTGCGGGTTCAAATGTGAGAGGTGCCCTCTACACTTACTAGCGTACGGCCAGGTGCTCCTACAGAGACCTGGCGGGACTCACCGATGGTACCTCTTACTGAAAGTCCCGCCCAGTCCATACATTATCAGGCGATACCTTTTTAAAGGACAAGTATTCCCTAGTATACAGGGGGAAAATGGTAAAAGCAGTATTATTTGATTTTTGGGGAACTTTAGCAGAAAATGGGACTTATTCTCCTTTAAGGCAGACATACAACATACTTAGAGTGAGGATGAAATTCTCTGATTTTGTGATAAAGACAGAATCAGTGCTGATGACTAAGCCTTACGAAGACCAGACAAGCGCCTTTACTGCAGTGTGCCAGGCGTTTAACATAGAGCCAAAACCATTCATAATCGATAAATTAATAGGGGTATGGAACAAGAACAAGCTATTATCCCAACTATATCCAGATACAATACAAGTTCTTGAGGAATTAAAAAAAGCAAAGTATAAATTAGCAATCGTATCCAACTGCCCAAATAATTCTGTAGAGCCTGTTATTGAGAAATTTGGCTTGGGCAAGTATTTTGATGCGGTTTTACTAAGCTGGGAGACAGGCTATTTGAAGACAGACAAAGAATTGTTTGCGCTGGCCATGAAAAAGCTAAAAGTAAAGAAAAAAGAAGATGTATTGATGGTAGGAGACAGCATCCCAACAGATATTGAGGGAGCAAAGAACGCAGGAATAAACGCAATTCTCGTGGACAGAAAAGGCACAAGAGAGTGGCCTGAAAAGATAAAAGATTTAACTGAACTTAAGAATGTTCTAAAATGAAAATCCCAAAAATAATAAATTTAGTTGGAATTTTCAGTGTTCCAAATAGGAGTATTTGAAACAAATGAAAAAAGAGATAAGCTTCAAGAACAACAAAGGACAGACACTAAGAGGCGATCTCTACATTACAGAAGAAAAATACAA
>CAZXEZ010000071.1:0-3543 GCA_964640255.1 uncultured Methanosarcinales archaeon | reverse complement strand
AGGTGGAAACAAGGACGCGCAGAACAAAGTTGATCTTTCTGAAGCACTATTCAAAGAAGGATTTGTTGTCCTAAGATTTGACTACAGCGGTCATGGAAAAAGCGAAGGAGATTATGCAGACACAACGGTAACGCAGATAATCCAGGACATACAATCAGCAATAGAAGCACTTTATTCTCTTAACAAAGTTGACAGAAAAAGATTGGGCCTGGCAGGCCACAGCATTGGCGCTGTTGCAACAGTAATTGAAGCAGCAAAAGACAATAAGATAAAAGCAGCTGCGGCAATAGGGGCATTCTGTGATCCAATAAAACCAATGAAAGCATGCATAAAAAACAAAAAAGAGTGTGAAGCATGGGCAAACAAAGGAATAACAGAAGTTGAAGGGGGCCAGCTAAAATATGATTTCTTGTTAGACTTCAAGAAATATGATATCCTTAACCTGGCTAAAAAAATCAAGATACCTTTCCTGCTTATTCACGGTGCAAATGACCACATTGTAGCACAAACACAATCACAAAAAATAGCAAAAGCTGCAAAAGCACCTATAAAAATCGTAGATGAAACACACATATTTGACAAAAAAGCAATACAAGCAGCAGTTGAGTGGTTCAACAAAACATTGAGGTGAAAGAAAGTGGATTGTATATTCTGCAAGATTGTAAAAGGAGAGATTCCTTGTCAAAAAATATATGAAAATGACAAAGTGTTTGCATTCTTGGATATTATGCCTGTGCACAAAGGGCATACCTTGATTATTCCTAAAGAGCATCATGAAACACTGCTGGACATGCCTGACGATATACTTGCAGAGGTTACAAAAACAGCTAAAAAAATTGCAAAAGCAGTTGTCAAGGCAGCAGGAGCAGACGGATTTAACATAGGCCAAAACAATGGCGAGGCAGCAGGACAGGCTGTTTTTCACTTTCATCTTCACGTCATCCCAAGATTTAATGGAGACGGCCTGAAATCCTGGCCACACAGCAAATTACCAGAAGAAGATATGAAGCAGATCCAGGAGGACATAAAAGATTCCCTGGAATGATAACTTTTAAAAAGGCCTTCTAATTTTAAGTGGTGTAATGGCGGCGTAGCTTAGCCTGGTATAGTACTGCGCTCATGAATGCTTTTCTTGAGCTATGAGGTCTTTTGACTGATGATTAAAAGAAAGCAGTGCAACGCAGGGGTCCCGAGTTCAAATAGGTCCGAAGGATCAACTCCCTTCGGTCGTTGAAAGTCTCGGCGCCGCCACTATTTTTTATGCCGCTACAAATATGAACAAATATGATTTTTGGCAGGATTGGAAGAAAAAGACTAAAGTAGAGCAGAAAGCAATAAAGTCAGTTAAAAAAGCAAGAGATTTGGTCATTAATGCTATTCCAAAAAACAAACTTGTTGCTATCTACATAAAAGGAAGTTTTACCAGAAGAGAGATGAAAAAGGGCAGTGATGTGGATATGGTCCCCATTGTTGCAGAAAATAAATATGAAGGAAAAGTTTTTGCAGTTAATGGCCCAGAAGTAAATCCTGTGATGGTGGTTCCTTTATCGTTATGGGAATTTAAACACAATAAATTGTTTACTAAAAGCCGCTTTTCTTATGAACTAAGAGCAAAGCCAGACAGGCTTCTAAAAAAGTTAGATGAATGCAAACTGGTTTATGGAAAACCTCTTGATCCTAAAAAGTTTCCAATAAGAAGCGACAAAAAAGCCCTGAAAGATGAGATTAAAACAATAAAGAAGGGTTATATCCCATATTATGAGAACGGAAAAATAGACTTTGCACCTTTACTAAAAGAGGTATTCTGGCTTGTAGAGCTAGAGCAAAATGTCAAAGGTAAAAAAGTAATCCATTCTTTTAAAGGGATTTCAAAATCAGTGAAAGACAAAAAGCAGGTAGTGCATGATGCGTATGTTCTTAGGGAAAAACATAGCAAAACAAAGGAAAAAATATTTATTTCTAAACTAAAGAGATACTTGGCTGAATTAGAGGCATCGTTTAAAAATATGCAGTAACTTTTAAAAAGCCCCATACTTTCTTCTTCTTATATGCCGACGTGGCACAACCTGGTACTGCGCAGCCCTGGAAAAACAAACTCCAAGAAAGGCTGTTTCCGCAAGGATATCCCGGTTCAAATCCGGGCTGCGGCGTAATAAAACAGGATTTGGTTGTACACAAAAACAGTGGGTTTTCGTTGTATCCCGGTTCAAATCCGGGCGCCGGCGCTCTTATGAAATTTATTATTAGTCAGTTACAAAGAACAACAGCTTTATAAATTGCATTCATTTAATTATTTCTTATGGAGCAGTTTAGTTTAGAGAGAAATTCAGAGAATGATTCTCAGCTAGAAATAGTGCATAGAGTTTGCTTGGAAGACATATTAAAGGATGAGCCTATTACTTGTGATTATGAAATATATTTGTTGAATACAATTTATCCTCCAAGTGATCCAGAGTCTATATTTGAAACAGAAGAAGATTATTTCTTGGAAAATTGGCAAACTAATGAGAGATTAGTGGGTTTGCGCGCGAATCCCTGCCACGAACAAAATACTTTTTCAAAAAAGAGATTTTTAATACAAGGTGCATGTGCTGCTGCAGGTGCGAGTCTCGGCACTTTGATTGGATCTCAATTCGGTGATTTAAGCGGCGCTCTTATCGGCGCATCTGCTGGCGGATTTTTAGGGTATGTTCTGCCAGAATACAAGTTATTCTTAGACTCATTACAGTCACTTAAAAAAACACTAAAATCAAAATTTGTTTTATCAGCAGACCACTTGCAGTCAGCACATCGTGATAAAAAGTCTGTGATTTTAGAACGCATGTATTTAAATCAAGCCAGCGGTGGAAAAATACTCATTCCTGATCTATGCAAACTAAGTTTTGGCAAGCTGGATATCGAGAAAGATTGGAGCTGGCTAGAAGATGCAGACCTTAATGAATGCGTTAGAGCATACATCATGGAGAGAACTACTCCTGTTTTAAATAAATTATTTCTGGATTTGGGACTTGAGATATTTAAAAAAGATGCAAATACAAATAAAATAAAATATGCTAAAATGTTAAAGGATTTTGCTATTCTGTTAAATAGTGCTGATATTCGTATACTTTATAACCGTTTGAGAATAAATTCCAGTTTTAACCGTTTGAAAAAAATACCAAAACCAAAAGAAAAAAGCTTTTTCAAAGGAAATTTATTATTTGAATATGAATATACAAAGTTCTGTCAAAAAGAAATAGTAGAAATCATTACCGAAGTACTCACAAAAGAACTATCCATTTCAAGCGTTTACTCCACCGACTTGGATTTATTATGCACAATTGAAAAAAGCAATTTGCCCAAAACAAAGAAAAATCGTTCATTACCAATTTATTTAAAAAATAATAAAACTGGTGAAGAAACTTTTGGAATAGTCACCCTTAACTTACACCCTGCGCCGCACATAATTAAGATAAGATATGGTGCTACCCGAGAATTGGCATGTATAGAAAAAACATACGAAAATAGGCAAAATGAGTCGTAAGCTTTATATACTTAGAAACC
>CAZXEZ010000070.1:0-5279 GCA_964640255.1 uncultured Methanosarcinales archaeon | reverse complement strand
GAATCTTGTGAAGTGTGGATCGTTAGCTTCATACAAAGGATATTAGAAACAGAGTATAAATATTTTTCTGTCTTTATCCATCATGCGAAGGCGGTTTACCAAGTAAGCGTATGTATAATATCACAAAGCAAATCCTCTGTCTTTGCCAAATCCTCAGGATTGGGGCTTTTGCCAGTTTGAAGCATATGAAGAGTTTCTGAAGCCTTGTTTAAAAGAATGTCAAGAGCACCAGCAGAATACACAGGCCTAACGTGATGCAAAAGAAAAGCAGCAATATAAAAGTTCTCGTCATCCCGGTTATCAAACAAGCCATAATCTGCAGACTCTAAAAAAGACCATGCTTCTGCCAGGCCGCATAATTCTGCCTCTGTCATCCTTGCCTCAGAACCATTAGTCCTGTACTGCCTAACAAAAGAATATGCTGCAGCAAAAAGCTCTGCCTTATCTGAACAATATTCCTGTACTATCTCCAGCGCCATCCACCGCTCCTCGCTAAAATCACTCATGTATTCACCACCATTGCAAAGAAAAAGGCAAGGGGTTTAAATAGTTTTTGCCATAAAAATGAATACCCCAAACAATCCAGCATCTTTAAATATGCGTGCAGACTAACACGCAGCATGAAGAGGACAGTACTGCTATTAGTTATTCTGCTTGCTGCTGCAACTGCACAAGCAGCAGAACTAAGCATAAAAGACAGCGAGACAGGAACACCAATCGCTGATAAAATCATTTCTATAAATATCAATGAACAAGAATTCATAAAACAAACAGATTCTTCTGGAAAAATAAACTTAAAAATAGAACCAGGACAAAAAGCAGAATTCACTATTGATGCTGTTGAAACATCTGGCAAAGACTATTACAGCTCGATGCTATACGACAATGAGACAGAAATCCTGCTGTTTCCCATAGCATCACTAAGAGGCATTGTAAAAGACAGCCTTGACAACATAGTAAGCTATGCAGACCTTAAATTTGCGTGCAAGCCACTGCCCAAAATCAAGCACCCATCCAATGCAGACAAGTTCGGAACATTCTCAACAATAACACCGACAGGAAAATGCAAGATATATGCAAGCTATGAAGACGCCATTGGATTTGAAGAGATAACAATAGAACAAGGAGAGCTAAGGGATGTTGAAATCAAGCTAGACAAAACCATTGTATCATTTCCAGCAGAAAAATACACAGGCTGGATTATTGGGTTAATTGCAGGGCTTGTTGTATTTGCAACTATTGCTTACTTTGTGCTTAGAAAAAAAGAGCCAAAACAAAAGGCAGAGAAAAAAGAATCAACAAAAAGCAAGGACATATTACCAACCTTGAACAAGAAAGAAAAAGAGATAGTAAGCTTCTTGGAGATGAACAAAAGCAAGGCGCTACAGGCACAGATAAGACACCACACAGGCATACCAAGAACCTCTTTAGCAAGGATAATCAAAGGATTGGAAGACAAAAACATACTCCAAGTACGAAAAGAGGGAAAAGCAGTCAAAATCAGGCTCACAGACTGGTTTCTGGGAAAAGAGTGAAATGGGCATTAACTCAAGTTTCAATGGCCAAAAGAAGGCTTAAACGGCTTTATTTCTGATATTGTTCCAGCTAATCAATATATATTTACCCAGCTTTATAACATTATTATCAAACAGTAGGAGGCAGCGCAGAATCAAAGATTCTGCTGGTCTCAAAAAAACAAGTTTTTGGAGGATGAAAAATATGAAAAACAAAATGTTGGGGATTATGATTTTGATGGCAATATGCCTAATAAGTGTTTCAGCTGTACAAGCAGGATGCAGCGAAGGAATCTGCTGTGACAAAGACCTGTGGGCTCAAATGGGTGAAAATGAAGCACAAATATTCACAGCAAACAATGTAGAATATGAAATAGAAGTATTAGTAATATCAGAAACAAGCAATGAAGCAAAATTCAAAGTCAATGGCCAAATAACAGAAGCTTTAGCAGAAGGAGAAGAAGATACATTAGCAGATGGCTCAGTGATAGAAGTCAAAAAAATATTTTCAGAAAACGGAGTATCAAAAGTAATATTTTGCTTTGATTATGGAAATCTGCAAAACAGCAAATCTATGAATATTGCAGAATTTTCACCTGCTCCACAGCAAAAGTACTCACCAGGCCAAGAAGTAACTTTCAGATTAAAAGCAACAGAAAATTTTGAGGATGGTATTGCATCATATGATGAAGGCTTCAACATCCAGTTCTACACATTTGATGCAACTGAGTTTACTGAAGACCAAATGTTCTTTGGCGCAGGCATACCTGGAGACTACATACCAGTGGACATTGTAAAACAATACAATGCTAATTTCATTAGTCCATACTGGACTTCTACGTTTAATGTTCCGCAGAAACCAGGAAAGTATTATACTCTTTTCACTCTTTATTGTAGCAGAGACCAAAGTACCTGCGGCCACGACAATATCTTGAGAGGCGCACATTCCAAATACTTAATAGAGTATGAAGTTGCTGGAGATGCTCCAAGACAGAATTATGCCTGCGATGGAGAGACAGGAACGCTAAAAAACGGGGAAACAAAAGTATATACCGTAGAACGAACAGAGTATGAAATAAAAGCAGAAAAATACCAAGGCAATTTCAAGTTGAATGTTAATGGCGAGCAAACTGATTGGCTGTATATAGGAACTAAACAGACAATGGCAGACGGGTTAAAAATAAAAGTAGTAGACATGGGATCAGACGACTTAACATTCTGTATGACACCTGGGCCTGAGCCAACAACACCAGAAACAAGCCAACCAGAGGAAAAAATAGACCTATCAAACTTTCCAGAACTATTCATCAAGGGAAAAAGCCTCAATGGCATCTTTGTGGTGGGAGATCAGGCGCCTGCAGATGACGTGATAGCAGCAATCGACATCTCAGTATCATTCCAGAAATACGGAGTGAGCAAGACAGGAGAAGCAATGCTGGCAAGCGAGATAGACCACTATAAAAGAAACATAATCAGCGTAGGAAGGCCGTGCGATAATCCAGTCACAGCACAGATACTAAGAATGAATGGCATAAGTGATTATGATCTTGACTGCTCATACGGCTTGAAACCAAGGCAGGCAATGGTTTATCTATTCGACTATAAAGGATATGCACACCTGCTTGTATTTGGATACTCAAGACTAGAGACAAGACAGGCAGCAAGAGAATTGACTTTTAAGAAAATGAAAGGCAGGAAACAACTGCTTGGATTTAATGGCGGAAGCATGCCACAGCCTGAAAGAGCGGAGTTATACTGTGAAGATTCAGATGGAGGAGTAGAACCATACAAAGAAGGATATGTCTACATTCCAGAATCAGATGACATAAAGAAAAAAGTAGACAGCTGCTATGCTCCAGAGGAATTACTAGAAGGCGGGCTTCCTAACAAAGGAAATATTGTTGATTCCTGCACAGCAAATGAATTGTGCTATGTGACTGAAACATACTGCTCACAGCCAAAGGAAGTACAAAGGACTGTGATTGGGGTAAAACACATCCCTTGCCCTAATGGATGCAAGAATGGAGCCTGTATAAAAGGTGAAAAAGAATACATGGAAAGACAACCAGAGCCGCCAATAACAGATGCAGAAGATAGAGACTGCCCAGGATGCAAAAAAAATGGAGCCTGCATGCAGATTGGAATAAGACTGCTTGAGAATGATGAACCTGTTTATTGTGATATAGACAGTGCATTCAAGCCGCAGAGAGAAAATGACAAGGCCTGCATGAATAACTATGAATGTCTGAGCAACACATGCCAAGACAGCGTATGCCAGAGCATGGGAGAGCAAATCAGGGGCATAAGAGAAGAGCTAGAGGAACAGAAAGGCATCTTAGAAAAAATCATGGGATTTTTCAAAAGCATGTTCAGCTTTCGCTGAAATTGTGGGGGGCAAAAAAGAGGGTTACCTCCCCTCTGAGCCTCCTAACTAACCTTAGCAAAAGTATCGTTGTATATAACAGCACAGGTCGAGATTAAAGTATTTGCCTCTTTAGATGTATTTTTATCTAAAGTTACATTAACAATCTTAAAATATGGATTAAAATCAGGATCTTCTTTCTTCTTGAAATCAGCAGCAACCTTAAAAATACCCATCACGTGTCCACTTGGCGCCTCACTGGCATAATTAGTAAAACAATCAATCATTCCAGTTTTTGGATTGTAACAGAAATTTGCAAAAACAGATTCATAACGGATATTATCAATAAAAACAGGGATGCGAGCGCCTCCGCTCTCAGTCGTAAGCGTTCTTTGCATTCCACATTTTTTAAAAGAGAACATCAATTCAAGATTTTTCTCAATTATCTCAGCTCTTGCTCCCATTATTTTTGTTAACAAAAGTAGGTATAAATACTTTTCTATAGAAACTGAACATCGACTTCAAGAGCGTCCCAAGTGGGATATTCTTCGATGATTGCAGGAACTAGCTTTAATTCTTTTATTTCACTCTTTAAATCATCAACAACTGCCAGAGAAGTAATGATTCTAGGCTTAAGCTTATCTATATGAAGAATATTAGAAGGAATGCCTAACTGCTTTTGTAATTTAATTTTGACACTCTTTAATTTCTTGATAAACTTAGTCAGGTTAATACTTTCTATTTGCAGGCCATAACCAAAGTCTGGCTTTAATTCTGGAAGATAAATAACACCCCTGACCAGAGTCCCTTCTTTTGTGATGAAATCTGTCTTTAGAGCAACATTCAGGGCCCTGCGCTTGATTCTTCTTGATAATTGAGCCTTGTCTTTAGTGGTTGTAGTACAGTAATGGATGTTTAATTTTGTTTTCTTTAGATAATTTAAAATTTCTTTAGCAAGCTTTTCAGAGCCCTTGACCCCATAGGAAAACCTATCCTTAGGCTTAAAGCCTTTTTCAACAAGCTTGTTAACATTAGTGTCTGAGATTTCCAATTCATTAAGGTTAAGAAAATCTATTTTATCCTTGATGTAATCAATTAACTTGATTTTTTCCTTCTTTTTGCCAGGAATAACAGGGATTTCAACACCAACATCCCACTTGAACTTTTTTGCCAGAAGAAGTTTAGGCCATTCTTTAGGCTTGTCAAGCATTAGGTGAAAACGAATCTCATCAAGACCTGCTTGATGAAGCTGCTTAAGTTTTGCTTCTGTCACTAAATTAAGAGGCGTATAAAGATGAATATGGAATTTCTTGCCAAACTTTTTCTTCAGAAGCTTGATGTACTTTATTGTCCTCTCTAACTTAACCAAAGGATCTCCGCCAGTAATGCCTGCACCTTTTGCG
>CAZXEZ010000069.1:0-5322 GCA_964640255.1 uncultured Methanosarcinales archaeon | reverse complement strand
GGTTTTGTTGTTTTTTATTAGTTTTAATTATGTTTTTAGCGTGTGTTTTTTCTGTCCAGGCGCAGACATTAATCAATAATTGTACAGGCGGTTACAATATAAATGCTAGCGGGCAGTATGTACTGAGTAACAGTATTGTTAATAATGGAACTTGCATAAATATATCAGTTAGTAATGTTACTTTGGATTGCAAGGGTTTTAATGTGACTGGCAACACTACTGGTGCAGGAGTGCTGGCAGGCGGGGGCCTGAACAATATCACTGTCAAAAATTGCAGGATTTATAATTTTTCTGAAGGGATTAATTTTGCACTTGTTACTGGCAGCCGCATCTTTAATAATAGAATAATGTATAATGCTGTGCAGGCAATTTGGTTTCAATGGGCCACAAACAACAATAATGTAACAAATAACACGCTTAATAATAATTCAGGATATGGTTTTTGTGCAGGAGGCACTGCCCCATCTAATAACAATAACAATACCTTGATAGGCAATACAGCAAGCTTTAATGGCTGGGATGGCTTTAATTTTAATCAATCAAGTAATAATACTGTGATGAATAATACTGCTAACTATAACGCTGGTTTTGGATTTTATATTACAAACCAATCCAGCAATAATACTTTCACAGGCAATACTGCAAATAATAATTCAGAAGGTTTTAGAATAGAGATTAATGCAACGCATAACACTTTTAACAATAATAGAGCTATAAATAATTCTGTTTTTGGGATTGATTTTCCTGGTTCGTCCTGCCTGTTTAATGCTTTTACTTCAAGCATTCTCTCAAATCCTGCAGGCTGGGATTTGCGTATGGATTCTCCAAATCTTTCTTTTTATAACGCCACGCTGGGTGCAGAATATGCTCCTGTAAAAGTTAGTTTTACAAGATATAACGGAACAATGCGCATGACAGGTGTTCAAAATCCTCCTGCAGACCCTGCGGGTTGGGTGAATATTGCTAAATACGTGAATATTTCAAAGCCGGTTGGCACTTATCTTGTGTTGAATATCAGTTATAGTGCTGCAGATATAGCTAATGTTCAGGAAAATACCTTGAGACTGCTGCGCTTTACAGGAACATGGGTTGGCACAAACAGCACAGTATATGCTGCGCAGAACTTTGTTTCTGCACGCCTGACTAATTACAGTTCCTTCGGCTTGTTCGGGCAGCAGCAACAGCAGCAAAGAATAAGTGGCGGAGGAGGCGGAAGCGCCACAAGAGCTTTTTACAGGATTCTTGAGTCAGAAGGCGAGGAGTTAAGAGAGAATCAGGTTGTTGAAAAGAAAATGCGCTCAAATGATGTTTTTGCTTTCAAGATGGATGCTGTCAAGCACGCGCTTACTGTGCTGAATATTGATAGTGCGCAGAAGCAGGTAATTATACGGATCGCATCTGTGCCTAAGACTTATGTGTTGAAGCTTGGCAAGACAGTGAATGTAGATGCAGACGGTAATGGTTATGATGATTTGGCAATTACACTTAAGAGCGTGCTTGTTGGCTCTGCTGATTTTGTTATCCAGAGGATTCCGGAAAACATTCCTGCTCCTGCTGCTCTGCAGGTTTCTGATGCAGGGCTTGAAGAGCCTGAGGAAGATGTTTATGCAGAACATGTTGCAGAACCTGCACCTGTGGAACCTGCGCCTGTTACTGAACCACGGCAGGCACTGCAGCCAGCTGTCAAGAGCAGAAGCAGCAATAATGGTCTTATTATCGCTTTGCTGGTGATTGCATTTGCTGTTGCGTATTATTTCATGTATGGTTCAAGAGGCAGAAAGAAAAAGCATCATTAAAATAAAAAACACAAAGTTTATAAATAAGTCTTTCTCAAGCTAATAAAAAGGGTGGTAGCAATAGATAAAGTAGACGTTATCCATAAGTTTGTTCAGACATATAATTCTGCTCAAGACAGCATTGAATCAAATAGGATGGAAGAGGCTAAGCAGAAGTACAGGGAGTTGATGTCTGCCTACAAGCAGATTGCTGGTTCTGACATGGAGTCTGTTCACAAAGAGCTTGCTTATGATCAGGTCATGAAGGTCTTTAATGGCGTAAAAGGCATGAAGCCTGGGCCTAATATTCATGCAAAATCCATTGCTCTTGCAGTGGTAATCATAATAATCAGCTTAGTTATTTTCATCAAGCCAGAGATAATTGGCATGGTCTCTTTTGATGTTAATCATCCGCCAGTCTGGAATGCAGACGGCAATACATTTGTCATTACAGGAGTTCCTGAGGGTGCCATGTTCATTGGAAATACTGACAGGACAATAAACCTGGATGCATTTTTCAATGATGCAAATGATGATGAATTGACTTATCTTGCCACATCCACACATGGCCTGGATGTAAAGATAAACAGAAATTTCTTGACATTCCTGCCACAATCAAGGGTTTTTGGCGAAAGAGTTCTCACTGTTATTGCCTCCGATGGTGTAGAGGTTGTCCAGCAGGATCTTATTGTGAGAATAGTCAGGAAGTAGGCTGCTAATGCTGCCTGCGCAGTTCTCAAGACATAAAGTTTATAAATAAAACCACTATTCAAATTCTTATTTGTGTAAAAAGGGGGATTTGCTTGAAGTTACTTAGATTTACTACGTTTTTAATGATGTTTCTTATAATCACTCTGCCGTTTTGTATTGCACAATCACTTGAGATAAAGAGTTTTGCTGGCAAGGATAATGTTCAGAATTATGCAGGGCCAGATGACACTGTAACTATGAATGTCGGGGCAATGATTCCTCGTGATTTAGTTATCAGTGAATCACAGGTGCAGATCTGCAGGGAAAGCCTTTGTTCTTATCCAGATTCCTGCATTCCTGGAGAGTCTTATGGAAAGGATATTTACAATGATTGTGTCTATAAAGAATCTTTTACAGGTGAAACAGGCATTTTTCCCTACACTGTCAAGCTTTCAGATGATGACGGCAAGCCTGTTAAAGCAGTCTCAACTGATTTAGGTATTGACAAGCTCCCCCCAAGCATTTTGAAATTCAGCATCAAGCCCCCTGCAACAAAAGATGTTGCAGCTATTGAGATTGTTGCGCAGGATTATGGCTCTACGCCTGGTGATGCAAGCTATTGCACTGGAGTGAAGCAGATTGATTTCTATGATGCAGATACAAACAAAATATTGTTCACAAAAGAATTCGGTTATGAGCAGTGTGATATTATAGAATCTTTTGAGTACCAGCATAAGATAAGCAAGAAGTCAGAGAAATTAACCATCTGTGCAAGAGCAATTGATTTTTTCAATCAAGAGAGCGTTCCTGTCTGCACTGATTTTGCTTATGATGAAGAAGGTCCTAATTTTGTTAGCTTAGGTATGGCTGATAAAGAGGGCAATCCAATAAGCCACATAACCAGTTCTGGCGCAACTGTTGAAATTGTTGTGGAAATTGATGATGTTTCAGAGCTTCAGAGTGTTGTTGCAGACCTCTCTGAGATATCTGGCAAATCTTCTGATAAAAACAGGAAATTCAGTTACAAGAGAGAAAACAAATTTTATTGGTCTAATTTCAAGGTTAATCCTGATACTGTTTGTTCTGCTGATGTCAGGGCAGTTGACACCTTGGGCAATGCTGCTAATGCTTCCCTGACCTGCAGCATCCCTGTTGATGATGAAGGTCCAGAGATTCAAACCATTAGTTCAAGTTATGAAGATTATGTTGGCGATTATGTTATAGCACCTAACACAAGAATAAAAGCAAATATTCTTGAAGACGGTGTTGGCCTCTACAAGAGAGAGATTTTTCTTGACTTGACAGAAATAGGTCTTGGCACTCTCCAGCCAGATTCTTGTGAAAAAAAATCAGATACGACCTGGATTTGTTATTGGGATGACATCACACCTACTGTTCGCGATGGTGATTATCAGATAAGGATTACAGAGGATTCTGTAGATGACTTGGGTAACAAGATTTTCAAGAAAGCAAGTTTGGATGTTTTGGTTTACACAAAGGCTGCAAGAATCACTGCGATTAGCCAGTACCCTGTCGGTCCTGCTTATGACGAGACTCTTGAATTCACCTTGCGTGTTGAGAATTCAAAGACAGAGCCAAGTGTTTTTGTTGATGCATCTGCAATCAGTACTGATGCTTTTCCTAAAGAAGCATCTTGCACTACTGCAGGCATTGATGAATGGGAGTGTTATGTTGATGTTGATATGCTTAATCAGATATACATGAAAGAGATGATTATGTTTTTCACAAAATCAGGAAAAGGCACGCAGCAGGAGGTTCCTTTTGAGGTTTCTGTTTACGAGCCAGAGCCTGCTGGCGGTGTTGATTTTTATACGATAACTGCGACAAGCGTTATGCCCAGGAAAGGTTTTGACAAGAGACTGGTCTACAGGATTCCTGCTCCTGTCTATCTCCAGCCAAGATTACAGCAAAAAGCTCCAAATCCAGAGGTCTCTATCATTGAGACAAGTGCTGAATGCAGTGCAGAAGGCGTTTCTGATATTTATTTGGTTGCTGGAAATCCAGAAAAGCCGTATATTGTCGTGAAGAGCTCTCCGCAGATTGCTGAGCAGGATACTCCTGTTAAGGTTGACTGCACTATTTCATTGAGGATACGGCAGGGCAAGAGGATTTTCAAGAATTTAGAGACAGAGACATTTAGTGTGAGCATTCCTGTCTACAATAATCCTCTCGGAACAATCGGGGAAAATGCAGAGGCGCAGATTACTGCAATGGATGACAGGATCTGGGATCTGAAAAAGCGAACAAAGCGCTGGTCTGATGTAAATGATTGGGTTGGCACGATTGTTGCGGTTGCCCAGGCAATTGCGCAAGGAGACGCTGTCTTGACTTATGTCGGAGGCGCCCTCTGGCTGATTGCAGTGGTCTTTTATGAGCTTAAATCAATTCCATATATTGGTCCTGTTCTTAAGGGGCTGTCTAAGCTGTTTTGGAAAGGTATTGCTTGTGGTCTTATATTCACTGATCTGCACACGGGAATTTTGGAATACATATGGAATCCTGGCATGGTTGGAACAGAGATTTTTTCAGCAGATTTAGATATTAGTGCTAAAAAATTGCTGTCTACCCTGATAAAGACTGTCTCAATCATTTATTCCTGTCAATTGTGTGATTACAGCTCTAGCTTGTATGCAGGAACCAAGAAAATTGTGTATGGCGATACAATATTTAATGTTGGTTCAAGCAAAGGCAAGCCAACAGAGATAGAGCGATTTACTGTTTATGATTGGGATCCTTACAGAAGTATTCATGTTTCAATGGGCTGCCTATGCCTTCCTGGAATGGTGTATAACATGAGAAAAGAGGTTCAGGTCAATTGTATCTATCGTAATTGTAT
>CAZXEZ010000068.1:1117-5335 GCA_964640255.1 uncultured Methanosarcinales archaeon | reverse complement strand
GACTCTAACGAGTCTTTGAGGGTTTTAAATTTTACGGATGACTTTCTACAGAACCTGTAAAAGCGTAACCTTTAAAAACAGTCCTTTATTCTCTCAAACTGGGGTGTAATATTGGGGATAAAATCAAAATTACTTCACATATACGATACAAGATACAAGGAATTAATGATATTTACCATAATAATCTTATTTCTAGCAATAGGTGTATTAGGCTATAATTATGCAACAACAGGAGAATTTGTACAAAAAGGAGTGTCATTAAAGGGAGGAATAACCCTTACAATTCCTACTTCAACAGAAATAAACATAGATAAACTAAAATCAGACATGCAAGACAGACTGCCAAAAGCAGATGTAGAGGTAAGAAGATTAACAGAAGCAGGGATAATTAAATCCGTAATAATAGAAGCATCTGATACTGATGAAGACGAGCTAAAACAAGCAGTAATCGCCTCGCATCTTATAGAGTTAAACAAAGATGAATATACCATAGAGTCTATGGGCTCTACTCTTGGAGCAAGCTTCTTCAGGCAGATAATAGTTGCAGTCATCCTGGCATTTCTTGCAATGGGCTTAGTTGTCTTGATAACATTCAGGTCATTGATTCCTTCTTTATTTGTCATTCTTGCAGCAACATCAGACATTCTATGCACACTAGCAGTAGTATCATTGCTAGGAATAAAACTAACAACAGCAGGAGTTGCAGCATTCCTGATGCTTATAGGATATTCAGTGGATACAGATATTCTATTGACAACAAGAGTGCTGAAAAGAAAAGAGGGGAGTGTATTTGACAGAATAATCAACTCTATGAAAACAGGAATGACAATGTCTATAACATCATTCGTAGCAGCACTTCTGGCATACATCTTCACATCATCTGACGTGATAAAACAAATAATGATCATAATCGTGATAGGCCTGTTCTTTGACATGCTGAACACATGGATCCAAAATACAGGCATCTTAAGATGGCATCTAGAGAAAAAAGCAAAAAAGCATGAGTAAAATAAAACAATTATTCACAAACTGGAGAATCATTTTATTAATTATATTCTTGATATTCGCAGTAATATCCATAAGACCAAATCCGCTTAACGAAGGAGTTGCAATCAAAGCAGTAATGAAAAACAGCTCAGCAGCACTTGCAGGCATTGAGAGCCCAAAACCAGGACTCTCGCCGATGTCGCATGAAGTAATTCTTGCAATGAACAACAGGCCAATAAAAACTGTTGCAGATTATTACGCATTTGTGGAAGAGTTAGATGTGAATAGAACAGTCACGATAAAGACAGACAAAAAATCATATACGTTAATGACAAAAGGAGACTATAAAGTAGAGGAACTAAATGAGACAGAACAGAAAATCGTTCAAGAAGTCATAAAAGTAAATGAAACAAAAGGCAATGAAACAATACTTGTCAATAAGACAATAAACAAAACAATCACAGTTCCAAAAACAAAGAAGATTTTCATAGGAATGCAGAACATAGGATTAAGCGTGATGCAGGCCCCTACAACAAACATAAGAAAAGGGCTAGACTTGCAGGGAGGAACAAGAGTTCTATTACAGCCAGCAGAGACAATAGATGATGACATGATGAACACAATCATAGACAACCTCAAAGAGAGATTGAATGTCTACGGCTTAACAGACGTGGCTGTCAAGGAGATAAGAGACAAACCTAAACTATTAGGTGAAGGAAATAGATACATCTTAGTTGAAATAGCTGGTGCAACTGAAGAAGAAGTAAAAGACCTGCTTGCAAAACAAGGCAAGTTTGAGGCAAAGATAGGAGAAACAACAGTCTTCAGAGGTGGAGAAGACATAACTTATGTGTGCAGAACCGCAGAGTGCTCTGGAATAGACCCTAACAGAGGATGCGGCAAGGTAGAGGGCGGAATGGCGTGCAGCTTCATGTTCTCGATATCCTTGACACCAGAGGCAGCACAAAAGCAAGCAGACGCAACAAGAGACCTAACTATAGAGAAAACAGAGCAGGGAGAGTACTTATCAGAACCATTACAATTATTCTTAGATGATAAAAAAGTAGACCAATTAAACATTGCAGCAGACCTGCAGGGAAGAGCTGTGACCGAGATAGCAATAAGCGGCTCTGGAGCAGGCACTTCAGAGCAAGAGGCAATGATTACTGCTTTAAGTGAAATGAAAAGACTGCAGACAATCCTAATCACAGGAAGCCTGCCAGTCAAGCTAAATATTGTAAAGACAGACAATATATCACCGATGCTAGGAATGCAATTCCTAAAAAATGCAATCTTTGTTGGAATAATCGCAATACTTGCAGTTGCAATAATCATCGCAGTAAGATATAGACATCTAAAAGTGGCAGCATCTATGATAGTTGTTTCTGTAAGTGAAGTAGTGCTGCTGCTGGGATTTGCAGCACTGGTAGGATGGAACATGGACCTGGCATCAATCGCAGGGATAATAATCGCAGTAGGAACAGGGGTAGATGATCAAATCATAATAACAGACGAAACACTGAAAAAAGAGGAAGGATACTTCGGGGGATGGGCCCAGAAACTAAAGAGAGCATTCTTCATAATCATGGCAGCATATATCACAACAACAGTTGCAATGATACCATTAATCTTTGCAGGCGCAGGACTATTGAAAGGATTTGCTTTAACAACAATCGCAGGAATAACAATCGGGGTATTCATAACAAGACCTGCATTTGCTTCTATGATAAAAATATTAGTAGGAGAATGAAATGACAAAGCTGAAGGCAATCGGCCTTGCAATTCTTTGTGCAATATTCATATCAACAGCGCAAATATTCCAGAAACTAGGAGCACAAAGGCTTCCAGAGATACTCACAAACTGGCCGATATTTGCAGGAATTCTGCTTTACATCATTGCCTGGCTGGCTTTAATAGCTGCATTCAAGGAGGGGGAAGTTACATTTGTCTTTCCAATAGTCGCAATAAGCTACATACTTGTGACAATCTATGCATTATTGATATTCAATGAACCAATAAGCTCGCTCAGGTGGGCAGGAGTTGTCCTGATATTTGCAGGTGTAACAATGATAGGAGCTGGTAAAAAATGACGCAAACCTGGGCAATACTATTGGCAATCTTGTCTGGTATCCTTGGAGGAGTTGGTGTTGTATTACTGAAAAAAGGATCTAAGAAATTCAATTTCAAAATAATCCAACAATTCACAAATTATTATTTAATATTAGGAGTTGGTAGCTGCGGACTGGGCATGATAGCACTATTAATCGCATTCAAGGGAGGAGAGCTATCTGTACTTTACCCAATTATTTCTCTGCAATACATCATATCTGTGCTTTTATCAGTCACATTTTTAAAGGAGAAGATGAACCTGTTTAAATGGGCCGGTATAACCGCCATAATAATTGGCATAATTCTTATCGGCTTGGGCATATGAAAAAAGAGCTGTCAAGTGTAGAATTAAAATATCTTGTGGATGAATTCCAACAATTATTAGATGGAAAAATAGATAAAATCTACCAGCCAGGTAAAAAAGATCTCTTATTCTCTCTGCATGTCTCAAGAATAGGGAAAAAAATGCTCAGAGTAGTTCTGCCAGGCTTTATCTGGTTGACAGAGGTAAAGCCAGAGATGCCTGAAAAAATGCTCGGATTCTGCGGAATACTAAGAAAATATTTATCAAATGCAAGATTAAGAAAGATAGAGCAGATAAAAAGCGAGAGAATACTGAAGCTGGAATTTGAGACAAAAAAAGGCAAATACGACTTAATATTAGAATTATTCAGCAAAGGAAACGCAATATTGTGCCAAAAAGGCAAGATAATCCAGCCTCTTGCAGTTCAGAAATGGATGGACAGAACAGTAAAAAAAGGAGAAATTTATGTTTCACCTTCTAGAGAGCATAATCCGTTTGACATAAGCGCAACAAAATTCAAGAGATTAATAGAGACTTCTTCCGATACAATATCAAAAACATTAGCAGTGCAGTTAGGAATAGGAGGAGTTTATGCATCAGAATTATGCATAAGAGCAGATATTTCTAAAACAAAGAAAAATCTAACAGAGCAAGAGATAAAGAAAATCTATAAAGAACTATCAAATCTGTTGCAGCAAAAAATAGAACCAGTTGTTGTGTTTGATGACAATGAAGTAATTGATATAACGCCATTTAAGCTAAAACTGTATGAAGAAAAAAGACAAGAATCTTTTAAGACATACAGCCAGGCACTTGAT
>CAZXEZ010000068.1:0-1107 GCA_964640255.1 uncultured Methanosarcinales archaeon | reverse complement strand
ACAATGAACTGGCAAGAGATTAAAGAAAAGCTAAAGAAAGTAAAATATATAAAACAGATTAATGAGAAGAGCGGCGAGATTGTGTTAGAGATTTAATTTTTTCTCTTAATTTTAAGAAACCTGCTGTGTTCTTTTTTGCGGTATTAGCATAGGATTCAAGAATGTTTTGTAGTATCTTTTTCTTTTTGGGGTGATTAAAATTTATATTTTGTTTAAAGGTTTCAAAGTTATTTTTGCCTGTGATGTCTAATGCGAAAGAGAGTCTGCCATCCTCACGCAAATCTTTATACACTTTGTTACATTTAATCTTAAATTCTTGTTCTAACATTTGCTTTGCTTCTTTAATTAGCTTTTCTGAGTTAGAATATAAGGTTATGTTTCTTTTCCATTCTTGTAATTTGGATATTCTTAACCGCGGGCTTCCTTCATCATCATAAAATGCTTTAAGATATTCTGCTTTGATACATTTTGGTGCCTTTTTAATTGCAGCGGGGATCAGGATATTTTTACTTTTGTAAGAATCCAAGTACTTTAAAAAGAACTGAACTGCATGCTTCCTATGTACTTGTACAAAAGGCGTGTTGGTGTTGGTTATTCCTTCTGTTAACGGGATTTTGCCAAAAATATAGTGTAAATCTGATTTAAACTTTTCTCTTAACGCTTCGCAAGTATTACTATATCGTATGTACCCGTTTTTGCCTGCTTTACCTAAATAAACAGTTCCATCTCCACTTAATTTAGCAATACACCTTGCAATAGTAAGGTTCATGGTTAAAGAAGGAATTTTTATTGTTTATATACTCTGCGGGTGAATGTCCAGTGCAAATAATATAAGAAACCCAGCCCAGCACTGGGATAATAAAAAATGGACAGCTTATCGGATTTCCCGCGGAATGCAGTACAGCCCGATACGGAAGCCGGTTTAACTCTCCTGTGGCTTGGAACTAGACCATAACCATGCCAGGTTCGAATGAGACTGGGTGGAACCCGGCCCCTATGGCCGTCCTAATACTGTGGATTAATAGAAGATTTATAAAGCTTTCGTTTGGTACGGCTCTGTCCTAAATCTCTAATTTTTCTCGAAAGAATTATAACCCAATGCAGCCT
>CAZXEZ010000067.1:0-5408 GCA_964640255.1 uncultured Methanosarcinales archaeon | reverse complement strand
GATTCGGCTTCGGAGACCTAAAACTAGTTGTAGCAGAAACAATCCCTGCAAAACAACCAGTGATTGTAACAGAACAAACAGAGATACTGCTGAACCCAAAAGCAGTAAAGATAGAGGAAGAGACAATACCAGAGGTAACATACGAAGACATAGGCGGACTAAGTGATGAAATCAAAAAAATAAGAGAGATGGTAGAGCTTCCACTAAAACATCCGGAAATATTTCAGAGACTAGGAGTAGAGCCGCCAAAAGGAGTCTTGCTTCACGGGCCTCCTGGAACTGGAAAAACTCTATTAGCCAAGGCAGTTGCAAATGAAACAAATTCACACTTTATACTGATTAATGGCCCTGAAATAATGAGCAAATACTACGGGCAGTCTGAGGAGAATATAAGAAAGAAGTTTGAGGAAGCAGAACAAAATGCTCCTGCAATCATATTCATAGATGAAATAGACGCAATCGCAACAAAAAGAGAGGAGACAAAAGGAGAGGTAGAGAGAAGGGTTGTTGCACAACTGCTGGCGATAATGGACGGACTGAAAAGCAGGGGAAGGGTAGTCGTGATTGCAGCAACAAATGTCCCAAACATACTAGACCCTGCCTTGAGAAGACCAGGCAGATTCGACAGAGAACTAGAGATCAGCGTACCAAATGAAGAGGGCAGGCTGAATGTCCTGAAAATCCACACGAGAAATATGCCTCTTGCAAAAGATGTCAGCCTAAAAGATCTTGCAAAAAAAACACACGGATTTGTAGGAGCAGACGTATCATCCCTTGCAAAAGAGGCAGCAATGATATTACTAAGAAGATTACTGCCTGACTTAAAATATGACAAAGATGAAGCAATACCAAAAGCAGTCCTGGAAAAACTAACAATCACAAAATCAGATTTCAGGGAAGCGCTAAAAGTTGTGAGGCCATCTGCACTAAGAGAGGTGTTCATTGACGTGCCAAATGTAAAATGGGATGACATAGGCGGACTAGAAGGGGTAAGACAGGAACTGATAGAAGCAGTGGAGTGGCCCTTAAAACATCCTGATGCATTCAAGAGACTTGGTGTAAGGGCACCAAAAGGAATCCTGCTGTATGGCGCGCCGGGAACAGGCAAGACACTAATTGCAAAAGCAGTTGCGCATGAGAGCGAGGCAAACTTCATATCAGTAAAAGGGCCAGAATTATTATCAAAATGGGTTGGGGAGAGCGAGAAAGCTGTTCGGGAGATATTCAAAAAAGCAAGACAGGCAGCACCAACAATCATATTCTTTGATGAAATAGATTCATTAGTACCAAGAAGAGGGGCAAGCTCTGACTCACACGTATCTGAGAGAGTCGTGAATCAATTACTTACTGAGATAGACGGACTTGAGGACCTGCACGACATAGTCATCATCGGAGCCACAAACAGGCCAGACATGGTAGACACTGCATTACTAAGACCAGGAAGGTTTGACAGGATTATACTAACGCCAGTACCAGATGAAAAAGCAAGAGAAGAGATATTCACAGTGCACATGAAAGGAATGCCAGTAAAAGGAATAACATCAAAAGAATTAGCAGAAAAAACAGAAGGTTATGCCGGAGCAGACATAGAGGCAGTGTGCAGAGAGGCAGCAATGATAGCCTTGAGAGAGGACATGAAAGCAAAAGAGACAAACAACAAACACTTTGAGGAAGCACTAAACAAGGTAAAACCATCCGTAACAAAAGAGATAGAACAGGCATATACCGATCTAAGCGGCCATTTCAGCTCTGCAAAAGCAAAAGAGATGCAGAAAGACAAACCAGCATACTTTGGATAGAACGAGAAATTTTGCGAAATTATAAATACTAGACAAAATTTCCCTAGTTTAAAAGTTTTTCAAACTTTATAAACAATGAAAAAACTACCAATAATACTCATTTTTCTTTTATTAATACCTGCGGTTCTCGCAGAGATTCCTGCGCATAAAGGATATGCAACAGACAATGCAAACATACTAGGAGAGTATGGTCCGCAGATAGATAAATTATGCGAAGAGATAGAGAAAAACACAACAGCAGAAGTGGCTGTGCTTACAATTGAAAGCTTGGAAGGAGTGCCCTTAGAAACATATTCACTAGAGGTTGCAAGAAGCTGGGGCAGAGGAAAAGAAGAGAAGAACAATGGATTACTGCTTCTTATTTCAGTAAAGGACAGAAAATACAGATTTGAGACTGGCTACGGACTAGAAGGAATACTTCCAGATGCAAAAACAGGAAGAATAGGACGCAGGATTCTCACACCTGCATTCAAGCTAGAAGAATATGGCAGAGGGGTTTATGAAGCTTTGAGTGATGTAAAAGGACTGTTGCAAGAAGACCCAAGCATAGTGGCAAAATACAAGCCAACTGTAATGAACAACTTTGGAGGATTCATAGTATTTGGGTATTTGATTGTTTTCCTGGCAGTATTGGTCTTGACAGATAAAAGAAAACACAAATGGAAAACAAGAACAGGATTAGATGCAGGAATAATAATCGGCTCAATATTCCTAGGATTAACATTCTTTATAATCGCATTTGTGATGTCAATAATGTTCTGGATACTGGCAGCACAGATAAGCTTGATGGCAAAGCACGGCAAATCAGGAGGCCCTGGAATGATGTGGTGGGGCAGAGGAAGAAGCTCTGGCGGGTTTGGAGGCGGATTTGGCGGATTCGGAGGAGGCAGCTTTGGGGGCGGAGGAAGCTCTGGCGGGTGGTAAACTTTTTATAGTAATACATATGGGGTGTAATCATGGCAAAGAAAAAGAACAAAACAAAAATCTGGCTCATAGCCGGAGGAGTAATACTGATTGTACTGATATTATGGCTCGTACTTGGATACAACAAGCTAGTTGGCCTGGATAATACAGTGGCAGAAAGCTGGGCAAATGTAGAGACACAGTATCAAAGAAGATTAGACCTGATACCAAACCTAGTAAGCACTGTAGAGGGCGCAGTAGCATTTGAGAAAGAGACGCAGACACAGATTGCAGAGATACGTACTGGCGTAGCAAAAGCAAAAGCAGCATTATCATCTGCAGTAACACCAGAACAACAACAAGCAGCACTTGCAGAAAGCGATGCAGTAATGAGGAAATTCGGCGGACTAAACATAAATGTTGAGAATTACCCACAACTTAAAGCGACTGAGAACTTCTTAAGCCTACAGGACGAACTAGCTGGCACAGAAAACAGAGTTGCAGTAGCAAGAAAAGACTTTAACGCAGCCATCAAACAATATAATAACGCTGTAAGAAAAGTGCCTACAAACATAATTGCTTCAACATTCGGCTTTGATAAAAAAGAGAGCTTTGGAGCAGAAGAAGGAGCAGAAAAAGCACCAAAAGTTGCTTTTTAATTTTTTTTCTTTATTATTCGTAACATTAATAAATAAGCAATTCTAAACTCAATAATATGGCAAAACCAGGAGATAGAGTAAAAGTCGTTGTTGAGAAAGAGGAGATAGAAGGAGTCCTGATGCCAGAGGAGAAAGAGTTTGTAGTTCTAAAACTAGACACTGGCTATAACATGGGCATAGACAAGAAAAGAGTGAAAGAGATAAAGCCGCTAGGCAAGAAAAAAGAGAAAATACCAGAACTGCCCAAGGAAAAGCCGAAAAAAGGGCTGCCAACTATTGCGATATTACATACTGGAGGGACAATTGCCTCAAAAGTAGACTATGAAACAGGAGGAGTAATCGCAAGATTCTCACCAGAAGAAATCCTTGCAATGTTTCCAGAACTAAAGAACATTGCCAATATCAAATCAAGATTAATCGGAAACATGTGGTCACAAGACCTGCGCTTTGGACATTACAACATACTTGCAAAAGAGATTGACAAAGAAATCAAGGCAGGAAGTGATGGAGTGATCATAACACACGGCACAGACACGCTGCATTATACATCTGCTGCCCTATCTTTCATGCTAAAAGACCTGCCAATACCAGTGATTTTAGTAGGAGCTCAAAGAAGCTCTGACAGAGGAAGCTCTGATGCAGCCTTGAACCTCATATCTGCTGCATTTTTCATTGCATCAACAAATAAATTTGCAGAAGTGGCTGTCTGCATGCATGAAAACACAGAAGATGAGAACTGCGTGATATTACCAAAAAACTGCAAGTAATGCCAATGAAAGAAGACATCAAAGTAGGCATACTCAAGACATACACAAACATGTATGCAGAACAATTCAAGGCATTTGAGAAATATGATGGTTTGGTTATAGAAGGGACTGGCCTGGGTCACATACCTATGGATGAAATTGACAAATTAACAAAAGAAAACGCAAAAATCTTTGAAGAAGTCAAGAAATTTGCGAAAAAGATGCCAGTTGTATTGACAACACAGACCATATTCGGGGAAGTAGACCTGAATGTCTATGCACCGCAAAGAAAACTGCTTGAAGCAGGAGTGCTTGGAAATTATTGCGACATGATTGCATCAACTGCATATGTCAAGCTAGCCTGGCTATTAAGCAATTATCCCAAAGAAAAAGCCAAAGAAATGATTGGACAGAATTTAGCGGGTGAAATTTCTGAAAGGCTTGAGTACAAAAAGAAGTTTGTCAAGCGATGATTCCAATAAAAAAACTACTCAATAAGATCAAGTGGGACAAAAGAGAGAATCCTGAGGATTATACTGTCGGTTATTATGATCGATTAAGAAAAGAAATCATTGAGTTTCCCTTTACATCAATAAAAGAGATTGATGAAAACTTTATGTTAATTGAGGTTGATGGGGAGGAGAAGACAATCCCTCTTCATGCAATAAAAATCGTAAGAAAAAAAGGAGAACAATTATGGAAAAGGCAGATTTCAAACGACTAGGATTCAGGTGCGGCATCGAGTGCCATCAACAATTAGAAGGGAAAAAGCTATTCTGCAACTGCCCTACTACATTAAGAGATGATGAACCACAATTCACAGTCAAAAGAAGGCTGCGGGCTGTTGTAGGAGAGACAGGCAAAGTAGACATTGCAGCAAGAGAAGAGACTGAAAAGGGAAAGTACTATGTCTATGAAGGATATTATAATACTAATTGCTTAGTTGAACTAGATGAAAGCCCGCCTAATCCTATCAATAAAGAAGCTTTTGGTACTGCTTTACAGGTATGCAAGATGCTAAAAGGAGATTTTGTAGACGGAGCGCAGGTAATGAGGAAAACAGTTGTAGATGGAAGCAATACATCTGGATTTCAGAGAACAACATTATTAGCAAGGAACGGAATATTGAAAACAAAAGATGGAGATATCAGAATACCTACTATTATTATTGAAGAAGACGCCTGCAGGCCAATCAAGAATGAAAAAGACCATGTTATCTTTAGATTAGATAGACTAGGCATCCCATTAATGGAGATAGCAACAGAACCAGACATAATATCCCCTGAACACTGCAAAGAAAC
>CAZXEZ010000066.1:0-5521 GCA_964640255.1 uncultured Methanosarcinales archaeon | reverse complement strand
AGTCATAGGAGACCCAACAGAGGCAGCATTATTAGTGAGTGCAAAAAAAGCAAAACTAGACATAGAAGATCTTCAGGTAAAATGCAAAAGACTAGGAGAGATAGACTTTACTTCTGAAAGAAAGTGCATGACTACCTTGAACAAAGTAGGGACAAAATACAAAGCATACACAAAAGGAGCTCCTGAAATTATCTTAAACCTCTGCAACAGGGCCCTGATAAATGGAAAAGTAATCAGGATATCAAGAGAGCAGAAAGAGAAGATACTGGCAGTAAATGAGGAGTTTGCAAAAAGCGCCTTAAGAGTCCTTGGCTTTGCATACCAAGATGTAGAGGGCAAGGTAGCTACAAAAGATATTGAACAGAACATGATATTCCTGGGCCTGCAGGGAATGATAGACCCACCAAGGCCAGAAGTCAAAGAGGCAATACAGAAATGCGCAACAGCAGGAATAAAAGTGGTGATGATAACAGGAGACCACAAAGCAACTGCAATGGCCATTGCAAAAGAATTAGGAATGAAGGGCAAGGCAATCACAGGACTGGACCTGGACCACATGGAGAATTTTGAGAACATTGTTGAAGAGATAATTGTCTATGCTCGTGTAAATCCAACTCATAAGTTGAAGATAATAGAGGCTTTAAAGAAAAAAGGACATATTGTTGCAATGACCGGAGACGGGGTTAATGACGCTCCTGCACTAAAGAAAGCAGACATAGGCATTGCAATGGGAATAACAGGAACAGATGTTGCAAAAGAGGCAAGCGACATGATACTGGCTGATGATGATTTCGCTTCTATTGTCAATGCAGTAGAGGAAGGAAGAACTATCTTTGATAATATCAAGAAATTTGTTGAATACTTGCTTTCTAGTAATATGGGTGAGGTCTTGACAATATTCATAGGAATAATTCTTAGAATGCCTCTGCCGCTTATTGCGATACAAATCCTTTGGATAAACCTGGTTACAGACGGAGCGCCTGCACTAGCACTAAGCAAAGAACCTGCTGAACCAATAACAATGAAAAGACCTCCCAGGAAAGTAGAGGAAAAGATTGTCAATAAAAAAAGAGGAATAATGATATTACTTATTGGTTTGATAATGATGCTAGGCACACTAGGAATATTCCAGTGGTATAATCCAGAGACAAACCTGGCATATGCACAGACAATGGCCTTTACAACACTAATGATGTACCAGATGTTTAACGTGATCAACATGCGGTCTGAGGATTACTCTGTATTTGGCTTAGGATTTTTTTCAAACAAATGGCTGATGGGAGCAATTGCCCTATCAATAGCATTACAAGTGGGTGTTGTGCACCTGCCATTCATGAACGCAGTATTCAGCACAGTCCCTCTGGCAGCACTAGACTGGGTCTATGCAATAGCAATAAGCGCATCTGTATTAATATTTGGAGAGGCAGTAAAGCTGTTCAAAAAGGTATAAAATGGTATTCGCAAGCATAATGGAACTTGGGAAACAATTCGGCCATAATTATCCTATCATATTTTATTCAATAATGTGCGTATTGAGCTTGATAATTGTATTAAAAGCATCTGACCTGGCAATATACGGCGTATCTAATTATGCAAAAAAGCTAGGGATATCTCACTATCTTATCGGTTTCTTGGTAGTTGCAGTCGGCACATCTCTTCCTGAACTGGTTGCCTCTATAACAGGAGCATTAGCAGGACAGACAAGCATGGTATTTGGAACTGTAGTTGGTTCTAATATCAGTGACTTGACATTAGTACTGGGCATAATGGCCCTGGCAGGAGGTACAATAAAACTAGAACATCCTATTGTAGGAAAGACATTTTTCCAGACACTGGCTTTGGCTGCCCTGCCAGTGATTCTTGTCTCTGATGGAGCTCTTACAAGACCAGATGGAATCATATTATTAGCTGGCTTTGGGGCTTACATTGCAAGCCTCTGGCTAAAAGAGGGCAAGATGGGCAAGATGAAGAAAGATATAAAGCTAAAAACTCTTTGGCGGGATGGCTTTATTTTTGCAGGATGCATTGTTGCCTTGTTATTAGGCGCAAGGTGGTTAATTTATTCTGCCTCACAGATAGCTGCAATGGCAGGAATCTCTCCTTATGTGGTTGGCCTGACAATAATTGCCCTAGGAACATCACTTCCTGAAGTGATGGTAGAAGTGAAATCAATACTTAAAGGAATCAGTAGTTTGGCATTTGGAGACTTAATAGGGTCAATTGTGGCAAATTCTACCCTGGTCCTGGGAATTGTGGCAATAATAAACCCCATAGAGATAGCATTTAATTCAATATTATTTGCCTGCGTAATCATGATTGCAACGGTGCTGTTAGGCCTGTATTTCATGACAAAAAAACAAATAACCTGGAAACACGGGATTGCTTTAGTGGCAATATATGCTGTTTTCTTTGTGGCTCAATTCTTTATGATGTAATGACTTTTTAGTAGTGTATAACCATAAGCTTTATAAAGGGCTTAATTCTATATCATCTTAACACAATTCGTGAGGGACAAGAAAAAATGGCATTTAAAAGAACAAAATCAGGATTAACAAAATTAGCAGCATTAGCATCCTTACTGATGCCTGGATGTGTAAAGAAAGTTACAGAATATGTTGATGTGCAAGGACCAACACAACAACACATAACAGAAGCTGTGGCAATTTCTGAAGATGGAAGCAGGATTGCATTAAAGACATCTATTGAAAATGACATTGAAGCAGCAATGCACGAAGATGGACAAATACACAATCTTTCAAGAGATTCTGAACATGACAATGTCACACTAGGACTTGCAGGAAACAATGTAATAGCCAAGAAAAAAGTCGGCAAGGATAAAGTGAGACTAAACATATTTGATGAAAGCGGAAACACGCTATTTGAATCACAGGAATTTGCTTACATCGGCGAAAACGCAAAAGCAATCACGCCAGACAAAGTATTGTTCTATGCCTGGAATGGGGTTGATGGCGGACAGACATTCTTGCACAGAGTATCAACCAATAATACAGAACAACTATTTCCAAAGGCGTTATATTCAGACATAAAAGGAAGCCTGGGAGACATAGTGTTTTTAGGCAAACAAGACCAAAACTTTGTAACTACAACATACGCTCTTAAACCAGGCACAAGCACATTCCCAGACGGACTGTTAGTACAAATAATCGCAGGCCAACATGAATCCACAAACCTGCTTGCAAGCTCAGGAAGGACAGCTGTATTCAGCAGATGGGTTCCTGTGCAGGAAGACATATTTGTTTATGATGCACTAAGTGACGTGACAAAACAACTCACCCTGCCAGCAAACAGAGGCCTTGGCTGGGAATTCAGGCTATCCCAGGACGGAGCAGGCATGATAACAAAATTCTCAGTAGGACCTAATCACACAGACTATGAATGGTGGTATGTTGACACAACACAAGGCGGACTGAATCCAACCTTTATAGCACCAGTGACAACTGTAAATGAAAACTTCCAGTTTGACAGAATGTCACTAGACGGAAAGGTCGCTGCATTCCAGGACCGCACAAACCACAGGGCATTCATCTTTGATGCTGAGACACACTGGTTTGATGATCCGCTGGAGTATGTTGCAGGAGTTGAAGACTCATACTGCAAGGGATTCTCTACAGACGGAAAAGCAGTGATACAACACTGGTCTACACAGGCAGAAGGATCACAGGTAAACTTGTATGATCCAAATACACACACATTTACTGAATTAGGAGACAACAATGTGGATGAATACAGCAATGGAAGCGTACGCGTAACAAATGACGGCAAATATGCAGCTATACAGGCAAGAGATGTTGAGACAAATGATGTTGTTGTATTGCTAGAAAACCTTGTCACAGGCCAGAGAGATAAAGTTATTGCTGTTGAAGGCTCAGACCTTGCACTGATAGGCATAACACCTGACAGCGAAAACATCTTGCTAACTCCATATGACTGGGAAAGCGACACAGACTTGTGGGTGTATCACATACCAGACGGTAAAATAAGGCAAGTCACAGACGTAGAAGCAAAGAACAGATGCTGGTATGAATTTGTCAAGAGCTCTGGAGACGATGACGTCCACATTATAAGACAGTTCAACAACAACGGAACAAATGCCTACCTGAAGCTGGACGAAGACGAACCAATTGCAGAATTAATTGGTCACGGCAGATAAATTTTTTATTTTTTTAATAATTTTATTTCCTAAACAAATCTTCTAAAACAATCCTGTCATTATCAGAAATCTTAAGGCTTTTTAATTCATCAAAAGAAAAAAGACCCAAATCCTTGCCTTCTTCCTGCTTTTTTCTTAGAAAATCAAGAGAATACTCTAATGGTGCCGTATAAACAAATTTCTCAAACAATCCTGGCTCTTCCTGCGCCTCGTACCTCTTAAAAAACCTAAAGTCTTTAAGTTCAATGCCAAGCTCTTCCTTAGCTTCTCTTGCCACTGCTTGTTCAGGAGTTTCACCTTCTTCAATACCACCGCCAAAAAAAGCCCAATAATCAGGCAAAAGCTTTGCAGTTTCATATCTGTGCTGAAGAAGAACCTTGTCTTCTTTATCCCTTAAAATAAACAGTGCAACTCTTCTCGCGTACATACTATAAAATAAAAGAACAAAGTTTATAAAACTTCACTAATACTCTTCTGCTTCCCAGAATCTTCAGCTATACTATGATTATTAACTTCCTCTTGCTTTCCGGAATTAATTTTATTTCTTCGCCCTTTTTTAATTTCATATATGCAATGATTTTTTGCGGCAGTCTTATGTCAAGCGTAGAGCCTGCCTGTCCTATTTTTGTTTTCGCTTCTAATCCAAAAAGGCCTTTTTTCTTTGCAATTTCTGTTTTTTTCTCTGATACTTCTTCGCTGAAAAATGTTTCTCCGCATTTGTCGCACACTTCTGCATTGAATTTTCCAATCAATTCTCCATAGAGAGAATAATCTACTTTTTTCTTTTTCAGATTTCCTTTTTCACAAACATAGCATTTTTCCATCTTATTCCACCATTACAGTTTTTATAATATATTTATCTCCTCGTATTTTATATGCGATTTTTAGGTATGAGTATACTGCCAATAATCCATCTGTTTGTTTCACTTTAGCTCCTCTTTTAATTACCCTGATTATTTGTTCTTTATCTATACCTCTTAAAAGCATTTGGTCTTGTGCATGTTTTGTGATTATTAACTTCATAATTATCATCTATAATTATTAACAATTACAGATAATTACCAGAACTATTTAAATCTTTTGGTTTTCAATACTCTTCAGCTTCCCAGAATCTTCCCTTTGTAATCATTTCCCGCCTTCAACTGTGCATTCTTTATCAAAAACATAAATTCTATCAACTATTAATTAGAATACATGTCCGATTTCCTGTCCATTTTAGTTTAACGTGGGCCGCGGCAAAAAGCGAAAGATTTATATATATTAACTATTTACACAGTATTAAATATAATAAATATTGGAGGTAAATTAAAATGCCAACTATAACTTTATCAGTTCCCGAAGATTTAAAGC
>CAZXEZ010000065.1:0-5655 GCA_964640255.1 uncultured Methanosarcinales archaeon | reverse complement strand
CTCCTGGAGACAGCAAGGATAGAGACATTCAGCGGAGGGACAGGTTTTACTGATAAATACAGGACACTCTTGTTTGAAGGGGAAAAAATGGTGGGCATAATCACATTAGTGCAGGGATTCGGCGACCCAAACAAGGTAAAACTATTTTATGAGATATCAAAAGCAATCGTGAGCATCAACGCCTGGCAGGAAACCATGACATTAAGGATAGAGCTGGAAGGAATACACGAAGGAGAGGACATATTCTTCACAAAAGGAAGCCTGGAAGTATTTGACTTTGAGTGCAGTTTTGGATATCAGTAAACTTTTGCACGATGCGCCAATCTGAAGACACAAAAGCCAAGTATTAGAAACTTTTTTAAACACCTCTACTTCTCATTTACATACCAGGCAATAACTTCTCCAAATGCGGGGGTAGCAAAGTCTGGTCAATCGGGATGAACGCAGGTTCATTCTGGACTTAATGCGCAGGACTTAAGAGGCGACACAAACTCATTGGAGTTTGAGAAATCCTGTCCCTTAGTGGGTCCGGGGGTTCGAATGGGCTCGAGGGATTCAACTCCCTTCGGTCGTCGAAAGTCCCCTCCCCCGCATTATTTTTTATTAGAAAAATGTTTTTGCCGACTTTTTTTAAAAATTTGTTCATAATAAATTCTTAGAAAGCATATCCATGGCTTCGCCGTACTTTTCTTCATACAATTCCCACAACGGAAGAAATAATTCAATCACAATAGGCCCTTTGAATTGCTTGAGCTCTTCAATAATAGGGGACTTGAGCAATTCGCCTGTAAAAGGGACAAGATGGTCTTTTCCGTCCTTGAAATCGTGCAGATGAATGACTTTTATTTTTTCCTTGTATCTTTTGTAGAACTCATAAGGCTCAATGCCTATCTTGAATGCGTGGCCTGTGTCAAGGCAGAACATTGCCTCTGAAAAAATCTCAAGAACCTTGTCAATCTTCTCAAAGCTTGTGCAGACCGCAGAAAAGCCCTCCAAAACAAACTCATTCTCAACACAGAAGTGGATTTTATTGTCTTTAAGCTTTTTTATTAATCTGTTCATCTCTTCTGCATGATTGAGCATGTCCTCGCTGATGTGCTGCACATAATACCTCACTTCTGCCAAGCGCATCATCTCAAGCACGTCTTCAAAACGCTCATTAAATGTCTTAAAATCAAGCGCATAACAATGAAACTCCTCAATGCTCATGCCTGCCCCTGTTACAATCGCTAAATCCTTCTTGAAAATCTCCAATGGAGCACCCTCTCTGACAATCATATAGATTGCGACATTAGGGTCATAACGAATCTGCTTGTAACCAAGCTTACCCAGAATACGAATATTATTCTTCATGCCAATGACTGGCCAGGGTTTAGCGCATATAATCATATCTACAAGAAAGGGTTTTGCGTATAAAAAACTTTACTTTGCTATAATCATTGTCGAGGTAAGCTTTACACCTGGCAGGCTTCTTATCTTGTCCATCACAAAAGTTCCCAAAGCCTCTGGAGCAGACAATTCAAGTTTTGCGATGATATCCCACTCCCCAAACAGAATATGGACTTCCTGAACCTCTGGCAGGGCCTTTAAAGCGTTATAGATGTCTGACTCTTTTGCCTCTTCCAATGCAATCTGCACATATGCATTCATTTATTCACCCCCCTATAAAAATAAGGAAGATAATCTAGTTTATAAATTTTTTGGCACAAAAACCAGTTTTAGATAGTCTCTAATAGGAGTCCTTCGGACAGCATGGTTCGCAACAAAGTTGCTCACAGTTTTTATATAAAAAGCAGCAATATACAATCGTAAATGTGCGAAGCACCCCGAATATTAACAGAATCTTTAAATATACCACAAAAACAAACAAGTCTTACGCCTCCGTGGCTTAGTAGTATAGCGCAGCCTTGGTATGTCAATCACAAAAAGGCTGAGGTCGCGGGTGCAATTCCCGCCGGAGGCTTTTACTTACTCATAAATAATAGAAAACAATAGAAAAATATAAAACAAGGATAGTTTTTATAAGAGAAATATGAAAAAAGAGGCACACAAAACTTTCATCAGGTTTCTTCGTACTAAGAAGTATAAGATAGGGGATTTTCTAGAGCCATTGTTGATACTGCCTTTTGCTTATGGAGTGTTGTTGATGCCGGGGGGGCTTGACAAGACAGAGATGATAACCTGGCTAGGACTTGTGTTTGTATATGCACCAATAGCTTATTTCATAATAAAAAGGAGGAGAAAATGAGGCTGGCCCTATTTTCTCTTATGTTTCTTTTATTTGCTTGTGCTGTCAGTGCTGCAGACTGCATTGATGCACTTGACGGCATGAGGATAACAAATGATACAACCTTCTGCTCTGACAGCTATGATATCCCAAATGGAATATACATAGAGGCAGACAATGTAACACTTGACTGCGGAACTGCTGTGTTAAGAGGGATTTCACAAGAAGGAACAGGAATAACAATAGAAAACAGGCAGAACATAAAAATAACAAAATGCAATGTCCTGACATTTCATGTGGGAGTATATATCAAAAATTCATCTTACGTATTATTAGAAGACAATGCCCTGCTGAAGAACAGGATAGGGATAAGGATGCTTAATGCATATGAAAACACCATAATAAAACATGCTGACAAAAGCACCCAGACACCGGTAAGCATGATAACATCAAAGTTCAACAAATTCATGATAAACAAGCCAATAGATGAAGAGTATTGTGTCGATAATCTCTGCAATGAAGAGAAGGATATCAACCCTTGCGTCGATGATGACTTTTACTGCAGCCCAAAATGCAGTGAAGAAAATGACAATGACTGCATCAAGCATGAGATAATAAAGTATGAAAAGCCTGCAGAAGAGAACAAAAACGCTACGATAGAAAAGAAAGCAGTTGAACCAGAGCCGCAGCCAGAAAAGATGACAATAACACCAAAGAAAAAAGGAAAAGGTTGGTTATTGTATCCAATCTTTTACATATTCACGTTTTTACTGATACAATTTTACGAACACGTAAAAAGAGATTAAAAAAAAGAGGTGTACATTTGAAAAAAAGCTGGTGGATAGTGCTATTTGTAATTCTATGCCCTATTGCATTTGCGTGCAGCGACCCTTTAGATGGAAAGGTCTACACGTCTGACCAAAAATTCTGCAACAAAAACTATTACTTACCAGATGGGATTGTTGTTGATGCAGATGATATCGTGATTGACTGCGGCAATGCAGTGTTAAGGGGAGACTTCAAGGGGACAGGAATACTGATAAAAAACAGGAAAAATGTTGAAGTCAAGAACTGTAACATCGTGAATTATAATCATGGAATCCATCTATCGAATGCAGAAGGCGCTGACATACATGATAATAATCTGCTGCGGAATTTTATCGGTATCAGGCTGGAAGATTCCACCCAAAACCACTTTTATGAGAATCGCGACGTAAGCATAACACAGGAAGTGAGAAGCATATTCTCTACAGAAAATCATATTAAATATACTAATAAGAACATAAAGGGAGAATTCTGCAGGCACAACAGCTGCAATGAGAGGACTGAGAAAAGAGAGATAGTGTTTCCAACAATCGTCTTTCAGCAAGAGACACTAGCAGATATACTTAGAGAAGCAATAAGACAATGGATCAGCATGGATTCACATTCTCAACAATGATTCCTTTATCAGTGCAAGGTGTCAAGGCACCTGCTCTCAGGACCAGTGGGGTCAGTTTTATCTGCCTTATCTGGCCAACAGGCTCGAAACGGAACATCACTTTCTTTGAATCTGCAGGCATCAACGGAGCTTCTAAGATTGATTCTCTTGTTGCAACACCATCAATACCAATGATTCTTGCATGGATGTCATAGACCTCTGTGTTAGGGCCGTTCTCAACAAAAGCCTCGATTATATCATTTCTTACACATATTTGAGGTGCTCCACTTATCTGTATGATTTTTATCAGAGTTGCATCACAGCTAGCAACTGTCTCCCGGGTGCCTTTCACGAATTCAGCCTTTTCTTCAATATATGCTTCGCCCCAGCTCATCACAACTGCTCCTAACGCTATAGAGAAAACAATCAATAGAACAGTTGCTGTAAGTGGTGAGACAGCTTTTTTACTGCGAAACATCATTTATCACCTTTTTTTTAATATTATATAAATACTCATTTATAAGCTTTTTCTTTTTAAACAGGGCAAACTTTTTATATTGGATACAAATAGGAGAAAATAATGAATCAAGAGAACATGACACCAGAGCAGATGGCTGCCCTGGCAAAGCAACAGTGCATATTCTGCCAGATAGCATCAGGCAAGGTTGCTTCTAGAAAAGTGTATGAAGATGATATTGTTGTTGGAGTGTTAGATATAAATCCTGCAAATCCAGGTCATGTCCTGCTGATAACCAAAGAACATTATGTTGTAATGCCTCAGATACCAGATGATGTTGTTGCACACATTGGAATGGTTGCAAAAGGAATTTCTCATGCTCTGTTAAGAGCTATCAAGGCTCAAGGGACTACAATATTCGTTGCAAACGGAGTTGCAGCTGGTCAACGAGCTCAACACTTCATGCTTCACGTGATTCCAAGGATAGAAAATGATGGAATCGGGATAGAGGCTCCTGAACACCAAATAAGTGATGCTGATTATAAGAAAATATTAGATGCAATTAAACCAGGCATAGCAAAAGCATTTGGACAGGAAGTTCCTGAAGAGGAAGTAGAGGAAGAAGCAGAAGAAGAAGTGACAGAGGAAGATGAAGAAAAAGTAGTTGAAGCAGAGGAAGAAGAGCCTGAAGAAGAAGAGGAAAAAGAAAAGAAAATAATTGAAGCAGAAGAGATAGAAGAAGAAGCAGAGGAAGAAGTAGAAGAAGAGGAAGAATCCTTAGAAGAAGCAGCAGAAAAAGCGACAAGCGCAAAGCCAAAGAAAACAAAAAAGAAAAAAGCCAACGCGAAGCTGAAAAAAGAAGAGCCAGAAGAAGAGGAAGAAAAACCAAAGCCAAAGAAAAAGAAGAAAAAGAAACTGACTGAAGCAGAAAAAGAACGAATGAAACTAGACCAGATTGCAAACATACTAACATGAGCAGTAAAAAATGCGAGATTTGTGAAATAATCAAATCAAAAAAAGGAAAAGTGTATGAGGATGACAAGGTCTTTGCATTCCTGGCCCTAAAACCAGCATCAACTGGCCATGTCATCATCACATCAAAAGAGCATTATCCTATACTTGAACAGATGCCTGACTTTGTTGTTGGAGAATTACTTGTTAAAGCAAACAAGATATCAATGGCTGCATTTGAGACAATAGGGGCAGAAGGGACAAACATATTGCTGCAGAACGGAATTGCAGCAGGACAAAAACACAATCACGCAATATTACACATCATTCCCAGAAGAGAGAAAGACGGCCTGAACCTGATGTGGCAGCCAAGACAACTGGATGAAGAAGAGATGAGCACAATAGAATTGAAAGTGAAGAAAGAGACAGAAGGAATAGGGGCGTTTGAGCAGGAAGAAGAAAAACCAGTTGAAGTGAAAGGACCTGAAAAGATAGAGACAGGGTCTGAAGAAGATTACTTGATTAAACAGCTTGAGAGACTGCCCTAAAACCAACAGCTTAAAAAAGCAATACTAATTCTAATGCAATATGAACAATGAA
>CAZXEZ010000064.1:0-5802 GCA_964640255.1 uncultured Methanosarcinales archaeon | reverse complement strand
CCCCCTCTGTAATGATTATTAGTATGGTATTGACAGCACAACAAAAGCATAAACTTAAGAAGTTTATCAAGGAATTAGAGGCATGTAAGGCCGCGCATACAGAGTTTGTGACAGTCTATATTCCTGCTGGTTATGATATCAACAAGATAATCAATCATTTGGCCCAGGAGCAAGGTACTGCCTCAAACATCAAGTCAGCTGCCACTAGAAAAAACGTTATTGATGCCCTAGAGCGTATGATTCAGCATCTTAAGCTTTTCAAGCAGACTCCTCTGAATGGCTTGGCTGTTTTTGCAGGCAATGTTCTTGCTAGGGAGGGCAAGACAGATGTTAAGGTCTGGAGCATAGAACCTCCTGTTCCATTAAATACTCGGATTTACAAATGTGACAAGAACTTTGAAGTAGAGCTGTTAAGAGATATTCTTGATGTCAAGGAGATGTATGGTCTTGTTGTTCTTGACAGGAGAGATGCTAGTTTAGCTCTGTTAAAAGGCAAGTCTATAATTCATTTGATGAAAACACATTCTCATGTTCCTGGAAAGATGAAGGCAGGTGGTCAGTGCTTGATGGCAGATTCTGTTGTGCAATTATCTGATGGTATGTTGCCTGAAATTAAGGATGTTCATAACCCAAATAAGGTTAAGAGTATGGTAGGATTTTCATTGCAGGACTCTGCAGTCAAGGACAAATGGACTGTTAAAAAAAACCAAGTTTATACAATAATCACTAAATACCCGCGGTTAGAAATTCAGGCTTCTAAAGATCATATATTCTTTGTTTCAACAAATAAAGGCATTGTTGAAAAACCTGCAGAGCAGCTAAAAAAAGATGATGTTTTGATAATGCCTGAAGAAATAAATGTTGCAGGAAGAGTGCAGAAAATCTTTGCTAAGCAATATTATAATTCTTTTACTATAAATCAACAAGGTAGGAATTTGTTATTTAAAAAGAGAAAACAAAAAAAATTATTACAAAAAAAGCTGGCCAAGAAATTGAATTTAACACAGACTGCCATTTCTTTTATTGAGATTGGTAAGGTTAATGTTGGAAGAGATGTGCTAAAGCGCGTTTGTGATGGCTTGGGGATAGATTTTGCACAGTTCTTAAAGAAATATGCTGGTCCTTATATGTATAAAGCGATTAAATTGCCTGATAAAATAACGCCTGAATTTGCTCAGTTTCTAGGTTATTATTTGGGTGATGGTTCTATAGAGACTGACAGAATTTCTTTTTTTGAGCAAAGAAAAGAAGTGGCTTTGAAGTACAGGATACTGTTTGAAAATCTGTTTAATCTGCAGGTTAGTTATAGATTTAGAGAGAACAAGAATTATCATCAGCTAAGGATTACTAGCAGGCCTTTGGTCAGGCTCGTCAAGAATGAGTTCCCTGAATTTAAGTTGGCAAAGACTTCTTTAATTCCTGCTTTGATCTTGAAGTCAAAAAAAGATGTTGTTGCTGCATTTCTTAAGGGCTTATTTGATGCAGAAGGATATGCTGCGGTAAACGGCAAAGTTGGTATTGGTATGAACAATAAGTTATTGATTCAACAATTGCAGATGTTGCTTTTGAGGTATAGTATTTTATCTTCGTTTTTGGAATATGATAATAAAAGGAATCCATATAGTAAGGAGAAGAGATTTAGTCTAGAATTAAGCGAGAAAAAATCTTTAGAGTTCTTCAGGCATTTTATTGGGTTTACTTCGCAGGAAAAGTCAACAAAATTGAATAAGATAATTAAAAATAAGTTTGAAAGAAGTTCTGTCAGACAAATATTGCTTCCTGGAACAAAAATAAGGAAAATTATTGAACAGGCAGGGCATAATCTGGAATTATTTCCCAAAGTGAATAGTTTTTTTAGAAATGAAAGGATGATGGGAAAAGAAGTATTTAAAAATTCGATTTTATCTAATGTTAAAGACAAAGTGCTTTATAAGAAATTAGATGGAATATGCAGGTATAAAATTCTGCCTGTTAAAATTGCTGAAATTAGAATGAGTAAAAAACCAAGTAAGCTCATTGATATATCTGTTAAGACTAAGAGCTTTATTGCTAATGGATTAATAGTCCATAATTCTGCTCACAGGTTTGAGCAGAACAGGGCTTTAGCACTAAAAGATCATTTAAAGAAAGTTGCTGATTACATGAAAGATGAGTTCTTGACCAGGGAAGGTCTGAAAGGAATTATTGTTGGAGGTCCTGGACCAACTAAATATGAATTAGTTGAAGGAAATTTTATCACAGGTGATGTCAAGAAGAAAATAATTGGTATGAAAGATCTCTCTTATACAGAAGAGTTTGGTTTGCAGGAACTTGTTGACAAGAGCGAGGATATTTTAGCTAATGAAGAGATTGTTGACGAGAAAAAAGCAATGGGCCAGTTCTTTGAAAAGCTTGCAAAAGATCCGGACACAGTATCTTATGGTGAGCAAGAGGTCAAGAAAGCTCTTGGAATGGGTGCTATTGAGACTTTATTGCTCTCAGAAAGTCTTACAGATGAATTGATTGATGAGTTTGAGGAATTAGCAAGACAATTTTCTACAGTTGTCAAGATTATTTCTACTGAAACTAGAGAAGGTGTTCAATTAAGAGATCTTGGCGGTGTTGCCGCTGTATTAAGGTATAAGCTGACGTAAAAATGGTGGGAATGATTGAAGAGGCCTTTATGGAACTTTTCCCTGAAAAGGAATTTAGTTACAGTGCCAAGATTAAGTATTCTGGAAGGTTCAAGGGCTATAACGCGAATATCAAATTAAATCGTTTCACAAAGAATATTGTTTTCAATCTAAGCAAGAACTGGCGTTCTGTTGATAGGAACATTAAGATTGGCTTGCTGCAGGAGCTTATGTGCAGGATGTTTAAGAAAAGAGCAAAGACCACTAATATTGATTTGTATAATATTTTCATTAAGCAGGCTCACTTGGCTGTCCCTAAGACAAAATCACACCCTATTTTAGAGGATTCTTTCAATAGAGTTAATGATAATTTCTTTGCAGGTATGATAGACCTCCCAAATCTTGCTGTTTCAGAAGGATTAAGGACTCTAGGGCATTATGATTATGGCACAGATACTGTTTCTGTAACAAAGCATGTTCTTGATCACCAGGATTGCCTTGATTATGTCATGTATCATGAATTGCTTCATAAAAAGCACAAGTTCAAGACAAAGAATGGCAGGCATCATCATCACACCTCTGAATTCAGGAAAAAAGAAAAAGAGTTTCCTAATGCAGAACAGATTGAAAAGAAGTTAGAGTTAGTTTTGCAAAAAAAGAAAATAAAGAAATTTTTATTCTTTTGGAAGTAAGCTTAATAGGTTGAATTCTGGATTTTTGTCTTTTTGTTTCAGTTCATATTCTTGAAGCTGTATTACTCTTGCGTAGTCCAGGGCTATATTTCTGAATCTTTTGAAATTATATGGCTTTGAGTCTAATACTTGTCTGAACCAGCTGATCATGTTATTCCAGCCTCCTTTGTGAAATTCTTCTCTAAGAATTATCAAGTCTTGCAGGTGATCATCTTTTCCAAGTTCTTCTGCAAATTTGTTACCTGAAAGCGCGTATCTTGGGTCTTCCAGTACTGTGAGCATTTCTTGTCTTGTCTCTTCATTTGTCATTCTTGGGAATACTTCACTCTCTATTCTTTGTCGTAGTGTGTTGTATTTTACGTCTGTTGTCATTTTGTCTTCCTCACAGGTATTAGTTGAGTGTATAGCCTGATTATTTAAAAAGCTGGCGGATTTCAGGGGTAATTTACGTAAGTTTTATAAATAGTTTCCAAATTTATGTTGTTATCAGAAACCAGGTGTTATGAATGTCAAAGAAATTAGTTGGGGTAAACGCTATCAAGGTTGGCAGCTATATAATCATTGATGATGCAGCTTGCAAAGTGACTAGTTGTGAATCATCTAAGTCTGGCAAGCACGGTCACGCAAAGTACAGGATTGTTGCAACAGGCATAATGGATGGCAAAAGAAGAGAGACTCTTAAGCCGTCTGGCGAAAATGTTGAAGTTCCAATAATTGATAAAAAGACTGCGCAAGTGTTGTCAATTAGCGGTGATACTGCAAATGTTATGGATGTCGAGAGTTATGAGACATTTGACCTGAAGATTCCAGATGAGTTCAAGGATCAGGTTGTTGAAGGTGCTAATATTGTGTTTTGGGTAATACTTGGGGAAAAGGTCCTTAAGCAGGTAAAAGGAGCAGATTAAGATGGCAAAACAACAAAAATTAAAAATTTTTGAGCTTACCCAAAATTACATTAGAGGTGTTAATTTTGGCTAAGTTTCCAGAAGCAGAAGCAAGGAAGTTTAGGAACAGGTATGTTTGCCGTAGGTGCAAGTCTGTCATGAAGGCTCCTGCCAGGAAGATGATTGAAGGCAAGATCAAGTGCAGGACTTGTGACAGCAGGGCATTTAAGCCTAAAAGAAAGAGGTAAAGTTCTCTAAAATGGATTACAATGGCATAGCCGCGATAGTATTTATTATATTGATGATTGTTTTCTTGTATCTTGAGCGCCATAAGATTAAGATCCAAAAAATATTCTTCCCTGTTCTTTATTTCGTCATGTACAAGACAAAGATAGGCCTTAAGTCAATGGATTATGCAGCCAAGAAGCTTCCTACCGCATTAAAGGGACTCTCTTTTCTTGGTGTTCTTATTGGTTTTCTTGGGATGATATTGATTGTTATTGAGTTATTGAAAAACACTGTTTATCTGTTGATAAAGCCAGGCATTGCTCCTGGCATCCAGCCTGTACTGCCTTTTGAGGCAAAGGGTGTTTTCTTTGTTCCTTTTATTTACTGGATTCTTGCAATCTTTATCATTGCAGGTGTTCATGAGTTCTCTCATGGATTGATTGCAAGAGCATATAAGATCAAGATAAAGAGTTCTGGTGTTGCCTTTCTTGGTGTTATTTTTCCCTTGATTCCTGCTGCTTTTGTTGAGCCAGAGGAAAAGCAGTTGTTAAAGAAGAGCCTGAAAGCGCAGTTGAGTGTTTTTGCAGCAGGTCCTTTTGCTAATATCATCACTGCAGGTATTGTTATTTTGTTGATAATTCATGTTGCAGCTCCTATATCTGGTGTTGCTTTTGACACAAATGGTGTTGAGGTTGTGGATATTGTTGCTGATGGTCCTTTTGCCCAGGCAGGTGTTAAGGAAGGAGAGATCATTCACAAGATGGAGCATACTAAGATTGATTCTGTCAAGAACTTCACAAAGGCTCTGACAAAATACAAGGCAGGTGATATTGTTGTCATCAAGACAACAGAGTCTGCTTATGCTGTCCAGCTTGGCTCTCACCCGCAGAATGTCACAAAGCCTTATCTTGGCATCAGCACAAAGCAATTCAGGGAAGTCAAGCCTGGTTTTGCAGCAAAGTATGGTTTATTTATTCCTAAAGCAATCGAGTGGGTATCTGGATTCTTGTATTGGTTATTTGTCTTGAACTTAGGTATTGGCTTGTTTAATCTCTTGCCTCTTGGCCCTATTGACGGCGGCAGGATGGTCAAGGTTATTTTAGAAAGAATCAGCCCTAAGAAAGGTTACCAGATCTGGAAGTATATGAGCCTGTTCTTTTTTGTAGTAATATTGTTTAATATTGTTGCTGGTTTCTTATGATTTTTTAATTGAACGTCTGAATCATAGAAATAATAAATTTAAGGTGGTTTTGAATCCTGAAGCAATTGTTAGAAAGTTTTTTATACAGGTTTATTCTTGATTTATTGTGGTACAGCATATTATCTTGGATACAGATATTGGAGGAGATCCTGATGATTTTTTTGCATTGGTATTAGCTCTTAATT
>CAZXEZ010000063.1:0-5981 GCA_964640255.1 uncultured Methanosarcinales archaeon | reverse complement strand
GCCGCTCTACTGTCTTTTAGAATTATTTCTTCTTTATCTTGGCGACAAAGAATCCTTCTGTGTCATTATCCTGAGGCCATAAGCGCAAACACTTCTTAATCATTGGGTCATACTTCTCTTTCCCAAACTCTAGTACAGCTGGTCCGTGTTTGATATTCAATTTAATATCCATTACTTCTGCTTCATCCCTATTCCGTAATAAATAATCAATCACTCCTTCATTCTCTTCTGGCTCTAAAGAACAAGTCGAATACACCAGTATTCCACCTTTCTTCAATAAATCAAATGAGTTTAATGTCAATTTCTTCTGCATTCCAGCTATGTGCTTTATTGTTTTTGGATTCCACCATTTGATTGTCTTGATACTCTTTCGTATTGTTCCTGTTCCAGAGCAGGGCGCATCTAATAACACCTTATCAAATTCATACCCTTTTATTCGCTCTCCCTTCATCTGTGTAATGACAGAATTACTCACTCCGCATCTCTGCAAATTAATACCAAGCGCAGCCAGTCTCTGCCCGACTACATCATTTGCAATCAATACCCCTTTATTCTTCATATACTGTGCTATTTGCGAACTTTTGCTTCCAGGAGCTGCACAGGCATCTAACACTATTTCCCCTGGTTTTGGGTCCAAAACAACTGGAGGTATCATTGAGGCAGCCTCTTGCACATAATAATATCCTAAGGCATGCTCTATTGTATTGCCCACATCTAATCTTCCTTTTTTGTGTTCAATAAAGAATCCTTCTTTGCACCAGGGTATTGGCTCAATCTCCCAGTTTTTACTCAATCTTTTCTTAATCTCAGAAACAGATTTTTTAAGCGTATTAACTCGAATAGACTTCCGTAAAAAACAAAGACTATACTTCTTAAACGCATCCCAGTCAGTAAGTTTAGAATACCTATCTACAAACTTTGGCTTAAACACTGTCTCTTCTGTTCCTGGTATTGGCTTTAGTTTGTGCATGAAAAAGAGAAATAAAAAAGAGTTTAATAAAGGTTTCTAAATTCTTTGACTTTTTTAGTCACTCCATGTCTGATCTCTTGATCTCTATCACTGCCACAGGCTTATCTGATTTCTTTAAATTGTAGAGAATGTAATGGCCAAATCTTCCGGCCTCGATAGTCATTTTCTTGTCAAAGGAATCTTTTTTGTAGATGACAATCCCATCTATATTACACTGAAGAGCTCTACGAACCACGCCGCCAATAGCCCCATCAAATACAGGAACCATTGGTTGATCATAAGTGCTGATTTCTTTACATTTCTGTACTCCTTCTTGTTTTATTTCCTTCTGTGTTTCATTTAATTCCTCATCAGGTCTTGACAACAAATAGTCGGATAAACTCATTGCGTTTTCTCTGTGTTTTCTTGCCTTTCCTCGAGTACAAGGATATTTTCCTTTTTTTGCTCTTTTAATTTCTCTTGAAGTTTGTGCATCATAAGCAATCAAATCACCTAAATTAAAACCATTCTGCTCTAGCCAGGTTTTTGCTTCATGCGTTTTCAAATCATCATAATCCATAATGCATGTGCCTTTGTTTTTTTCTTCAATCTCTTTTATTCTTGCCTCTGTTTCTTGACTGTGCCGTTCTCTAAGATCATAACTGATTTCATATGTTTTTGTCATTTTAATCACCTTTAATTTTAATTATTAGTAAGTAGTAATAACATTAACTGGTATTTATATTTTTGCCACCCTAAATAAGGTGGTTTTAAGAAAACTTTATATAGCTAAAGCTACTACACACGCACATGACAGTAGAATTCAAAGAACTAGGCCTCACAAAGAACGAGAGCAAGGCCTACGAAGCTCTTGTAAAGCACGGCAAATCTGGTGCTGCAAAAGTGAGCAAAGAATCAGGTGTTCCATACAGCAGAATCTATGATATCCTAGAGACATTAATCAGAAAAGGCTTAGTTAAGGTAATCCCAGAAAAGACAAAGCAATTCGTGGCAACAGACCCGGATAATCTATTAAAGCTATTAGCAAAAAAGCAAAACAAGCTCTCTGCAATGGCAGAGGAAATAAAAGAGCTAAAGAAGTTCTATGAATTAAAAGTAAAAGAACCAGTGATCCTTGCATATGGAAAAAAGAACTTCTATGTAATAGAGCGGGAATTAAAAAGGCCTGAGAAATACAGCTATAGAATCAAGTATGCTTCAGAGTACAGGCCCCTCTGGATAAGAGAAGCAAAAGAACAACTAAAGAAAGGAATTCAAATAAAGGATTTGGTAAGATATGATGAAGAGACGAAAAAGAATGTCGATAAATGGCTTAAGATATACCCAACAATCAAGAAATTCCCAAATGAAGGCATTGCAATGGGAATTAAAGACGATCAAGAAGTCATGATTTCATTGATCAAGTCAAATCTCACTATGTTAATAAGAGATGCTCCTTTTTGTAAGATAATGAAGCAGTTGTTCTTGGCAGCATATGAAAAATCAGAATTTGTTAAATCATAATTTCTTGCTTACATAAACTCCATCTTTTTTATATCCTATCTTTTTGTAATACTCCCTCACACCCACTCCAGAAATAACAAGCATCTTAGAACAATTAAACTCTTCTTTAGCAATCCGCTCAGCCTCAAGCATTAACTTCCTCCCCAAGCCTCTATGCTGCACTGCTTCTCCTCTCTCTCCTACTGGAACTGCAGCGCCATACACGTGTAATTCCCGTATCCCTGCAGATTTAGGAGTAATCTCTGGCCTGAATGGCTTGTAAGGAATCCTCAACCTGCAAAATCCTAATAAAACATCTCCTGCTTCTGCAGAAAGAAACACTTCTTTACCACCACTTGCAGAATAATCCAGTCTTTTAATCACGACTTTACTAAAATCAATCTTCCGTCCTTTTGGCTCCCTGCATCTGATACATTTACACTTAATTTTCTTCTCTTTCAATAATTTTGAAACATACTGCCTTAGATTTGTCCTATCGACTCCTGCAGAAATCATTGTTGTTGGAATATCTCGCTGAATTCTCATAATTCGGCAATATGTAGGAATATATTTCTTCACTTCTGCCAGCATCTTAGCAGCAACTGCAGTAGTTAAAGGCTTATACTTCTTGGCTTTCCATAAATCAAATAATTCAGTTCCCTCAATCACCATGCAAGGATATATTTTCAAGGCATCTGGCTTGAAATCAGGATTTGAAAACAATTCTTTGAACATTTCAACATCTTTTTTAACACTAGATCCTGGTAATCCAGGCATCATGTGATATCCGACTTTCAGGAATGAATCTTTCATCAATTGTGTTGCTTTTACAGCATCCTGAACACTATGCCCCCTCTTAATCTTCTGCATGACATCCTCAAAAACAGTCTGCACCCCTAATTCAACTCTTGTCGTTCCCAAGGATAACATATTGTCAATTTCCTTGGTAAAGCAATAATCAGGTCTTGTCTCAAGGCACATTGCTACGCATCTTATCTTCGAAGTTTCATTCCTTTTTTGTTCCTTGCCTAAACTAGACTTCCCTTTTAACGCAAGCATCCTTTCCTGAATCCGTTTAACTCGCTCATCATCCCTCATGTCTCCAGGCATCTCAAAGAATTTTTTATACTTAATAAAATCCAACTCACCATCAGAAAAAAACTCCTGCCCAAAATCATTCACTGCTTTAAGAGAATACGTAATAAACTCTTCCTGATACCCTAAATCAAAACTAGGAAAAGTCCCACCCATCACTATCAACTCTACTTTATCAGGCATATGACCCAAGGCAATATACTGCTCAAGACGATTAAACACCTGCAGATAAGCATCATATTTATTGCGCGCCGCCCTCATTGTCGCAGGCTCTTTGCCGGTATAACTCTGCGGAACATCCCCAAAAAAGCTTCCAGGGCCTCCAGGACAATAAAGACACTTTCCATGTTTGCAGGAAAAAGGATAGCTCATCACAGCAACCACCGCGACCCCTGATTGCGTCCTCATTGGTTTTACAAGGATATTCATCTCGCGAACATCTTCTGGTGTTGCATGCAGTAATATCTCAATATCTGTCGGCGGCTGCCTAACCCCATACTTTTTACATAATTTGTTCTTGACCTTAGACAGCTTCTCTTTAGAGATCTTCTTCTGCTTCAAAATTGAAATCAATTCATCAATCATATTCATAAACCAAAGAAATAAGATGTTGATTTAAAAACTTATAGCAAATATCCTGAATAATGGAATATTAATTGATATTTGCTATATTTAAAAATCCTGGCAATTTTCTCATTTCTTAGGATTTTTATTATACCTAAATATCCTCTAAAGTAGTATAGACAATTTCTTTTATTCTTAGTTTTGTTCCTGGCTCTACATAGAAGTCAATTGCAAACCTGTTTCCCTCAAAAGTTCTTGCCTGCAATAAACAAGAATCAGCGCAGACATGATGGAACTCTCCCTGAACTGTCTTATGTGTAGGATGCAGCAATTCATATCCTCGCAATTCAGGTCCTTCTAATAGGTCTAAGACAGGATTTGCATCTGCTGCTTGAATTGAATTTCCTGTCAAAATGCTTCCGCTAGCAGCTATTCCTGTTATTCTGTTATGCGTGCTGTCTTTTCTTATGGTATTCTTATAGACAAGATTTCTCATTCCGCGTTCATTATCTAAGTACACTGCTGCTGTTCCGTCTCCTATTGTCTCTCCGCTTACTGTCAGGGATGTCAAGTGCACTGATGCAGGACCTAGTGACCTTAGATAGAATCTCTGGCTCTGCTCAACAACCAGGTTTAAATCCTGGCTGTGAATATTAGTGCTTGCATACCCGATTATTTCAGGTCTTGAGAAAACTAGTGCCAGTAAGACCAGGCAGATCATTAAAACAGCGAACTCTGCCTGAACAAATCGTACTCTTGCTTTATCAGCTTTTTCAATTATTCTTTTCATGATGCCAACAGACCAATCATCTGGAAAAATAGGTCATTTTTTTCAGGGCACACTCCATTGCAGTCAACAACTTCTTGCCACTTTGAAGATATTGTCTTGTCATGAAGTGCTTCGATGTCTGTGTTTGCTGCAGTCAGTGCTTTTGAAAATTCAACTATGTTATCTGTTCCCCAGTATCTTTGTGTTATTAAGATATTAGTTAATAAATTGCTATATTTAATTTCGTGACTTTTCTCATTTATCACAATCATGATGAAGTTAAAGTAATCATCCGGGACACAGGTCCCTTTGAGGCAATCCAGCATCGAGTACCATGCCTCTGATATCGCAGTATCATCAATATCTGTCACAACCTCATCTATCTTTGTTATGTCTTTTGCTTTCTCTACAGAATTATCATTGTCTTGGTGAAGTTTAACTATTGTTGGGATGAGTTCTGGTGTGGTGCTCTCTCCTGATGTAAAGCTCAACAGTACAGCTAAGGCAGTAACTAGTATCCCTAATCCTAGTGTTCCTATCACCACTGTTTTTAAACTCATTTATATAAAATTTAACTGTATAGTATAAATATCTTTCGACTTAAGAATTACTCAATATAGGTCACTATTCTTGCTTTCTCTGTGTGCTCAAGGCCTGTTGAGCTCTGGTAAGAGAAATCCAGCTCTGTCTTGAGCCTCTCTCCTTTAGAGCAATACTTACAGTCACTGATAACAAAGGTTTCTTGCTCGCTGTTCTTGATGGTCTTGCCTTCCTCAAATGAGCATTTTCCTTTTGGATCACTTATTTTTTGGATAAAGATATCCTGCCCCAGGTTATTCTCAAGAACTAATGTCAATTCATTGCCTGTTGCCCTCACGTCTTCGCAATCCAGGCCAGGTATTATTTCACACTGCTCCTGCCCAAATGTCTCTGGGCTCAGAAATCCAAAGTAAAGCAGTGCCCCTACTGCAACTACGAACACAAGAATGACCCAGCCGTATGTAAGCAGGAATTCTATTGCTGCTTGCCCTTTTTCCATTGATACACCTTTTTATTGTTTTTACAAAACTCCTACCTTCAGTTACTTTGAATATATCAAGG
>CAZXEZ010000062.1:0-6026 GCA_964640255.1 uncultured Methanosarcinales archaeon | reverse complement strand
CTAAAGGGTCTTGAAACGCCCAAATTCTTGAGTTTTGGCTGTTTTAAGGGTAAACTGGCATTTATCATAAACTAAAAGCTGTATAACTGAGCTTGTTTGTTTATCATAAACATGTTTTTGTTGGTTTAACCAACATTAAACTCTTTTTAGTGTGTCTTGGTTGGCTTGGCCAACAAAGTTTGTTTAACCAACCGCAAACTATTTAAAGGTCTTATGTGTTTGTATTACCAACGATGGATGAATTACTGGATAAAATAAGGCATTTTTTAAAGTCAGCTGAGCTAGTTTATGAGGCAAAAGACTACACTTCATCAACAATACTTCTTTTTAAGGCCCTTTTTGCAGTTCTTGACTTAGTCATACTGCAAAAAACAGGCAAAAGCCCAAAAGACCATACTGAAAGATTCAGGATACTAGAAAAAGATTTTCCTGGCTTGTACAGGATTCTAGACAAATATTATGTAATATACAGAGATACATACACTTTAACCATCAATAAAAGCACTTGTGATGAGATCAAAAAAAATGTTAAAAGAATTATTGAAGAACACAAAATTCAGATCTGAAATAAACAGTTTTTTCAAGAAAAACAATAAAGAAATAATTGATATAATCTTATTTGGTTCTATTGTCAAAGGAAAGGAAAAGCCAAAAGATGTTGATATACTCCTTGTGTATAAAACAAAAGCAGATTTGGATACAAGCTATGCCCTTACAAAATCTCTGGAAAGGCTGAGATTCAAAGTTTCCATAACATCAAAGGCATATAAAGATATTTTCAAGCCATCATTTATTGCAAGAGAAGCTGTTCTTTCTGAAGGATATAGCTTGATAAACAATACTTTTGTATCTAAAGGCCTGGGATATTCTAACCTTGCGATGTTCAGATATTCACTTAAAGGACTCTCAAAATCAGAAAGAATGAGATTTTATTACTCTTTATACGGCAGAGGCAAGGAAAAAGGAATGCTGCATAAGCTAAAATCAAACAAGTTTTCAGATGAAATAATAATATCATCTGTATTTGCAGTTGAAGAAATGCGCGTATATCTAGACAGCTGGAAAATAAGATACTTAGAAATGCCCCTATTAATCCCTGCAAGAATTGTTAAATCAAAGGCGTTTAATAATCGCTTCTAATTCCTGGTTTGCTGGCGCAAAACCGTTAACAAACTCGAGCTAGTAGCTCTCGTAGCTTTCTTTTTTTTAGAAAAACCACCAGCTTTATAAAGGAAGACTGGCTTTATAATCATTACTTGGTGATGACAAAATGGGTGTAGCAGTTTCGCAAAAAGAAAAAGCATTCGTACTTGAAGCAGCTAAGCAAGGCTATCTTAATAAAATACGGGCTGAAAAAGTCTTCCATAAAAGACAGAGAATTCTAGATGGAGCTGCAGAAAAACAAAAACTAGCAAAGGAAAATAGAGAACACAGGCAAAACTTAATTGAACAGGCGCAGAACGACCAGAAAAAAGCAAAAGTGTGGCAGCTGGCAATTGCATTGGGATACATGACTGCAGACCAGGCAAAAGGAGTTCTGAAACAGGATGCTGTCAAAGCAGTAGGAAGAAATGGCACACTAGACATTCCTTCTATGCCAAGACCAGAACTAACACTAGACTTCATTGGAATAAACATAGATGACATTCTTGCGAACGTAGAAAGAGCAGAGGCGACAGAAGAAGCAATACCAGAAGAAAGATATGAATTCATACAAGAGCTAGGAAAAGGCGGAATGGGAGAAGTCGGCCTATACCTAGACATAGAAATGGGCAGAGAGGTAGCACTAAAGAAAATCCTTGCAGGAAGCAAAAACCTGACAGAAGAACAGATTCTTCGGTTCCAGCGAGAGATGGAAATAACAGGCAAATTATACAGGCACAGAGGAATAATCCAGGTCTTTGACTTTGGAAGAGATTCTGACGATAACCTTTATATTGCGATGGAAGCAGTCAAGGGCCGTGATCTATCTAAGATACTAAAACAAGTGAAAGGGTTTAAGCAAAACAAGCAGATAATCCCAAGAAAATATTCATTGAATAACATGATCAAATATTTTGTGCAGTCGCTAGATGCCCTGCAGTTCATGCATTCTCATAATTTTGTGCATAGAGATTTGAAACCAGATAACATTATGGTGGACGAAGAACTAGAGCAGGCAAAAATAATGGACTTGGGACTGGCAAAACAAATAGATGAAGAAGAGCCTGACAGGCAAAGTGATTTAAATATTTTAATGGAAAACTCTGGAAGAACAGGAGTGTATAACATATCTAAAAAAGATATCAAAACACTAGGCAAATTCCCTAAAAAAGCAGCACAGACATTAGAAGGACAAATCATGGGAACACCTGCATACATGAGCCCAGACCAGATAGATGACTCAAAAGGGGTAGACCAGAGAGCAGATATCTATTCAATGGGTGTGATACTTTATGAAATTTTGACTGGAAAAAAACCACACAAAGCAGATACGCCAATAAATACTCTTATGAGCATACTTACAGACGAAGCAGTGCCGCCAATAAAGAGAAAAAATACACTTTATGAAATTCCTAAAGAGTTAAATGCAATCTGTATGAAAGCACTAAGCAAAGATCCAAAGTACAGATATAGACATGTAAAAGAATTCTTAGATGATATTCAAGCTTATATTAATCACGAACCTGTTAGCGTTTACCAGGATAATACTTGGGAGAAAATCGCTAAATGGGGCAAAAGAAACAAGAAAACAGCAGGAATTGCGATTGGCATGGGAATACTAGCGCCACTAGCAATAGGAGGAGTGCTAACTGTTCAAGGAATTAACGCAATAAAACAATTATCGTTAGAAAAAGATAAAACAGTAGCAGAAAGAACTGCAAAAAATGAAGCAGAAGGAAGAGCAGAAGCTGAAACAACAGCAAAAGAAGAAGCAGAAGGAAGAGCAGAAGCTGAAACAAAAGCAAAAGACAAAGCACAAGAAGCAGCAGATAATTTGGAAGACAAGTTAGAAGCAGAAAAGGATTTGAGAGAAGTTCATCAGAAGAAAGCGGAAGCATTAAAATTAAATAATGATGCTATGCAGAAAGTAGAGTATGCTAGAAATATTCGTATGGAGGATGAAAAAAATGCAGTTTTAAGAGAGGCAATGTCTGTGTTAGAAAAAGCAAAAAATTTAGATGATCAGTGTTCTTCAATTTATCATAATTTAGGCGTTATAAATGAAATATTGGGCAACAGAGATGCGGCACTGCAACAATACGATCAAGCATTAGCAGTTAATCCAAATTCTAGTAAATCTCTTTTTGGAAGAGCAACAATCAGAGTACAAAAAGGAGATTTAGACGGAGCTATACAGGATTATGAAAAAGCAAAAGAAATATTGCCTTTATTGGAGATAATACATTCAAATCTTAGTGTATGTTATATTAGAAAAGGAAACCTAAGTGCACAAAGAGGACAACCAGTTGAAGCAGAAGAATACTTTCGTAAAGCAATTAAAAGTTGTGATGTTGCATTAGATATAAACGCGCAGTATGGCATGGCGCATAGAAACAAAGGTGAAAGCTATATGTATCTAGGAGAGTATAGAAGTGCAGAAGAGAGCTTAAATAATGCAGTAACTCATGGACACATTTATTCACACTTGCTATTAGCAAAAAATATGATTGAAGCAGCACAGTCAGGAAATCCTCTTTATGAAGATTGGCAAAAAAGAGCAAAAGAACACTGTGCTAAGGCAGTAAGTATTGATAAAAGCCTTGCAGATGACGCTAAAGGAATTCTAGAAAAAATAAGATAAAAAAAAGTTTACTTAATTGCAAGTGGTATTGCTGTCATCCACTTGTAACCAAGTGGTTGAGTTACAGAAACAAAGCCTGTGCACGTCACTATCATAATAAATAGCCCCTTCTAATGCTACTGCACACACATATGGTGGACTTGATTGCGGCACAATTCTTGTAGCATTGATAATATCCAACATTGTTTGAGGATTTATAAGTCCTACACCTGTTTTTCCATTCTCCCCAATATACATCCTTGTACTATGATTAGTCCAGAACCGGATTTCAGTGCTATTCATGGTGATATTGGTTGTACCTGTTCCTGCAGTAATATCAACAGTTGCTAATCCAGTAACAGTTGCAGAGTCACCATATAACTTTGCTGAACTCTTGGTTGTACCAGTATCGTAATCTACATAAACAGCGGATTGTTCAGTACTTGCAACAGGATCATATGTGCTAATCCATCCTTTAATCAAAGTAGTGTCTTGTTTAATTACAACATCTGCCATTGTATTGGTAGTTGCACCATCCTTTATTTTTTTGACAATGGAAGGATTATTGCCAGTACCAGAATGATCTGCTGTTTGCTCCATAGTGATTACTCCTAATCCAGCATTGGTTAAGTCCCAAGCCAAAGTTCCACCGTTTGCGTCTTCAAATAAGGTGAATTGACTGAGAATTGTTCCTCCGCCTCCTGTGGCATAATTGAATAAATCTGTTCCTGCTGTTGGTGTTGCTGTAAGTCCCCCACCGATATCTGTGCCTCCTCCGTCTTTATTGCCAAATGTAATGCCTGCACCTCCTGCTATTGTTCCTGTTGCTTTATTTCCAGCGGCATCTGTGCTTTCTGTTGTTTCGCTTGTTGGTATTAATGTTGTTTCGCTAGTGGCACCAGCAGCATTTGTTGCAGTTGTTGTTGAGCTGGCTCCGCTTCCTGTTGTTGAACCGGATGTTATACTAAATGTATCTCCTGCAGGATTTCTAAATCCCATTATTTTCTGCCCGCCATTTGCTCCTGCTTGGATTATGTCTTTTTCAATCCATGCAGTACCATTCTTAATAGTATCATTCTTAGTAAAATTAGTTCCGTTCCAATAATAGCCTTGGAATAGAGTCATGTTAGAAGCGTTATTAAAACAATTCATGTATATTCCTGATGGGTGGACTTGGATTGCGCACCAGTCTGCGGATGAGTTTTGGGCTGCGATTGTTTCTGCGTTTGTTGTTGCCAGCCAGAATACATTTGCTTTGAGGGCTAAGGGGCCAGAGTATTGGTCTTCATAGCCTGCTTCAAGGACATTCCAGTCTCTGAAAGGAGCATAAGGAGAGCTTCCTGAGCCAATCTCTTCAACGCCATGGCCTGGATTTGTGAGGGCTGCTGCGTATACAACAGCTGAAAGAGAAATAATGATAACTAGAATAGTAACAAATAACACTTCTTTTTTCATAACAACATCACCCGACCTCTTTTAATATCTGAATAAACAGAATACCTGTATTTAAACTTTTCTAAAAGTACTAGGTACTTTTAGAATTTGTGAAATTTTGATTTCACAATTTTCTAAAAACGCAGGACGTTTTTAGGATTTACAAAAGCTTTGCTTTTGTAATTTTCTAAAATCTCTTGTGAGATTTTAGAATTTGTGAATTTTTGCTTTTGTAATTTTCTAAATTTTGTAATTTTCTAATAAACAGCTTGTTTTTTTAGGATTTACAAAAGCTTTGTTTTTGTAATTTTCTAAAAATACGGCTTCGGTGAAAAAGTCTGGTTTAAAAAAGTTTTAGATTGTGTAAGATTATCCGTGCGGCGGTGTTGTGTTGGCGCTTTGAATGAAGCCTCTTCAAAGACTTATGTTATTATTGTGTGAGTTTAGTCAGTTCTTCTCTGGCTTTGTCGATATCTTCATTATTCAGGTTCCTGATAAACAGCTTCATTTTTAGAACAAAATCTTCAGCAGTGTCCAATAATTCATGGGTTGATTCTTTTGTTATTTCATCTTTTTCAGCGGTAACATAATACTGTTTATCTATTCTTTCTTATTTTGCATCAGAAATTAGGTTGAATAGGTTGTCTTGGTTAAATATTAATTTAAGCAACAGAATAGATCCTGCATGGTTTTCGCATTTGATTCCTGCCCTAAATAGCAAACCAATGAGCAGATTGTACATTGCATAATAAGACATGCCTATGGAATTTTCAAATAAATTATTTGTTAATAGCAGTTTTGCAGATTTTAAGCAATTGGCTGATTTTTC
>CAZXEZ010000061.1:5580-6265 GCA_964640255.1 uncultured Methanosarcinales archaeon | reverse complement strand
GTAATAATCTTATTCGAATCGTTATTGCGTTTGCTGTGTAATAGAATTCTTGGTGGTTATTTAAAGTTTACTAAATCCCCTATATAGGTCCTTGATTTGCTTATAAAACCAGCAAGAAGCTCTAAAACATAGAGTGCTCTTGCTTTAGGGGTGTAGAATCTGTATGGCAGAAGGTTTTCTTTTAGGTCGATAACCTTCATCTGGCGGTCTAGATACACTAAATCAATAGGTTTTCTAACTAAAAGAGTGTGGATTGGGATGATTTTCTCTTTTCTGAAGATGAACATCAAAGGAGTGATGTTGTTCTTAAGCATCAAGCCAAACGTCTTTGCCAAAATATTCCTGCGCTTTTTGCAATACTTTGCAATCACTGTCTTTTTTGTAGCATTTCTAATCATTTTTTGAAAAACAGCCAGTTCTTTGGCGGCCTGAAAAGAATTAAACAGTACTCTCCTTTTAATTTTTTGCCCTTAAAATTGACTATAATCTTGTTTTTCTCTTTCTCGACGAGAGAATAGGTCCCTTTGTCCCAGATCTCTACTTTTCCTGCGCCGTATTGGCCTTTTGGAATGATTCCCTGGAATTTTGCATAAGAAAGAGCATGATCTGCAACTTGGACTGCCAAGCGTTTTAGGCCTTTTTTCAGGGGCGGCTGCTTAGGAACTGCCCAGGACTTAAGAACTCC
>CAZXEZ010000061.1:0-5570 GCA_964640255.1 uncultured Methanosarcinales archaeon | reverse complement strand
CTCCGTGCATAGATAGGCGCAGGTCCCAGTGCAAATTTCTTGCAGCATGCTTGTGAACAACAAAGATCGGCATTTTACAGATATCTCAATATTTTTAGCTTGACTAATTTCAAGAAATCAAGATTCTTTGCAATAGGCCTGAGTCTCCTGTTCATAGAGCCATTCTTGTTTGCCTTTTTCTTCTCTTTAAAGTCTGCTTTTAATTTCGCAATATTTGTGTCAAGATATGCTCTTAGAGAGGCAGGACCTTTGATGCCCTCTTTTTTAACAAGCGCAAGAAACACCTTGAATTCAGGAGTGTCTTGCATGTAAGCTGGAACTTTTTTCTTAATAGTGTCTTTGAATGCCATGATACCACCTTTTTCCTTTATTATCTATAAAAGCTTTTCGAACTTTTTCAAGGGAAGCGTGTTAATTATATCTTTTTTCCCTGCCCAGCCTCTTCTGGCAGTGGCAATGCCAAATTCCATATATCTTAATTGATCTGCGCTGTGACTGTCAGTGTTAATTATAAGCTTAACACCTTTTTCAATAGCGTCTTTTGTGTGTGCATCATTTAAGTCAAGTCTCGAGGGAAAAGCATTAATCTCTGGCCAGACATTATTTGCCTTGCAGGCAAGCAAAACCTTGCTTAAATTAACTGCATATGGTTTTCTAGTATTAATCAGCCTTCCTGTAGGGTGAGCAAGAATCTTGACATATCTATTCTCCAGTGCTTTAAGGATTCTTTTTGTCATCTCTGCTTCAGTGCTCTTGAACCTAGAGTGCACTGCAGCAATAACAATATCTAATTTTTTCAGGTATTTGTCAGAATAATCCAGAGATCCATCTGCAAGAATATCAACTTCTGCTCCCTTAAGGATCCTGATTCCTTTAAGCTTTTTATTTACCTTGTCAATCTCTGCAATGTACTTAGAGAGCCTTTTTTCACCCATTCCATGAGCAATGTGCTCACTCTTGCTGTGGTCTGTTATGGCAATATACTCATAACCCATCTGCTTTGCTGCCTTAGCCATCTGCTCTATTGTATTCACGCCATCACTGTACTTTGTGTGCATCTGAAGATCTCCTCTGATATCTTTGTAACCTATTAGTTTAGGGAGCTTGTTTTCCAGGGCAGCCTCGATTTCTCCTTGATTTTCACGCAGTTCTGGCTCAACATACTGCATTCCAATCTTTTTGTAGACCTCCTTCTCTGTCTTGCCGCAGAGATATTTTTTTGTCTTGGCATCGAATATGCCGTACTCATTTAACTTAAGACCTTTCTTGATTGCAATCTGCCTGCAGCGAATATTGTGATCTTTTGAGCCAGTAAAGTACTGCAGGGCAGCACCAAAACTCTTTTCCTCAACAACACGAAGATCACAATTAAGACCATCTTTTAATCGCACAGAGGATTTGGTAGGGCCTTTTGCAAGAATAGCAGCAACAGCAGGAAGTTTTGTGAAAAACTCTATGACTTTTTTTGGGTTAGAGGAGAGAGCAAGAATATCAAGATCCCGTACAACCTCTTTTCTTCTTCTTGCAGAGCCTGCCAAGCTAATTTTTTGAACTTCTCTTAATTTTTTAAGACTTGAGATGATTTCCTGGGCAATTGGCCAAGCCTTGCCAAGAAGCACCTTGCCTGCACTTGACTTTAAGAGCTTAATACCTTTTAGGATATCTTCTTCGCTTTTCTCGCCAAATCTGGGAAGCTTTCTTATTTTTCCTGTCTTGGCAGCTTTTTCAAGGTCTTTGATAGACTTTATTTTCAGTTTTTTATGAAGAAACAGGGCTTTCTTAGGGCCCATGCCAGGAATATTCTTTATTTTTTCAACACCTTCTGGAATGCCCTTTTTTAGACGCAGGTATTCCTTGACTTTTCCAGTCTTAATGAATTCCTCGATCTTTTTGGCAATAGCGTCTCCTACTCCAGGAATCTCTTTCAGAGCCTTGAGGCCGTCTTTTTGGTAGATAGCCCCCACATCCTTAGAACTTGTTTCAATGGCGCGCGCTGCACGACGATAAGCCCGGGGCTTCCACTCAACTCCCTGCATCTCAAGAATGTCTGCAATCTCATAAAAGATTCTTGCAATCTCAAGATTTTTCATTTTTTAATCACCTAATTATGACTATAAATACGAGTATAAATACTTTTTGGAAAAATTTAAATATGTGCGCTATCAGACAGAGTCTTATGAAACGGCTGGCAGTATTCACATTATTTTGTGCATTGATTTTGCTAGTCAGCTGTGCGCCTATAAAGCAGGGCTGCGAGAAACCATTTATTCTAAAAGACGGTGAATGCTGTCTTGACCTTGATGATGATGGTTCTTGCGATACAGAACAGAATGTAACAGAAGGAAAAATAGAGGAACCTGAAATTGTTGTGGAAGAGACAAAGACCGTAGAAGTAGAGCCTAATAAGAAAGAGACTAAGAAAGAAGCAGAGACAGAGGAAGAACCACTAGAAATAACAGAGGAACTGACAGAGGAAGAGATAGCAGAATTTGAGGAATCTGCAAGCATTGATGCCTCTGATCTCCCGGGGCAATTGATGAAAACATACACAGAAGACGTAGAGGGATATAAGTATAATTATCGCGGTGATTGGTATTTTGTTCGAGGAGACAACATAAAGGTAAAACTTGGGGAATCAGAACAATATACCCGCCAGGATGTTGGTGACGAACACTATGCTGTATTCTTTGTAGATACTGTTTATATGAGTGTAATCAATAAGACAGCTGTGGGATATTGTGAAGGAAATGACCCTAGGCTGGGAAACAGAAGATGTGCTGAGCTAGAGCTGATAGACGTACCGTATCCACTTATTTACGGGAACTTTTATACAAAACGACCTGATGAGTGGCTGTTTGAGGTATATACACTAGACCCTGAAATAAAGACAGAAACAGGATATTATTACCTAGGGCCAAGGAAAGTAAAGAGGCTAGAGTATCAGGACGGACCTAAGCAGGTAATACTGTACTTTGATGATAAAGTGGGGCTTCCAGTAAAGATACAGACTTTCATAAATGAGCAGCCGAGCGAGATTTGGCTCTATGACTTCTTGTCAATAAATACTGTCAAAGAAAAAAACATGAGACACAGAACTGCAGATGAGATCTCAAGCAAAGAAGGATTTTACTCTACTGCTAACTAAATTCTATCGCCAATATAGCAAACTGCCATACCTACTAGCATGCAGGCAAAAACATACTGGATCTTTAGCCAAGCAGGGGCAGAACCAGTAAGAACTAACAAGATTCCCAGTATTGATACTCCAACTCCGATGCATAGGCCCCAAAAATCATGCTTCATCTTCATTACCTTTAATATGCTTTAGGCAGTAGTGGTTTAAAAAGCTGATGGTAATGTTTAAAAACAGGCATTGTTTTCAGGGGGAAAGGTGGTATAATGCAAAATGAGATCATTGAAAAATTCACTGTGCTGATAACAAGTGCATTTGGTCTGGTGGCTGCACTTGCATGGAATGAAGCAGTAAAGGAATATCTGAAAACCTGGGGGATGGAGCAACATGGAATCTGGGTTTATGCTGTAGTCGTGACAGTCTTTGCAGTAGTAATTACTGTCGTGTTAGGGTGGATAGCTCAAAGAGCAAAAACAATCGAAGTAGAAAAATATGCCCTTGTACCGTTTAACAAAGTCAGTAAGTATGTTAACGGCAAAAAGACAAAGAAAAAGAAACGCTAGATGAATTTTAAGGCGGCATAGCCAATAGCCATAGAATAATCACTTTTAGAGATATCTGCAGAGGTATAGTACTTCAATAGTTCTGCTTTAGCTGGTTTTATGCACTCTAGCAAGGCTGCAATAGGGTATCTTCCGCAGATAGTTGTGCCTGTCTTGTCTATGTAATCCAGGAACCCTTTTGCATCTAATTTCTTGATCTGCTCAATCGCGCCTTTATCAAGTTTGTACATGTTCTTTTTTATATCATCGGTAAAAGGGACATATCCGTAATTCTCTCCATAGTGTGTAAAGTCAGAGCTGGTGATGATGATTACTTTTTTCTTGGCCTGCTTTATGGATTTTAAGATGGCATCTGTAACTTGTTTATAATTATCTGAAACAATTATTGGAATAAATTTGAAGTCTTTTAGGATAAACTGCAGGAATGGAATCTGGACCTCAATAGAGTGTTCAGTAGCATGAGCCTGCTCATCCTGCGGAATACCATTTTCGACAAGCAGTTTTCCAAACTCTTTGTCAACTTTTGCAGTGCCTAGCGGAGTTTTCCAGTCCTCTAGACTGAGAGAGCTGCTGAAGCCAGAGTGAGAGAGGCCAAGAATGATGAATAAATCAGGGGGGCCTGATTCTGCGATTTCCTTGTAGCAATAGGCTGCACAAGGACCTGAATAAACATAGCCTGCATGAGGCGCAACAATCCCCTTTATCTCTTTATTGCCTTTTTCAGGCAGTTTTCCAGGACCAAAATCAGAGAGAAAACATTCTTTTATGGTATTCTTGAGGCTATCTGGATCAGCAGGGTAGAAAGCGCCTGAAACAGCAGGATTTCTCATAATTATGCTGTTTGATTCAGTATATATAAACCTTTTCAAGAGTAAAATAAAGGCAATGGTGCGCTACGTATGCATATTAAATCGCTTGTTTACCAGATTTGTTAGATATCGCCTTTTTTATTGAAGACTTCGCAAGGCACTATTGCCCATAATTAATACTTTTCAAGAGTAAAATATATAAATAGAACCTGTTTCTAAAGAAAAATATGGGGAGTAAAACAGAATTTGACAAAGATTTATCTGAGTATATTTCAGACAGAAAAAGAAAGAAGATAGATGTTATTGGAATGATAAAAGGAATCATACCAAAACCAACACCGCCGCCAGTAAAAATGCCTCCTGAAGTAGAGACATATGGCGAGCCTGAAGAGAAAAAACCAGAACCAGAAAAAATAGAGGAACCTAAAGTGGAGACTTTAGAAGAAGAGGTTGTCGGAGAGAAAAAATCACTCTGGCAGAGCCTGCTGGATAGGTTCAAGTTCAAGCCATATAAAAAAGAGATAGAGCAAAAAGACAAAATTCTGGAAGAAGAGGAAGAGGGAAGGATAAAAGAGATGGTTGCAAAAGAACTGATGCTTAAAGACATGAGAGACATGGCAAAAATAACGCTCTATCTAGTAAAACAACTGCCTCCAGAGAGACTGAAAGAATTCAAGCAGAGCACTGACTGGACAGACTTGAAAGAACTTCTAAAGAAATACAAATTCATCAAATAATCTTAAGCAGGTAGCCTGCGACATGTTCTGCAATTGCAACAAGAGTCTTGCCATACTTTTCTTCTATTGTGTCAAGAACCACCGGTCAAATAGACTGGTGGTATGCTTTGCATAGCCATTTAACATAACCCAGTGGTTCTTGAGCATGCTCAGGAATTCTCGACTATCAAAAGCAAATAGGTCTCACGACCTCTCCTCACTAGAGGAAAGGAATTCCTGACATTTCAACAAAGCTTTCTTTCTTAGATTCAATGTATTGTTCTGCACACTGCTTAAAATATTCTCTTACATCCACCTTATAGACAAAAGGAAGCTTAATTTACTCTGT
>CAZXEZ010000060.1:0-6398 GCA_964640255.1 uncultured Methanosarcinales archaeon | reverse complement strand
GAAATAGAGAAAGGGACAGGAAAGATGTACGTCAAGAATGACGGCAAGATTTTTTATTTTTGCTCTAATAAATGCGACAAGAACCTATTAAAACTGAAAAGAAAGCCTGCAAAAATAAAGTGGGCAGCTAAGAAGAAGAAAGTGAGTAAAAAATGATTGAGAGAACACTGATACTGACGAAACACGACGCTGTCCAGCGAGGAATCGTCGGAGAGACAGTGAAAAGATTCGAGCAGAAAGGATTCAGGATAGCAGGAATGAAGATGATCCTTCCGAATGAGGAGCAATTAGGGATTCACTATGCAGACGACCTTGACTGGAAACTGAGCGTAGGAAAGAAAACAAGAAAAACCTTTTCAGATAGAGGGGTAGAGATGAAAGAGACAGATGAAGAGATCGGCGCAAGAATAAGAGGATGGAACCTGGCCGGACTGAGGGGGAACCCGATTGTCGCAATCATATTCGAGGGATACCACGCAATAGAGGCAGGAAGAAAGATAGTTGGGCACACAGAGCCAAGACAGGCAGAAACAGGAACAATAAGAGGAGACTTTTCAATCGACTCATTTGCCCTGGCAGACAAGGATAAAAGGGTTGTCAGGAACCTGGTTCATGCCTCTGGAAGCAAGAAAGAGGCTGAGAATGAAATCAAGATCTGGTTCAAGCCAGATGAAATATTTGACTATCCTAAAAAAGACTGGGATGTAATACACAAATTATAGGGTGAGAAAAACATGGCTGAAAAGATGGTTGACAAGATTGTCAGGATTACCAAAAAACCAGAACAAATCCGAAACATATGCACATGCGCGCATATTGACCACGGAAAAACAACATTCTCAGACAATCTATTGTCTGGAGCAGGAATGATGTCAGAGGAGCTGGCAGGAAAACAGCTGGCACTGGACTTTCATGATGATGAAAAAGCAAGAGGAATCACAATCGACACTGCCGCAGTATCAATGGTGCACACAGTAGATGGCAAAGAATTCCTAATCAATCTATTAGACACGCCAGGACACGTTGATTTCGGGGGAGACGTAACAAGAGCAATGAGAGCAATTGACGGAGCAATAGTCCTTGCATGCGCTGTAGAGGGAATGATGCCTCAGACAGAGACAGTGCTGAGACAGGCCCTGAAAGAGAGAGTAAAACCAATCTTATTCATAAACAAGGTTGACAGATTAATCAAGGAGCTGCAATTAACACCAGAGGCAATGCAGGAGAGATTTGTAAAGATAATCTCAGATGTCAATAAACAGATTGAATCAATCGCGCCAAAAGAATACAAGGAAAAATGGCAGGTAAATGTGCAAGAAACAGTAGCATTCGGCTCTGCATTCCACAACTGGGCGCTAAGCGTGCCATACATGAAGAAAAAAGGAATCTCATTCAAGGATATAATAGATGCATATGAAGCAGGCGACGAGAAATACAAAGAACTGCAGAAAAAAGCTCCAATACACGAAGTCATACTAGACATGGTAATCAAGCATCACCCAAACCCAAAAGAGGCACAAAAATACAGGATACCAAAACTATGGAGAGGAGACCTGGAGAGCGAAGACGGAAAATCCATGCTTGAGTGCAACCCTAACGGACCTATCTGGGCATGCATCACAAAAATCGTTATAGACCCGCAGGCAGGAGAGATATCCTGCGGAAGAATCTTCTCAGGAACACTAAAGAGAGGGACAGAGGTCTACCTGAACCGGCAAAAACAGACCACAAGAATACAGCAGGTATTTGTCTTCAATGGAGCAAAAAGAGACATAGTAGAGAGCATGCCTGCAGGCAATGTCCTGGGAATCGCAGGAGTAAAAGCATATCCCGGAGAGACAATAACGCTTCAGCCAGCAGAGCCATTCGAGGCAATAACACACATATTTGAGCCAGTCATAACAAAAGCGATAGAGGCTGCAAAACCAGCAGACCTGCCTAAATTAATCGAGGTATTGAGACAGGTAACAAAAGAAGACCCTACAATAAAAGTAGAAATCAATGAAGAGACTGGCGAGCACCTATTGCACGGCATGGGAGAACTGCACCTGGAAGTCATAGAGAACAGGATCAAGACAGAGAAGAATGTCGAAGTAAAGACATCATCGCCAATAGTTGTGTATAGAGAAGCAATAACAGCGAAAAGCGCGCAGGCAGAGGGGAAATCCCCAAACAAGCACAACAAATTATACTTCACAGTAGAGCCTCTTGATGAAAAGACAGCAGAGGCAATAAAATCAGGAGAGATACCGCCTGGAAGAGTGAAGAAAAAAGACATGGTAATGAGGGATGCCCTGGTGGAGTGCGACTGGGAATCAAAAGAAGCACTAAAAATAAGAGATATACGCAATGGCTGTGTATTTGTCGACCAGACAAAAGGCATAGTGCAGATAAATGAAATAATGGAAATGGTTCTTGACATGTTTGAGGATGTCATGAATGCAGGACCAATTGCAAAAGAACCATGCATCAATGTAAGAGTGAACCTAGTTGACTGCAAGCTGCACGAGGACGCGATCCACAGAGGGCCTGCACAGATATATCCCACTGTAAGAGAAGGCATAAGAACAGCAATGATGGGGGCAGGACCAGTGGTCTTTGAACCAAAACAAATACTGCACATAGAGGCACCAGCAGACTGCATGGGAGAGATAAGCAAATTAATCAGCAACAAGAGAGGGCAACTGCTTGAGATGAACCAGGAAGGAGTACTGGTTATTGCAAGAGCGAAGATGCCTGTAGGAGAGATGTTCGGCTGGAGCTCTGACCTAAGGTCAGCAACAGGAGGAAGAGGAAACAGCTCTTTAGTTGACCAGATGTTTGAGAAACTGCCTGCAGAACTGCAGGAGAAGATCGTCAAGCAGATAAGAGAGAGAAAAGGCCTTACAGAAGGGCAGATAGGAGCCTGATTATAGAGAAAAACAAAACTCACAAAAATCAGGAGATTTTTGAACTTGCGTTTTATAAAAAAACACAAGCTTTATAAATCAGGCAGGAGTCACAAGGACTATAATATTAACAAAAAAATATGGAGGGGTCATAAATGGCTAAAGAAAAACCACACATGAATCTGGTATTCATCGGACACGTTGACCACGGTAAATCAACAAGCGTAGGGAGAATGATGTTCGACAGCGGAGCTTTACCAGAACAAGAACTGAGAAAACTGAAAGAGAAAGCAGAGGCTTTGGGAAAAGGCGGATTTGAATTCGCATTCGTAATGGACAACCTGAAAGAAGAGCAGGAAAGAGGCGTCACAATCGACCTGAGCCACAAGAAATTCGATACACCAAAATACTACTTCACAATAATCGATGCACCTGGACACAGAGATTTTATCAAGAACATGATTACAGGAGCGTCACAAGCTGATGCAGCAGTACTTGTTGTTGCAACAGAGGGAGTAATGGCTCAGACAAAAGAGCACGCATTTCTTGCAAGAACATTAGGAGTAGGACAGATGATCATAGCAGTCAACAAGCTAGACACTGTAAACTACGACCAGGCAAAGTTTGAGGCAATCAAGAAAGATGTATCTGCACTGCTGAAAACAGTAGGATACAAAGAAGACCAGATACAATTCGTGCCAATGTCTGCTTACCACGGCGACAATGTTGTCAAGAAATCAGACAAGATGAGCTGGTGGAAAGGACCAACATTGATGGAAGCGCTTGACAATCTAAAACTGCCAGACAAACCAACAGACTTACCGTTGAGACTGCCAATCCAGGACCTGTATAACATCAAGGGAATCGGAACAGTTCCAGTTGGAAAGGTTGAGACAGGCGTAATGAAAGTAGGCGACAAGGTCGTAATCGTCCCTGGAAGAGAGGGCAAAGGTGTAAGAGGAGAAGTAAAGACAATAGAGATGCACCACACCGCTGTCAATGAAGCAGGACCAGGCGACAACGTAGGATTCAACGTCAGGGGCATCGGCGTAAAAGACGCTGCAAGAGGAGACGTGCTAGGAAAAGAAGACAATGTCCCGACAGTCGCTACTGAATTCACAGCACAGATAGTTGTTCTGAACCACCCAACTGTCGTGACCGTAGGATACACACCAGTATTCCACATCCACACAGCACAGGTGGCATGCCAGATAACGGCTATTGAGAAAAAAATCAATCCAGCAACAGGCGAGACACTGCAGGAAAACCCAGACTTCCTGAAGAATGGGGAAGCAGCAATCGTAAAGATAAAGCCTGTGCAGCCGATGTGTATTGAGACACAGAAAGAGATTCCACAGATGGCTAGATTCGCAGTAAGGGACTCTGGTCAGACTGTAGCAGCTGGAATGTGCATATCATTAGTGAAGAAAGAGATGTAGTTCAATTGAATTACTAAATTTTTTTATTTTATTCGATCACCACCCACAGAGAAAATGCAAAAAGCAAGAATAAAACTGGCGAGCACAGATATTGATAAGCTTAACGCTACTTGTGAGTACATCACAGACATAGCAGAAAAAACAGGTGTTGATATCAGAGGACCAATACCTCTTCCTACTAAAAAACTAAAGATTACTACAAGGAGGACTCCTTGCGGAAACGGTGCAGAGACATTTGAGAGGTTTGAGATGCGCATCCATAAAAGATTAATCGACCTAGGCCTTGATGAGAGAGCCTTGAGACTGGTCATGAGAGTACCAATACCAGAAGGGCTTAATATCGAGATAGAGATGGTCGACACTTAGTTAACTTACAGTTAAGGCATAGAAAGACATATAAACATCACGTATTAACAAATCATTCTCATGACTGAAACACTAGACGTAGTCGATGAAAAAGATGAAGTGATAGCAACTGCTTCCAGGGAAGAGTGCCATGAACAGAAACTAAGGCACAGAGGGGTGCAGGTATTTATTCTTGATGAAGAAGAAGATTTCTTCTTGCAGAAAAGAGGCGAGAAAAAAGACGTTTTCCCAGGACTTTATGAAGGCGGAATAACAGGACACGTCCTATCTGGAGAGACTTATCTACAGGCTGCTGTCAGGGAGCTGAAAGAAGAATTAGGGATTGAAGTCAAGGAATCAGACCTAAAAGAGATGTTCAGGTTCAAGATACTGTTTGAGAACGAGCATGAATTAATCACTGCTTATTTACTAGATTATGACGGAACTGTAAAGATGGATCACAATGAAGTTGAGTCAGGAGAGTTTATCCCAGTAGATGAACTAAAGCAAAGAATAAAAAAGAATGAAAAAGAATTCTCGCCTGCTTTCTTGATAGGCTTTGATAAATACATGGAAGTCAAAGACATAGTGTAAAAAAAAAGAAAAAAAGGCAAAGCAGACTAATCGTAGTCATAGTCTTCATCTTGGTATTCTTCTTCATCCCAGTCTTCTGCGAGGTGCAGTCGCATTTTATTAACCTCCATTTATTTTTTCTTTTTAGTTGTAGCTTTTTTCTTCTTTTTAGCCATCGGCATTCACCTCTCACAATGATTCTTCTATAATAATAGGGAGAACTCTAGTTTAATATACAATGGAGAAATCGACTGAAAATATTAAGGTGAAGTAAGTATATAAACCTTTCTAAATGGCAATTTTACAGAGGATAAATTACTCATATCTTAATGCAAACTCAACTAACGTTTCGTAGCATTACGTTATTCGTTTCACTCATAACGCAATGCGTCTACAGGCTTTAGCTTTGAAGCCTGGTAAGCAGGAATAGCTCCTGCAAGAACTCCGACGCCAACGGATACTGACAGAGCGAGCAGGACAGAGTTCAAGGATACAACTGTTCCGCTTCGAAACATTCCAACCTCTCCACCCATAAGCGTAGGCAGTGCTCCTGAAAGAAGTATTCCTGCGATAATACCTATTATTCCACCAACAAGGCCGATGAGGGCTGCATTCATTAGGAAAATTTTCATGATGTCGTTGTTTTTTGCGCCGATTGCTTTCATCACGCCAATCTCTTTTGTCTTCTCAAGAACAGAGGTGAACATGGTGTTTGCAATGCCGATGGCTCCCACAATAAGGGAAACTGCAGCAATTGCTATCAAAAACACGTTCATGGATGACATCATCTCATTCCTTGTCTCCATCATTTGCTTGCTTGAGGATACAGAGAAGTCCTTGTTTTTTGCAGTTACGTGCCGCGCCATCATAAGTTTCTTCTCAATCTTTTCAATCACTGCATCAAGGTCATCTTCATTTTTTATCTTGATTACAATAGAATCATACACATCATTTTTCTTGTCATCAATTACTTGATAAGCCATCTGTATCGGCATATAGATGCTGTTGCCGGATTCATCAAGTATTCCAACAACGCGAAAAGCACTGTCTTCGATAGTGAGCATCTTGTTTATACCTAACGGCTGGTCAAAATAAGACTCTGCAAGCCGTGAACCAATAACCACTACGTTCTGGTCAGCAGAATCAAGAAAAC
>CAZXEZ010000059.1:0-6556 GCA_964640255.1 uncultured Methanosarcinales archaeon | reverse complement strand
GCTCCAGGTGTTCTGGACTTTATTTCCTTCTTTAAGTAATATCCTAAAATCTCCCCTTTATCTGTCTTTATTTCAGCACCAACTATAACTTCAAAGCTCTTGTCTTTGTTGAGTTTTTTGGTTTCTAAACCGCCTTTTATAGTATTATGATCTGTGACTGCAATACCATTTAATCCCCTTTTCTTTGCAATTCTTAACAATTTTTCAGGCTTGATTCTAGAACAAGAAGAATGATATGTGTGGATGTGAAGGTCATATTTTTTCATATTATAGAATATTGTTTGGTTGGTTTATAAAAGTTGCTTTGAAATTGTGATTATCTGAAGTTGCTGTACATCATTCCTTTAGTTTAAACATAATTGTTGTAGAAATCACAAAAATGATTGATACAACATAAAATATAAGTTCAAAACCAAATCTTCCTGCTAAAAAACCGCCTGCAAAAATTGCCAATGCTTCTGCAAGTCCCACGTATGCATCATATTTTCCAATATCTGCGCCTCTTTTTTGTTTTTCTGTAATATCTGCTAAATACGCAGACTCAGAAGTTTCAAAAACAGAAATAATTAATCCACTGAATATTTGAAGTAAATATAACTGCCATATTGAACCGATTACAGTATAAAGAAAAACGATTATTGCAGAGGCATAGCCACCGATTATTAAGAGAGGTTTTCTACCTATTGAATCAGAATATTTTCCAGCAACAAGAGAAGTCAATGCTCCAGCTAAAACAACTAATCCCACTGCTATTCCAAAATTTTCTATGCTCCCTCCAATATCATTAATAAAAATCAGGTAGAATGGCCCAAATAATCCAAACGCAAGAGCCATTAATGAATTTGAGAGAGTGAAAATTTTGAAATTCTTCTTCTTGATTTTATTGGTAAGATTCATGTTAATAAAGAAAAATTGGTTACTTAAATACTTTTCTAGGCGCCCTTGGAAATTAGACATAATCCCTGTTATGTGCAATATTACTCGGAGCCCTTAAAATAGATAATCTTATAAATATAGAATCTTTAATAACATCTATGACAAAGAAAATTAATAAAATACAATTTATTATAGGAATTATTTTAGCATTAATTGGCGCTATTCTAATGATATTTGATATTCTTCCTTTATCGGCAAGGATAACAATAGGAATTGTTGGATTAATTTTAATTGCGACTTCTCCTTTCAAACTGCTAAAATAATTCTCGGGCTCCTGCGTTATACTGTCGGTCGCTTCGCTCCCTCGTTCGCCTTGCAAGCTCACCACATAACAGCGATTATATGGGTTTTCTGCAAAAAAAAATGCCGAAGCGAAGCATAGATACGGTATGGCACAAAAAAATAGGTGTCCAACAATGTATTTACTACGTAGTTAGTAAGTAATCAAAAACTTTATAAAGTAGCTGCTGTTTACAAATTCCATGGAAGAAAAAAAATCACTAACACAATTGGTTGTAGAAACAATTAGCTTCACTGCTTTATGTTATCCTGTTTATAGTGGATTGTATTCAGCAGTTTCTTCAGATGTAACTTTTATGGAAAAAATAAAAGATCTAAAAACAGCAGTTTTTGTTGGTGGAGCTGGCATAACTTATTTTATCGTTAGTGGTGCTGTTGAACTTGCTAAGAGATATCAAACCTTTAAAAGACAATAAATAGCCCATTTTTTCTGAGTAAGATTGCATTTAACATCGGAAGTTCCTGTTAAGTTCTTTTCCTATGCGGCGTGTGTGAAAATTGCGTCTGCAAAGTAAAGTATTTTCAGTTCTATAGATTCTGCGTAGCAGTGTAAATGTGCGCAGCACTAAGGGTCTGTTCAGTTTATCCACAGAACACAGCGATACTTCAAGAACAAGAGTCAAGGATGAAAAAACAGTATAAACAGTAATATTAATAAGAATGAGCGATTTAACTAAAATTAAACCTTATAAAAAATGAAACTCCCAAAACCTTTTGAAACAAAAATTATTGCATCCCCTAAAGATTTCTCGCCAACCAGAAAAGACTTTGAAGTTATTGGAGCATTCAACCCAGGAGTCACAAAAGTAGAAACCCGCCAAGGTTTAGAAACAATTTTATTTGTAAGAGTTGCTGAAACTCCTCGGAAAAGGATGCCTGGCAAAGTTTTACTGCCTTATTTCTATATACTAAATGAAGAACAAGTAATCCCTAAAATCGACTATGATATTGCCGACAGAAAAACTTTTAAAAAAATTCGCAAAAAAGAAGTCACTCCAAAACAAGGAACAATTAGATTAAGACACATTTCATTACCTAGGATGGTTATATTGAATAAAGACAGAGAAATATCCAAGATATATCAAGGATCGGCAATATCTCCCTCGTGGGAATTTGACAGATTTGGACTAGAAGATGTGAGGATAACATATTTAGAAGATAGGAGGTATATAATAACTTATGCTACACCTCATAGAGAGTTTGGAGTTTGGAGTTCTATTCTAACTACCAATGAAATAAAAAACCCCCTAAGTTTAGAAAGAATAACCTTAGAAAATACTCCTCGTCCAGAAATCAGAGGAAAAGATGTTGCCTTATTCCCAACAAAAATTCCAAGCCCCGCAAAAACAGAAAATATAAACAAAGGGCAACCAATTTATGCTTCATTTATACGCCCTAATGCATTTTCTGATTTAAGCGTTCCAGGTATCTGGATTTCTTATTCTCCTGATCTTGTACATTGGGGACAGAATCATAGATTAATAACGAGCGAGGATGGTGAAGTAACTGGAATAGGAAGTCCTCCTGTAAAAAGACCTAAGGGATGGGTTGCAGCATACCATGAAACAACAAGAAACGAAAAAGGAAGAACAAAATATGTTACCAGATTGCTGACTCTTGATTTAGAAAACCCATGGAGAGTATTGCATAAAACTCCTGTCTTCCTAGACCGAGAAGATTTTAGAGAGCTCTTGCCAGAAAATGGGTATGTTCCAGACACAGTTTTTACTACAGGCATCATATTTGATGGAGACAGAATAGACTTCTACCAAGGAATAGATGACCAATGGACAACATGTGCTTCATTTTATACAGAAGATATTGATAAATTCGCACGAACAAAATAATCCTTAACAAATCATAAATCCTATTTAATAAATCAAGCAAAACATCACGCCGTGACATAGATATCCAGAACTTCAGGTCGAAATTTTCTATTCCAAAAATTTGTCAATAAGAATAGCGAACCGTAATACTTCGACCTTTAGGTCGGAGATAGGCGAGCTTATAAATCATTGACAAATTTTTGTTATTGTTAAAAAATAAAGCCGGATAACCGGCATTCAAATAGCTTATAACCAATAAATAGAAAGCATTGGTTCTATACAAAACTTTTGTATGCCCCGGTCGGATAACCTGGTTATTCTGACGAGCTTAGAACTATTTAGCCGTAAGGCTCTGCGGATTCAAAGCCTTTTCTGGTGAAAGTCCCGCCTCTGGCGCTGATTAAATCAATATAGCTATCGCTGCAGGGCCTCTCCTGCCAAGTATAGGTCCGTTTGATTCTTAAGGTTTTAAGCATACAAAGATAGGACCCAATGTTTTATATTTTTTGCCAGAAAAATCATTTTCGTATAAGTAATATTTGAATCCTATGTCTTTCAGGATTTTTCTAACTTTTTTCAATTCAAACAGCCCTTGCAAATGCTTATCAACAATAACTTTCAAAGGGCCCTTATTCTTTCTTATGAGAAAAATAAGATGAGATTCCATGGTTGTGTCTTTTCTATCTGGATCATATGCATTGTTGATTAGAACACAATCAGCGTCTTTTATTGAAAATGCAGCAACGGTTGTAAAATTTATTTTTTCCCCTTTTTCAAAGGCAACTTCTTTCACCACAGCCCAATTGAATATTAAAATACCGCCTTTCTCTAAATGATTGTACAGGTTTGTCAATGTTTTCTTTAATTCTTTATAGGAATAATTATAGCTAATTACCCCTGTGAGTGCTGTGATAATGTTAAATGTTTTATTAAGCTTGAAAGATTTCATATCTCCAAGTTTATATTGTATTTTAGGATTTTTCTTTTTTGCAAGCCGCAATATGTCTTTGTTCAGATCAATTCCAAATACATTAAAATGCTTTTTTAGAAATTTATCATGGTTGCCAGTTCCGCAGCCCACATTTAACAGAGAATTTTCTTTTGTCTTTTTGAATTTCTTGACGACTTTTATGATGAAATTTGTTTCTTTTCTAAAATCCTGCTGAGATGAAAAAATATCGTATAGTTCTGCTTTTTTGTAAACTTCTTGAGCCATACAAACAGTAAAGTGGAAGTATATTTAAATTTATTTATTGCTGTCTGGCTATTGTAGCAGGGCCTCTCCTGCCGACACAAGGGCCGTCTTTGACTATAAAGCCGGCTGATTTTAAATTATCTCTTACAATTCTTGCGCAGGAATATGTTGCGAGTATTGCAGATTCTTTCATGACTTTTTTTATGTCTGCGAAGAATTCTTTTGTCCAGAGTTCTGGGCAAACTTGCGGGGAAAAAGGATCTAGAAATACTGCATCGAATTTTTCATTCAGTTCTTTGATTTTTTCTTTTGCGTCGCATAATATTATTTTTAATTTAATTCTTTCATCTGTTTTTTTCCCGTTTAATAGATCATAATATTTCAGAGGAGGATTAAGTTTTTTCATTTCATCAATAATTTTTTGATCATTTTCCAAACCAATTATTTCAATTTCACATTCAGGATTAGATTCTAATGCGATTTCAACAGCTGCGGCAGAATTATATCCCATCCCAAAACAAACATCAAGAATTCTTATCTTCCCTGTTTTTGCCAGTTCTGCAATCCTGCAGGGCTTTACAAATTTCTCAAAAGCTTCTTCTATTGCGCCATGGACGCTGTGATAATATTCTTGATATTCCTCATTAAATAAAGTTATTGAGTTGTCCTTTGTCACTCTTTGCTTCAATCTTCTCACCAACCTGCTCTTTAATGTCATGAGCAATCTTCTTGCCAATCAGAGATTCTAATAATTCTACTTTTGATTTTCTGACTGCACCTAAATCCTTTATTCCGTTCTTGAACATCTTTCTTGCTCTCATGCGACCAACATTTTTCAGTCTTAATAATGGGATTAATTCTTCTTTTGCACCATGCTTTAACCTGAATCTTAATTTAGTGATATCTTTCAGCAAGAACTGCTGCTGATCAATCCTTGCAATCTCATACAAAGCATATAATAACCAATTTGTTCTCTCTAGCTTTGCCCTTGTCTCACCAGGACGCACATCATAATGCTCTAACAAGTAGACATCATCTTTTTCCTCAATCCAGTCATCAAGCATCAGGGCTGTCTTAAAAGCATTAAGATACATATCATATTCTGGCTCAAACATTGAAGGCTCTTTATCAATCATGTAAGCCTCTTGTTTTGCAAGAGCCTCCTGGATTAGGTCATACTCTTTCACCTTGACTCTTAGCAAAGGCCACATTTCTAAAGTATTGCAGACAAGCAAAAGAAGTGATAGAGGCTTGAGAGTTGTCTCTTTAGCTCTCTGCAGGGAGCTCAGGAAATGATTTGCTGTCAAAGGATCAATATATAGTTCTGCAATTCTTTTGCCCAGCAGAGTTGCTCTATACTTATTATCAAGAAACTGAAGGAAAGTCCATTTTTCTAATAATTTTAACATCTTGTCTATGTTTTTCTTTAACTTACCCATATCCTTGAACTGATAAGCCCAAAAAGTCTGGCCAAAAAAATCATAGATCTGCTCTTTTGACTGGATAACTTTTGTTGCGATTAAAGAAAGCAAATAAGTTCTCAAGACAGGCTCGACAGCAAGCTTTGAAAAAATATCCTCTGGCTCTCCTAAGACAAACTTTTCATAAACAGCATTTTTTTCTGCAACTGTTCCGGTCGTAATAATAGCTTCGCCATGAGAATCGCTAAAATCTGGGCGGCCCGCACGACCTGCATATTGTAGATACTCAAGAACAGGAATATATTGATAGCCTTTGCTGGTAAAACGCTTTACATCGCGGATAATTGCTCTGAATGCGGGCAAATTTACACCAAAAGCAAGGCTTGGAGTGCAGCAGATGATTTTAATCTTTCCTTCACGAAAACTATCTTCAATCAGTTCTTTTTGTTTTGCGTGCAAGCCAGCATGATGAAAAGCAATACCTGCTTTCAAGCATCTTGCCAGTCTTTCGCACTGCTTAGTCGGCCTGCCCAAGGCCTTAAGAGCTTTATCAGAAAGATCATCTAAACTAATGTTCTTTATCTTTTTACTAATCTCTTCTGCACACTTCTCTGCAGAACGCTTTGTATTGACAAAAACCAGAGCCTGCTTTTTCTTATTAATAGTATCTATGGCTAGGTCTATCGCTGGTGCTCCTGATTTTTCCTCTACTTTTAAGTTCATTATCGAGAATAAGCTTAAAAGCCTTTAAATAGTTTGTGGCAAGATGGCCAGTGCAAACTTTTGAAAAGTTACACCAAACGTAGTTTGGTGAACCTCACTGAACTTTGTTCAGTGTAGGTTTGATCAAAGCGCTACTTGTTCATGCTCGAGAAGCA
>CAZXEZ010000058.1:4255-6564 GCA_964640255.1 uncultured Methanosarcinales archaeon | reverse complement strand
GTACTTTAGTACACCCCTCAATACCGACAGAACCTTTGAAGCATTTCATAGAAGTAAAAGAGCTAATCTCCACCTCCGACGTTTGTACTGAAATGCTTCTTTCCAGGCTAGTCAGATTTGTTTAAGAAACAAAGGTTTGTTTATAAAGGTTGCTATTAGAGGATAAGCATTATGTTAATCTATTTAGCTTTCTTTGTTTTTTTCTTTTTTTTGGTTAAATAAACTAACTTTTGCTTGAGAATGGCATAATTTACAGGATTCCTGATCTTTGAGCAGAAATTATCTGGATTACAGACATGCATATCTATATAATAAGACTTATTACTGCAATTAGGAGGCAGAACTTTTTTCTTGTTAGCCTTGTGATACCTTACCTGGCCTTTAAGAGTGACTTCTCTCAGATGTTCTGTGTTTTTCTTGTTCCAGTTTTCCAGTAATTCATCTATTTTATCATATTCCCAGCCACAGCTGTGCAAGAAGTTCATCAGCACGAATAAAGAGCGTTTTTTGCCGTCTTGCAGGCCTTTAAGAATGTGCTTTATGCAGGGAGGGAAGTAAACCTCTGGAACTGCACTTTCAGGAGAAGAGAATTCCCTGCCAGCAGATTTTATCTTTATCTCCTGCTCTTTAACCTCAAAATCAAAAGCCTGAAGAATTAGTTTTTTGGCTTCATTAGGGACTGGCTTTTTGTCGAGAAAATTCAGATTAACCTTGACATTCTCTGGCTTTGCAGCCTCTTTCTTGAATTTCAAGATATCTTCTGGTTTTATAGGAATGCTGACAAGACCAGATTTTTCATTAAAAGCATAAGGCATCCTGTATAAATGCCGTGTTGCTATTAACACAGTATCAATCTGCAGCACCTTAAAAGGATCAAATCTTCCATTTTTAACGACGTCTTTGAATTTCTTATCTATTTTTTTGCAGATTGTCTTTATGTTCTCGTGCTGTATCAGCTTTTTAGCAAGATGAGGACGAATCATCTCACCAAGATAAGCAGCAATCTTCCTAGGTCCCTCTGGGAACAATAGTCTTGTGGGCTTTCTATGAACAGTCCTTGGAAAGGCCTTAAAAGGAACAGCAATGTGAAAACCATGATTACCAGAGAATTTTACAGATATAGTATTGACGCCGTGATATTTCAGGGCCTGGACCAGTAAATCAGCAGCAATTGCAGAATATTCCCAGACAGGGCAATCAATATCCAAGATTAAATCCCAGCCTTTTCTCAGCTCGTCCATGTCTTTCCTGGATAGAGTTGGGTTTAATTGTAATGGGTTGACCCATAACTCTTCTGAGCAATGGAAACTAGTTGCGCCTTTTTTAGCAAACTCAAGAACATCTTTAGGGTGTTTCAAGACATCTGGGCGCTTTCCAAAGCCCTTGTCTCCGAATAAAATAGCAATCTCTTTATCATCAGCAACCTGTACAATAGCGGTACAGACGTCTTTTCTCTTGTAAAACTTCAATAAAGTGCTGAGATGGATTGCCATATTGCCCCCAAATAAATGAATAATATGGTAGTATATATTTGTTGCGATAGGATGACCAGTGGTTAGATAATATCCTGGATTCGTGACTTAATCAAGTTCCTTATCTGTCTCATATCTTCAACAGTCATTAGATAGGGGTCTTTCACATCCCAAAAAGACACTTTCTTAGAATTCAACAAAAAATCAGGGCATTGTTCCTTTTTGCACAGCACATAAATCTTGCTGCTTTGCTCAACCATGTCCTCTGTAACAATCTTAGGTTTTTGCCTGCTTGCATCAATACCCTCTTCAAGCATTAAATCAATTATTTCTTGAGGAAGAACAGGATACTTCAGAGGAGCTTCTTTGCTAATTCCTGCACTAAATCCGTTATCAGACTTAGTCAAATGATTATAATACGCTTCAGCCATCTGGCTTCTGCCAACATTTGCGTGACAGATAAACAGTATCTTTGACATACAGATATTAAGGAGAACTTCGTATATAAAATTATCTATAATAAGCTTTAAATACTAAAACAGTGTTTTATACAATGGGTGGAAAATATGTGGAATCAAATCAAGACAGTAATCTTACTGGGACTATTAACAGGATTAATGCTGGTAGTTGGACAATTAATAGGAGGGACAACAGGCTTGACTATTGCCCTGGCAATAGCAGTTGTAATGAATTTTGGATCATATTTCTTTTCAGACAAAATTGTTTTACGAATGTATCGTGCAAAACCAGCAAAAAAATCAGAATACCCTAAACTGCATAAAATAGTTTCAGAGGTCTCTAAAAGCGCAGAAATCCCTAAGCAAAAAGTTTACATAG
>CAZXEZ010000058.1:0-4245 GCA_964640255.1 uncultured Methanosarcinales archaeon | reverse complement strand
ACAGATAATTGTAACGCGTTTGCGACTGGAAGAAACCCAAAAAACGCAGTAGTGGCATGCACACAAGGAATCTTGAAAATATTAGACGATAAAGAGCTAAAAGGAGTTATTGCTCATGAGATTGCGCACGTGAAAAACAGAGATATATTAGTTTCAACAATCGCTGCAACAATCGCAGCAGTGATATCTTACCTAGCATTCATGGCAAGATTTGCAGCAATATTCGGTGGAATGAGAGATGACAGAGGAGGGAATGGATTGAGTCTATTGTTCTTAGCAATACTAACTCCTATAATTGCTGTGATAATTCAATTAGCAATATCTAGAAGTAGAGAGTATCTGGCTGATTCAACAGGATCAAGTTTTACAAAAGACCCAAAAGCACTTGCGAGTGCTTTGCATAAATTAGAACAGGCAAACAAACAAAACCCAATAAGATTTGGAAATACCGCAACAAGCAGCTTGTTCATAACAAATCCATTCAATGCAAGAGGATTGGTGAGCCTGTTCAGCACACATCCTGCAATGGGTGAGAGAATCAAAAGATTAAATTCAATGAAGGTGTAAAAATGGAGTGCCAAAAAGAAAAAAACCTCAAAGAATGCACATGCACATATCCAGGATGCCCTAACAAAGGAGTATGCTGTGATTGCATACGAGAGCATCGCGAGAGAGGAGAATTGCCAGGATGCTTGTTTCCTCCAGAAGTAGAGAAAACATTTGACAGAAGCATCAAAGCATTTGTGAATGCGCATAAGGAATTGATTGATTAATCATATTCTTTCTCAACAACATCCTTGATTGCTTTAGCAATCTTATCACCAACTTTATTCACTTTCTTTAATTGTTCTTCATTTGAATTGACAATATTCTTGACTGTCTTCATGTGTTTTAGAAGTTCTTTAGCAGCAGAAGGGCCGACATTAGGGAGTGCGCTCACAATATATTCTTGCTGTTCTTTCAGGGTCAAAGGCTTTTTCGAAGAATGCGGGCTAAAATCCTTGTCACCATTCTTTTCTTGTTCACGACGAGCCATTGCCAATAAAGTGTGTGCAGTGTCTTTGAAATCTTTAGTCTGGATAACAGGAATACCATAACTAACTGCAATAGTTGCAAGCATTCCACGAATAGCATTAGGGTGAACATTACGCACAGAGAATATATTTTCAGAACCTTCAATGATAACAACAGGACGCTCAAATTTCTCTTTCAAGACCTTTAACTGGCCAAGCAGCCTTCCGTCAACAATGGAATCAACAAAATCCTTTACATTCTTAATCTCAACACCAACTCTAGAACTTAAAACATAATCAGCAGAATCAAGCATCTCTAACTTTAAATCAACATCCAAGTCACAGAGCTCTTTAATCGTCCCAGAACCTTTTTCACGATAATCTGCAAAAATCTTGATATTATTAACATCATCACAGAACTTGGCAAGCTTTGGCTGTGCTTCTTTTTTCAGTGTTAATTTGTTTTTCAGGTCAGCAAGAATACGATGCATCCTCTTTTCCTTGTTAAAAGAGGCCCAACGATAACCTTCATCACGAGTATTCTTTGCCAGGAAAACAATCACGCGGCCTTTATCCTGCCTTCCTGTACGGCCTCTTCTTTGGATAGTGCGAATAGCACTAGGCAGAGGCTCATAAAACATAACTAAATCAACCTTAGGAATATCAAGACCTTCTTCTGCAACACTCGTAGCGATTAAAACATTGTGCATGCCATCCCTGAATTGATCCAAAATCTCAATCTGCTGCTTTTGAGAGAGGCCAGAACCATTTTTCTTAGCCTGCCCAACAAAAACAACTGGAAAGACACCAGGAATATCTTTTATTTCCTCAAGAATCTTAGAGGCAGAATCCCGATACTGAGTAAACAGGATTATCTTGCTTTTGGAATTATTCTCAAACTCTGATTTAACAGTCTCTTTTACTTTCGCAATCTTAGGATGCTCGATACCAGCATCAAACAATTTCTGGGTTATGATATATGCTGACTTAAAATGAGCATCTGCAACCAAATTCTGAGTAGCCTTGACTTTAGTTGTCTTTGCTTCTGAAAAAATCTTGTCAAGATAACAGTGTAGAGCAGTGATACCTTGAGATTCAAGCAATTCCAGGGCATGCTGGACCTTCATGGCCTCTGCCAACAGACTGATTGATTTCATGACAGAGAAATCACATTCACCAGAAGACATTTTTGCGTGCAATTGCTTCTGCAGAGCCAGTAACTCTTTTTTTGAATTAAATCTTATGCTCCTTGCCAAGCCATATTTTTTCATGTCATGAATCTTTGATTTGATGCATTTGTTCAAAAACTTCTGAACCTTAAGAAAAGTGGGAGGAAGATCAACCTTGACCCACTTAATAGTCATTTCCTGAACATAATCTACAACATCTGGGTCAGTATCTGTCCTGATTTCAACCTCTTCAATGTATAAGTTCTTGCAGACATCTGTAATCTTTTCAACATCTGTTCCAGGAGAAGCAGTCAAAGCTAATATTTTCGGAAAATCTGCAAGCTTGTGGTATTGTTTTGCGATAAAAACATAGGCATAATCACCAACAGCCCTGTGAGCCTCATCAAAAACAAGCAAGGAAACCTCTTTTAAATCAATCTTCTTGGAGATAACATCATTCTCTAATCCTTGAGGTGTAGAAAAAATCACTTGAGCATTTTTCCAGAGCTCCTGCCTTTTTTTAGGAGGGACTTCTCCTGTAAACAAAACCAGTTTTTCCTCTTCAAAGTCCAGCAATTCCTTGAAAGTATTCAAATGCTGCTTTGCCAGGGGCTTTGTAGGGGCCAGCAGTAAAATCTTAGACTTAGGAAAATTAGCAAGCCTTTGCTTTGCAAGCAGGACAGCAACAGCAGTCTTGCCCATGCCAGTAGGCAAGACAACCAAACAATTCTTTTCAACACAAGTAGAGAGAATAGTCTCTTGATACAATCGCGGGGTGAAGTTTTTAAGCATAAAGACAATGTCTTTAAAGTATGTTTAAATAACTTTTGCGTACATGACCAGTGACCAGTGCTATAAGAACCTCTCAAATAAGACGTAGAAAACAATCCAACTAACAATTCCCACTAAAAACGCAAGAACCAGGCAAGCAATGATTGAGAGAGCAAGCACGTAAAACAGAGCCAAGAAAGCAAGCATTGCTCCAATAAAGAAAACATAGCCCAGCCTTGAACCAAAAACCAGCCTAGAACCGTCCAAAGGAGGGATAGGGATTGCGTTATAGAAGGCAAGCAAAAGATTAAGGCCAACAAAAGAATCTAATAAAGGAGAACCAATGCTCATGTTAATCGCTTTAAGGATTCCTGCAAACAATAAATTAGCAACAGGACCAAGCATAGCAGCATAACCAAAACTCTTCATGCTAGGACCATAACGATACTTGCCAAGACGCTGACGAGTGAGCATGTGAATCATCAAAAAACTGCCTGCAAAAACCATAATCCTTCCGTTGGAGAAAATAACCACTGCAAGACCAATAAGAACACCAAGCCACCAGATTCTCTGTTCAGGCCTATAGCCAAGATATAAAGCAGCAAGCCTCTGGACAGCATGGTGAATGAAAACAGAGATTGCAACAAGGATGAATGAGACTACAAGATTCTTTAAACCATCAAGGAGATTAAAAGTGGCTCCGCCCCTTTTATCAAAAGAGAAAATCAAGGCAAAAAACAAGACCAACAGCAAGAAATCACGAATCTCTATCTTGTTAAACCAGAAATACCTATTTATCCTGTCTTTATATTCATGCCAGGTTATCCATGCCATTGTTAAAGTTATTTATAAATGAAGTATATAAATCATTCCCTAATTTTCTGCTTGACAAGCTTCATTATATCCTTTTCATGACCAGCACCGATAATAGCAACAATCTTTTTATCAGGATACCTAAGGAAAAGATGGGCAAGATTAGCGGCCATGACATCATTACGCTCTGTAATCAAGACCTTGTAGATATTAGGATATCTCTTCTTGACTTTCTTGATTAATTTAGTTATTGTTGCTTGAGTAGGGACAGTGCTCAGGTCAAAACCAATATCAGTCTTTCTAAAAACAAGGCCCTGGAATATGTCAACAAAAAAATTCCATTTCTCTTTCCAGGAGAGCTCTTTAGAGAATCTTTTCAGGGTGACCTCAATATCCTGATCAATCAAGGCAATACGTGCCTTAACCTTTCTGGCAGCATGAAAAGCAGCAAGCATGTCAGAACCAGGACTGACACCCAC
>CAZXEZ010000057.1:0-6617 GCA_964640255.1 uncultured Methanosarcinales archaeon | reverse complement strand
TTATTATGCTTACAAGAAAGGTTATCTAGATGATATTATTGCTAAGTTCAAGAAGCCTGAAGAAATTCATGCAGAAAAAAAGCTTGCTGCACTGCCTCCAAAAGTTGTCAAGCCTAAGCCAAAAGGCCCTTCACCAGAAGATAAGATTGCTGCTTTAAGGAAGTTTGCCAGGAAAAAAGAAGCTGCAGAAGTAGAGGAGTTTGTGTCTCTGGAAAAACTAAAAAAGAAAAAGCCAGCACCTGTTCCTGGGAAAAAATCTTTTGAGAGATTAAAGAAAATAAAAGAGTCAGAGCCGGCAAAACCCAAGAAAAAGCCTAAGAAAAAATCAAAAGATGATGTCATGGCAAGATTGAGGAAGATTAAAAAATGAATAAAAAAGCTCAGATGATTGGTCAGATTTTTGTTTTTGTTGTTGCTGCTATTATTTTTATCTTGATTCTCACATATGGTTACAAGGCTATCTCTAATTTCCTGGCTCGTTCTGAGCAGGTTGCCTTGATTGATTTTAAGGCAGACTTAGAGTCATCTGTTGAGGTTATCAAGAGAGATTATGGCAGTGTCAGGAAAGTTGAGTTAAGATTGCCTAAGAGATATACAGAGGTCTGCATTGTTGATGTGAAAAGATGTGAGTCGCTTGAGCAGGCACGGCCATTGATGTATAGCTTGTGTATTGCAGGCAGCGAGAATGTTTTCTTGGTTCCAAAGCAGGAGACCCCTATCTTTCTTGCAGATATAAGCGTTCCAGACCCTGGTTATGTCTGTGTTCCTGTTGCTAATGGTAATATTGCTTTGCGGCTGGAAGGTCTGGGTAAATCAACAGAGATTTCAGAATGGCCCCTAGAATGAAAAAACGCGGTTTAGAGATGCAAGCTCACTGGATATTTATTCTTATAGCTGGCGCCATAATCCTTGCTTTCTTTTTTTCTATTGTTGCCAAGCAAAAGTCTCTCTCAGAGCAGAAGATTTCCATAACCCTCTCTAGTAATATAGAGGCGGTCTTTTCTGGCGCAATTGAGAGCAAGGGAACAGCCCAGCTACTTAATGTCCCTTCAGGAGGCATTGAATTTTCCTGTTCAGAGGCATGTGAATGCAATTTTTGGATTGGTGACAAGGCCACTTCTTTTAGGGACAAGATTATTTTCGCTCCTAAGCTTGTTGTTGATCAGGATGCCATTGCCTGGTCAAATGAGTGGAAGCTCCCTTTTAGGGTCTCTAATTTCCTCTATATAACTAATCCTAATGTGAAATATTATATCGTTTATGTTCCTGGAACAAACAGCGCAAGGATGTATGATAGAATCAACAAGACACTGCCTCCTGGATTAAATGTTGCTGTCTTGAAAGATCCTGGTGCGTTCTCAGATGTCCCTTATGAAGGTTTTCAAGAGACCAGGTTTGTTTTCCTGGATGTTCCTGATTCTGCTGTTAATTTAGAGAGATTAGACAGTGATTTCAGGAAAAAGCATGTCTCTGCTGTTAACATTCATCAGAACACAATCACTTTTTATGAAAAAGAGCCTAACGAGCTTTACTTTACCTCAGGAACATCCCCTTTTGTTGGTGAAGCCTTGATGTTTGGCGCCATGTTCTCTGCTGACAAGCAGATGTATGATTGCGGCCTGCAGGCCTCTTTCTCAAAGCTTAATCATGTTGCCCAGATTATTTATGGCAGGGCCAAACTTATCCAGCAGAATCTCACCATGACAAAGCCAGAGTGTGTCTATGTTCTTGATGATTTTACCACACTTATTGAGTTGTCTGGCAAGTTTTCAACTGGCTTGGAGTTTTCACAAAATATTGGAGGAATTGTTGCTGCTGCTAGTTCAATCTCAAAAGAAAATATGAATTTGATATTGTTGTCTTGTCCAGAGATGTATTAAAATGAAGGGTGCGCAGATTAAAATGTTTGAGACCATGGCTGTGCTAGTCATATTCTTCTTTTTATTGGTTGGTGGTGCCGCGTTTTATTTTCAGATTCAGAAAAGTTCTATGCAAAGGGATATAGCAAAGCAGCAGCAGTTGATTGCTTTTCAGGTTGTCCAGAAAGCCTTGTTCCTGCCAGAGCTGGATTGTTCTTTTGTAAGCATCCAGAAAGATAATTGTTTTGATAAATTAAAGGTCAAGGAGCTCTCTATTTTATTGAGTGATCCAGAGAAAGAGGATTTCTTGATTGATTACTTCAGGGTATTTGGTTTTGCTGATATCAAGATAACCCAGATATATCCTGCTAATGAAACCTTTTCTTACACTCTCTATAATAACATCCCAGAGGCATACAGTTCTATGCTAAAGACCCAGAGTCCTGTATTGTTGTTTGATGCTGTAAAGAAACGTTATGATTTTGGTATTATTGAGGTTGATGTTTATGCAGAATAAGCGTTCTCAGATGGAAATCATGGGTCTGGTCATTATAGTTATTCTTGTTGCTATTGGCATGCTGTTTGCTATTCAGTTTCTGATGAAAAAGCCTGTTGGCAGGGAGACTGCTGCTGTCAAAGAGAGCACTCTTGCTGCTAATTTCCTGAACACAATGCTCTCTACAACCACTGATTGTTTTGGCAGGAACATGCGCGAGTTGCTGCAGGACTGCGCATTGACAGGGGGCTCTACTAATTGTTTTGGCATGAGTTCTTGTGACTATGCTGCTGATCAGATTGAGGTCATGCTTGAGAATACCCTTGGTAAGTGGAACAAGGAGTATTATTTCAGCATCTCAGGAGCTCCTGATGTTGAGAAAATAACTTTTGGTGAAGAGTGCAAGACCTGTGAAAGAGAGGCAAAGATTCATCCTGTTCCAGTCAGGCCGGGTTTTGAGATTTCTTTAAGGCTTGAGATTTATGGTTAGTTTTAAATAAGGAGAAGTTCTTTGTCTGCCTTGGTGGGGTTATGGGATTAGAAGATATTGTTGAAAAACTTTCTAGTAAAGTCATCAAGCCAGCTGTAAGCCTTGCCAGGCGCACATGTGCTTTTCCAAAGAGTGTTGGTTTTTTGACTGGCATGTTTTCTTACTGGCAGCTCGCATTTTCAGGTGCGCCTGTTGAAACTTCTGTTTATGCTGTTGGTTTGGGGTTTTCAGCGTATTATGCCGCCAGCTTGGTTAATGATTCTGTTTTTTCAAGAAAAAGCAAGGCGCGCCCTAAAAAAAAGAAGAGTCTTGTGCAAAAGATAGATTCATTTTTATTGGATAATCCTAAATTGGTTGCACCTGCATGGAGTATTCTTGCTGTATCGTTGTATCAACAATTGCCTGGCGATAACCTTCCTTGTTTAGAAGCTCTTAGCTTGTTTGGCCCTCTTTTTTATATGGGTGCATTTGCATTCTTGCAGTGCAGAAAACAAAATGTTCTGTTTAAGGAGGCATATGTGGAATTTAAGTCAGACTCTGATCTTGTAAAGTTCACTGATTTTATTTTTGAGAATCCTGCGGTTCCTGCTGCAGTTGCAGGGTTTGCAAGCTTTGCTTGCTTGTTATCTGATGTAAAACCTGGAGCCGCTGCGCTTTCTTTGTCAGCTTTTGTTTCTTTGAATGCTGCTGGTGCTGCCTATGTTCTGGACACCTTGGCAGCAGGCGTTTTTCACTCTGGTTCTTTGAGTCTATTGCTTCAAGACATGAAAATTTCTGCAGCCTCGATTTTTCAAATGGATTGCATGCTGGAATCTAAGATTAAAGGTCTTTTAAAGGCGCCTCTGCCTCCTGCAAAAAAAATAAGGTATCATCTTAACCTCTCAAATCTCTATTTCAAGCAAGAAAAGATTGATTATTGTTTAGTGCATATGAAAGAGGCGCTTTTGCTCTCTCAAAAAAAACAAGAAGTATCTAACCCGCATGATTTTTTAAAGGAGTTTATGGGTTTTAATTATTTGTCTGGCCAAATCAAAAATACGTTTATTTTTTATTTTAGCAAGGAGCCTAACATTTCTCTGCATTACGCTATTGAATGTATTAATGATGAGGATTTTGAGGATATGCGCAAGTATTTAGATAGATCTATTGAATTAAGCAATCAGGATATACGTTTCCAGATTATCCGAGCAATTTCTTTAGACATTACAGGGCAGGATTCTGCAGCAGATTGGGGTGAGATTTTGCCAAAGGTCATTGAGGAATATGACTGTCGGTTTGAATCAATTAGTTCAACCTCAAAAGAGGTTATGGCACTGTCTTTTGATGCCTTGTTGAACGATTCATTTATTTTCACTAGAAGCAGTGATGCCCTTGCTCTTAAGAAAGAACATGACTTGTCTTTATTTGTTTTTTCTTGTTTTGATGACAAGTCTAGCATACCTAAACCGTATTATTTTAACAAAGGCAATGGCAAGGCATATTCTATTTATTCCAGGATACCTGGAGTCCATCTTGCTAAAACAGAAATTACTGAGCAGGATCTTATTGAGAGCATGCAAGTGTATTTTGATTTTTGTTTTCGTACAGATGCTAAAAAATTGAGTCTGGCCAGTTTTTCTGCAGAAGTTCCAACAATAGAGTATGCTTGTTTCTACAGTGAGAAGTTTGTAGATAGGGTCCAGGGAGATACTGCTCTGAAGGAGAGGTTGTTCAAGAATTTTCTTCCTGTCACGCGCAGGCTTGCAAACAGGCCAAGGCATTTGATTCACGGCAATTATCATCCTGCTAACATTATTAAAGGAGATTCCTTGAGCATGATTGATTTTGGTGATGTTTGTTTTGCAAATATTTGTTTTGGTGTTGAGCAGCTTCTTGGACACGAATTGGTTTACCATGTTGATAAAGAAGGCTTGCGCCAGAAAGCCTATGAATTTATGGAAGGCATTTCTAAAGATGAATTTTTGGAAGATTGCGCTTTTTCGTCTGCTTTTGTGGGCACGCACATGCTGGGCCGTTCCATTCATTTTAATGAGGGCAGTCAAGGATATTATCGGCAGAATTTGGTTGATGCAGTTTTTTTTCTTGCAGAAAACTTTGTTTCAGGAAAAGATAAAGATGATTTGTTGTTTTACAGAGATGATGTCAGTTCATTGAAGGTCAATTGATATCCTTGCATCCATTGCATCCACTATTTTATCTGAGATTCTTGTGACCAGATTGGATACTTTATCTTGTTGTTTTGATTTTTTTATGTCATTTTTTATTTGGCTTCTTAGATCGTATGTTCTAATGATGCTTTCTTTGGTCAAGTCATAGAATGCTTTATAGAAAAATTCCAGCAGGTTATTTGTTTTCTCTATTAGCTGTATTTTTATTTTTGTATTTTTTACAAATTCTTCTGCTATCTGAAAATAGAAGTCTCCTATTTCTTCTAAGAGAATTATTGTTCTGTTGTGTGCTATTGTTTTTGTATGGTTTTGGTATATTTTCCTGTTCAAGAATCTTAGGCAGTAACTACATAGCTTGTTTATGTTTGCTTCTGAGTATTTCATGTTGTCTGCGATGGTCAGGTCTTTTGTTTTTATTGCATTCAGGAGGTCTTTTGCCTCGAGAGCAAGTATGAGGAATATTCTTCTTAGAACATTTTCAAACTCTTCTTGTTTTGCTTGTGATATTTCTTTAAGCGTGCAGAAGTTTTTCCCGTGTCGTATCATTTCTATTCCTATCAAACCATCTGTTATCCTGGATATCTCATCCAGCACTTTGCATGTTTTGCCTGTTCTGTTGTTTGCGGTCGTTTGGTTTGTAAAGTTAAGCTCTATTTCATCAGCTCCTTGTGTATATGCTGTATTTAAGTAGCGCCATATTAGTGAGCTGTTCAGGTCTGAGATGTCTATTTGCACTAGTTTCGCAGACAATGCAGAAGAAGTACTAATTGTGAGTCTTTCTTGGTATTCTGCTACCTCTAGTTCATCCCCTTTTTTTACTCCGTATTTTTTTACCCATTTGCTTGGCAGGCTTACAACGTGTGTTCTTTTTGCTAGTTGTATCACTTTTCTCTTCATAAGATAATAAAAGGTTTTCGAGATATATAAACTTTTCGTTATTATATAACTATAAGGCAGTATATAAGGCTTAAGGGAAAAGTATATAATTTTGAAAGGGCTTATATCTTATATTAATATTTGAGGTGATATAATGTTTAAGAAAAAAGATTTGGTACTCACTGCATACTTAAGGCAGAATTCCAGGACCTCCCTGACAATATTATCCCGCAAGACAGGTGTTCCTGTGAGCACTATTTTTGACAGGCTTAAGTCCAATAATGTGATTACAAAAAACACAGCTCTGCTGGACTTTACAAAACTGGGATACAGCACTCGCGCAACAATATTGTTAAAAGCAAGGAAAACTGAAAAAGATAAAATAAGAGAGTTTTTAGCAAAGTCATTTAATGTAAACTCTCTCTATAAGGTGAATAACGGCTTTCATTTCATGGCAGAGTGTGTTTTCAAGGATATCAAGGAGCTGGAGGATTTTCTTGATTTAATTGATGAACGATTCTCTATCAGGACCAAAGAGGTGCATTACATCATTGATGAGCTCAAGAAAGAGGCTTTCTTGAGCCAGCCAGAGCTTATAGACCTGGTTTATGCGCAATAGACGCAAAAAATAGCAATGGTGCCAAGCAAAGTCCTTAGTTAAGCAAGTGATATCTGATAAGTCTGGGAAACACGTGAGAATAGAAGCAAGACATAGCGCACCATTGATA
>CAZXEZ010000056.1:0-6963 GCA_964640255.1 uncultured Methanosarcinales archaeon | reverse complement strand
ATCTGGGAATGAGATTAGGACTAATTCTCGACTAAAAAGCATAATTTCTGGGAATAATTGGGAATATCTGGGACTAGTGTGGGAATATGATAAGAGGTGGAAGGAGCTAATTCTGGGACTAGTTGGGAATAAGCTGGGACTATCTGGGAATGAGGCTTGCAAAAGGTTTAAATAGTAGTTTATTTTTATTACAAAAAACAAAGGGACAAACAAAAGATTCTAAAAATAAAAAAAATAAAAATCAGAGCCAATTCAAAATTGGTTTTGAAAAAGCAAAAGATCAGATTTGAAAAAAATTCGCCCCCAAAAGCATATTATATATAGTAAGCAAAAAAGTGTGATTTGAGCTGAAAAGTGAAAGGTTAGCAAAGCACCAAATTTGCCTAGAAAAGCAGGCCCCTGAAAAAGAACAAAAGGGCTGCTAAACAAGGCAAATCAAGGCCTCAAGAGGGGGCTAATAGTGATTCATAAGGGGCTGAATAGAGCCTTAAAGTGAAGCAAATTATGGCATCAACAAAAATTTGCAAGCAAATTTTTGAGATTACAGAATCAAAATTCTGTGATTTTCCCAGAAAAAAGCCCAAAAAGTGAGAGTTCGCAGAGGGGCTGAAATGGGGCTAAATCAATTAGGCACTAGTTAAATTAGGGGCAGATTAAGGAATAATGCCAGAAAAGGCACTGAAAAGTGAGGGCTAATACAAAGCAAGATGGCTAAAATAACCAGATTCTTCACACAGAAGCTCCCTAGAGGGAAAATAGTGAGAATAGAGGGTGATGAGGCTAGGCATATGAAGGTTCTAAGGTTGAATAAAGGGGACCAGATATGCTTATTTGACGGCACTGGAAGCGAGATAATAGGCCAAATAGAGACTATAGGACCTAGGAAGGTAGAAATCAAGGTAGTTGCAAGGGAAAAAGTGAGTACAACAGGGGTTTTAGTGGATCTGGCCATATCTGTGCCTAAAGGAAAAAGATGGGATTGGCTGATACAGAAGACCACAGAGCTGGGGGTGAGCAGAATAATCCCAGTATTGGCAAAGAGAGGAGTAGTGATCCCTAAGAAAGAAAGCAAAAGTGAACGGTGGAGCAGAATCGCAGTAGAGGCAGCAAAACAGAGCCAGAGAGCGACTGTACCAGGGATAACAGAGCCTGTTAAATTCGATGACCTGATGGACTTTACCGACGAATATGACCTGAAAATAATTGCTTTGCCGACGGCAAAACATAGCCTGAAACAAGCACTGCAGAAAAAAAGGCCCAAGAGAATCTTATGCTTAATCGGACCTGAAGGAGGTTTTACAGATGAGGAAGAAGAAAAAGCCAAAAAAAGAGGATTTACACCAGTAAAGCTGGGCAAGGAAATACTAAGAGTCGAGACTGCAGGAATAGCGATATTGTCGATGATAAAATATGAATATGATTAATAACCAACCAAAAATCAGAGATTTCGCAAAAAACAAAGTTTTTTGGGAATTTGGAAATTCGTAGAATTTCCAATTTTTTAGAGGTTTCGAATTGCAGGACAATTACGAAACCTTTTTAAACAAACTAGGATTTTAAGGAGTTAAAATGGAAATCAATATTCTCGAGGAAAAAAAGAACAAACTCGTGTTTGATATAAAAGGGGAAGGAAACACCCTCTGCAATGCTCTGCAAAAAGAGCTGTGGGCAGATTCACATGTCAAAGCAGCAGGGTACAATATAGCACATCCTCTGATTAACATTCCTAAGTTTATACTAGAGACAGACGGAGCAGACCCAAAAAAGACTATTTCTGCAGCAGTGAAAAGACTGACAAAAGAATCAGCAAAGCTAAAAGAACAAGCCAAAAAAATCAAGTAAAATGCTGACTGCAAAAGACGGGCAAACACTCATAAAACTTGCAAAAGATGCAGTAAAAAGCTATCTAGATAAAAAGCCCTACCAGGCTCCAGAAGAGATAAAGAAGAAATATGGAGACAATAAAGGGATTTTTGTCTGCATCAAAAAAGGCAATCAATTGCGAGGATGTATAGGGTATATCGAAGCAGAACACCCTCTATGGCGGGCTGTTGTAAATGCTGCAAAAGGAGCTGCACTTGAAGACCCAAGATTCCCGCCAACAACATCAGGAGAGCTGCCAGAGATAAACTTTGAGATCTCTGTATTAACAGAGCCAAAACTGCTCGAGTGCAAACCAGATGAAAGGCCTAAGAAAATCAAAATCGGCAAACACGGCTTGGTAGCTGAGAAAGAGCAGTACAGAGGATTATTATTGCCACAGGTATTTCCAGAATTAGGGGTTGATGCAGAATCTGCCCTGGACATGACGTGTAAGAAAGCAGGACTTCCTGCCAGGGCCTGGGAAAACCCAGAGACCAAGATATATACGTTTGAGTGCCAAATCTTCAAGGAATAGTGTGGGAAAGCCTATTACCTAAACTTTTGCATTTATATAGCAAAATAGGCCAAATTTCAGAAACTAAAAGTTTCTGAGCACGCTCAAGAATCCTTGGTTCTTGACGGTTTATGAACTTGACTTTTGCATGATATGTTAATCTGAAAACGCAAAAGCCAAGTACTGACGAAATTCTTAAATACCACATAGTGCCTAAGCAAAAAAATGGTCTTTGTCAGAATAAAAAAACTAAAAGGAAACGAATATGCCTATCTTGTAGCTAATGAATGGACTATAAATGGATCCAGACAGAGAGTAAAGGCATACTTAGGGAGAGTCATAAAACCTCTTCGAGAAAAAGAGAAAATAACAGATGTCAGCAATTTAGAGTATAGACAAGCAATTCTTGCACTAGCCAAACAGGAGTTGATCAATCATGGATTTAGTGAAGAACTCACTTATGACATTGTCTCAGTGGATCTAGCTGAGCAGAAGATATTGAATGGAAAGAGAAATGCAGTAATATCACTGAACGAAGGGTTTCTTTGTTCACAAACTTTAAAAGATGCACTTGATATTCAATTAACTGGACACGAAGAAGAGGCAGGAACACAGCTAGCCAAAACATTATTAGAGCTGGGCTTAAGACTGCCAAAAGATACATTTGTACAATTGTTTGAAAAAGTATATAAAGGAAATATGAATATAGGTGCATAAATGGAGAAAGTACCAAAACACGTGGGCATCATCATGGACGGCAATAGAAGATTTGCCAGAAAACTGATGATGAAACCCTGGATGGGGCATGAATGGGGAGCAAAAAAGCTGCGCAGTGTACTTGAGTGGAGCAAAGAACTAGGAATCAAAGAGGTTACATTCTATGCGTTTTCAATACAGAACTTTAACAGGCCAAAATATGAGTTTGATTATCTCATGGATGTATTTTGCAAGGAATTTGATGACCTGATGAAGGATGAGAATTTAAGCAAGCTTAAACAAGATGGCGTAAGGATAGATTTTATTGGAAGACTGTCCATGTTTTCTGAGAAAGTGCACTCCAGAATGATAAAAATAATGGAATTGACAAAAGAGAATGACAAATATCACATTCATTTTGCAATGGCATACGGCGGAAGAGAAGAAGTGCTGGATGCAGTGCAGAAAATTGCAGAACAGGTCAAAAAAGGGAAGCTTGATGTTAGTGCAGTAAATGAAGAAACCTTCGCAAAGAATCTTTACTTGAACTCAGACCCTGACCTTGTGATAAGAACAGGCGGAGAGAGAAGGACCTCAAACTTCTTGACATAGCAGAACACGTATTCTGAACGTATATTTTTGCATAAACCCTGGCCAGAACTATAGAAAGAAGATTATATTGCAGCAATACAAGAATACTCTAAAAGAGAGAGAAGATTTGGGAAATAGTTTAAACCTTTATTTCTACAATTTGTAATTTTGTCAAGTAATAAGGAAAAGGATTAGGCTTTTCAGCATGCCTGATTGGGAGAACAGTACTTTCATATGTCTTGTCATAAGTTGTGAAATCAAAATTCACCAGTAATTTTGAGGGCGGATTAAAGAATTCCTTAACAGGGCGATGGAATTCAAACTTGACTAACAAGGTTGCAGTATCATCAATGGCATTTGTGACAACAACAGTGCCAGAAACCTCTTCTGCATCAGTGGTTCCATCAACATCCTTGATCTTCAGACTCTTAATCTCCCCAAAAACACCATCAAAAAAGACAAAACCCTCATATTCCACCTTATCATTACCTGTTTCCAGAGAAAGAATGAATTTTCCAGTGAGACCAAGATTAAAATTCTCCTTAGCAGAGGCAGCCAGCTTAAAACTAGTCAAGCCATCTGGATCAAAAACAGCATCAAGAGACGTGATTGAAATCCTGGGATTTTCTATGTCCAGGACAACAGCAGCAGTAGGTGAACTGACTGCATAAGCCATAAATCCTCCAACAAGAACTATGGTAATCAGGATAATATACGCTGTGAGAACTGTCTCTTTGCCCCTCTTGTTCATAAGAGGTTTTTTATAAAGAATAGTATATAAAGATTTCTACTAGGAATACCGCAACCAACACAAAATCAAAGATTTCGCAAAAAAACAAAGTTTTTTGGGAATTTGGAAATTCTTTGGAATTTCCAATTTTTGTGGGGTTTTTTTTTGCTGAGCAAAAGCAAAACTTTTATAAATGAACCGCGAATTCATACCTGTATTGCCCGCAGTACAACCTAAGAGTTGGAGGGAAGATATGAACAAAGAAAATTTCAAAAAAGCAATAGAACTTGTAAAAAATAATTCTCCTAAACGAAATTTCAAGCAGGCGTATGACCTAGTAATAAATCTAAAAGACCTTAACTTGAAGAAACCAGACCAGCAGGTGAGCAACTGGACAGTCTTAATATACGGAAAAGGCAAGAAAGTCAGGGTGTGCGCCCTGGTTGGACCAGAATTATCTGACACAGCAAAAGAGAACTGCGACACAGTTGTGATGCATGCAGACTTTCCAAAATACGCAGAAAACAAAAAACTGATTAAAAAACTAGCAAAAACTCATGATTTCTTTATTGCACAGGCAAACACAATGCCAGCTGTGGCAAAGACCTTTGGAAGGATACTAGGAAGCAGAGGAAAAATGCCAAACCCAAAAATAGAGTGTGTTGTCCCTCCAAACGCCAATCTAAAACCACTGGTTGAGAAACTGCAGAAGACAGTTGCCTTGATCGCAAAAACACAGCCAAGCATCAAATGCTTGATTGGAACAGAAGAAATGAAGGATGAGGAAGTTCTAGACAACATAATGGCTGTCTACAACAACCTGGTTCATAATTTACCGGCAGAAGAGAGAAACATCAAGAACATACAACTGAAGTTAACAATGGGACCTCCTGCCACAATCACGCAGAAAGAAGTCACAATCAAAAAAGCAGCTGAAGAGGCAAATAAAAATGAGTGAGAAAACAAGCCTGGCAGCGCCAAAGAAAAAGACAGTAGTCAAGAAAGTTACAGAATTGATTAAAGAGTACCCTATAATCGGCGTTGTAAACATGGAGAACCTGCCAACACCACAGCTGCAGAGAATGAGAGCGCAATTAAGAGGCAAAGTTGATCTCTTGATGACCAAAAAAAGGCTTATCCTGAAAGCAATGGATGCTATAAAAGACAAGCCAGGCTTTGAGAAACTGAAGGAAAGTATGCGCGGGATGCCAGCATTGCTATTCACAAAAGATAATCCTTTTACTTTATTCAAAACACTAAAACAAAACAAGTCAAAAGCGCCTGCAAAAGCAGGACAGACAGCTCCTTCTGACATTATTGTTCCAGCAGGACCAACACCATTTGCACCAGGACCCGTAATCGGCGAATTGGGTGCTTTGGGTATTAAATCTGCTGTTGAGGGCGGCAAGATCGCCATCAAAAACGATACAAAAGTATGCTCAGAAGGCGATGTAATAAGCGATAAACTAGCAGGAATGCTCACAAGACTAAGCATAGAACCAATGGAAATCGGTCTTGATTTACTTGCTGTTTATGAAAACGGAACAATCTATCCAAAAAGCGTGTTGGATGTTGATGAAGAGAAATTCATGAATGACTTGATGCTGTCTGCAAGCCAGGCACATGAATTGGCTATGGAAGTTGGCTATGTAACACCAGAAACAATCGAGCCAATGATACAGAGAACATACAGAGCTGCAAAAGAGATTGCCAAAGAAGGAAAGTTCATGGCAGATGAGATTGCTGCTGAGTTAATGGAGCAGGCAGAAAGAGAGATGCTGTCTCTTAAAGGACAATTACCAGAAGTAAAAGCAGAAGCTCCGAAGGCTGAGGAGAAACCTGCTGAAGCTCCTAAAGATAAAGCAAAAGCAGAAGAAAAACCAGCAGAGACACCAAAAGAAGAGCCGAAAGTTGAAGAGAAGAAGGAAGAACCTAAAGCTGAAGAGAAGAAAGAAGAAGCTCCAAAAGCTGAAGAAAAGCCAAAGGAAGAACCAAAGGTTGAGGAAAAGAAAGAAGAAAAGCCACATCCTAAACAAGGGAATGTATCACAAGATCAAGCTAAAGATTTGTTAAAAAATCTTCAAGAAAAAGGAACATTAAGAAAAGAATAAATCATAATTTAGGGAGCCGTCGAATCAAAGATTCTCGGGCTCCGACTAGCGGAGGACAAGAAAATGGAATATGTATACGCGGCAATGCTGATCCACAAAGCTGGAGGCAAGGTTGATGAAGCAACAGTAAAGAAAGTACTAGATGCAGCTGGAGTCAAATCAGATGATGCAAGAGTAAAAGCACTCGTAGCATCACTAGAAGGAGTAAATATTGACGAAGCAATAAAGAACGCCACAGTTGCACCTGTTGCAGCAGCACCTGCAGCAAGCGGAGAGGCGCCAAAAGAAGAGAAAAAAGAAAAGAAGAAAGAAAAGAAAAAATCTGCTGAAGAAGCAGCGGCTGGACTTGGCGCACTATTTGGCTAGAGGAGGTAATAAGTTGTTGTTTTTGCTTTTTTTATTAACAACACTTTTCAATAAATGCATCCATCGAACAGCGGAACTTCAAAACAGATAAA
>CAZXEZ010000055.1:0-7029 GCA_964640255.1 uncultured Methanosarcinales archaeon | reverse complement strand
GGCTCTGTCCTAAATCTAGAAAGAATTATATACCCCTCTTGTTCTTAGAGTGAACAAGAGGGGGTGGTTGGAGCGTACCCAACCACAATGGTAAAAGAAAACAAACTGATTAATAAAACTAAGCGTTTGATAAGGCGTTTAGGCTGTCCAAGATGGTTGCATCATTTTGGACCTAAGAAGTATGAATTTTTAGAACACTTAACTGCTTTGTTAATGAGGGCATTTTGTAGGCTTTCGTATAGGCGTATTGTTCAATTGTTTGATTTGATGGGACTTAGATGTCCTAGTAAATCTGCTTTGCAGTATACTGCAAAGAAATTGACTTCTGCTTTTTGGAATAAGATATTGAAAGCAACATGCGGAAGTTCTTATCTTATTGCAATTGATGGCACTGGTTTGTCAAGAACAAATCCCAGTTACCATTACTTGAAAAGAATCGACGGTAAAATGCCTAAAATTCCAATCAAACTAAGCATAGCCTATGACACAAGAAAAAAGAAAATTCCTGCAGCAAAAATAAGAGTTCTTCCCGCACATGACATAAAAGATGCAAAAGATTTGCTTAAACAAAGCCAACCAAAAGTATTTGTTGCAGACAAAGCATACGATGCAAATTGGTTGCATAAATATTGTCTCGAAAATAACATCAAAGCACACATACCAATAAGAAAATATGGAAAATCAAAACATTACAAACTGAGCGCAAGAAGAAAAGCAATAAAACACTTCAATCTTAAAACATACCATCGAAGAGAACTAGCAGAATCAGGAATGAGCAGTACAAAAAGAAAATACGGAAGTAGCGTAAGCTCAAAATCTGTGCGAACAATCCGCACAGAAATCTATGCAAGACTGGCTTGCCACAATATTTTTTCTTTTATTAGAAGACTTTTAGGACAGAGCCTATTCAATCAAAACCTTAATATAATCCTTATTCTTTTTTATTCTTAAAATGGGTGATAAGAAGCCAGTATTAGGCATTGTATCTTTTACATGCGACCAAGGGTGCCAGTTCACAATACTTTTTATTGATAAGTTATTCCAGATTCTAAGCAAGTTTGATGTTCAGTACTTTCATCTGCTGAAAGAGAAGAACAGAAAAGCAAAATTCGATGTCTGCTTTATTGAAGGGGCAATCACAACGAAAAAACAAGTACAGAAACTAAAAGAGATAAGGAAGAAAAGCAAGGTTCTTGTTGCTCTAGGCGCATGCGCATGCCACGGAGGAGTTCCTGCAATGCGGAACTTCATAGAAAACAAAGAACTAGAGAAATATGTCTATAACCAAGGAATGCTCAAAGGCTCAATACCTGCAGCAGGAATCGGAGAATATGTAAAAGTTGATTATTACATGTATGGCTGCCCTATAATCAAAGAAGAATTTGTTAATTTCTTGAATCAATTCCTTAAAGGAAAAATAATGAAAGAATTTGAAGGGCCTGTCTGTGCAGAATGTCCAAGAAGAGGAACACCAGAGTGCTTTTTAAGACAGAAAAAAGTATGCCTGGGACCTGTGACACATGGCGGATGCTCTGCAATCTGTATTAAGGGCAATTTTGAGTGCATGGGATGCAGAGGGCCAAGACCGAAAGTTGATTATAAGGCAGAGATTAACCTATTCAAGTCATTCGGAATATCTGAAAAAGAAATACTTGAAAAACTAAATATGTTCAAGAACATAGAGAAAAAATGACTAAAAAAATAAGCCTTAATCACATAACAAAGATAGAAGGGCATGCTAAGCTCCACATCAAGATAGAGAAAGGAGAGGTCAAGAAAGTAGACTTGAGCATCTTTGAGGGCTCTCGTTATTTTGAGGGTATAATGAAAGACAAGAAGTATAATGATGTAAATCACATTGCCTCAAGAATATGCGGAATCTGCAGTCCTGTCCACGGCCTGACTTCTGTAAAAGCGACTGAAAAAGCAATGGGTGTAGAGGTTACAGAACAGACAAAAACACTCAGAGAGATATTGAACATCGGCGGAACAATGCAGAGCCACGTATTACACCTTTATTTCCTGACCTTACCTGATTACACCGGCTTTCCAAACGCAGTGCAGATGGCACAAAAACATCCTGAAAAGGTTAAAACAGCACTAAAAATAAAACAAATTGCAAATGATATTGTAAGAAAAATAGGCGGCCGCGATATTCACCCATTCACACTAACACCTGGCGGATTTGTGAGAATACCAAAACCAGAAGAGTTCAAATCATTATTAGCCAAAGCAAAAGATTGTCTTGCAGATGCTGAAAAAACAGTGCACTTGTTTTGCGGCATAAAATACCCTGATTTTACCCGCGAGACTAAACACTATGCGCTTAAGGCAAAGAAAAACTGCTTTTTTTGTGCTGAAGACGCAATCACCTGTACTGGGGGCAAGGAATGCATCGCTGTCACAAACTATGAACAATACTTCAAGGAGTTTTTCAAGCAAGGCTCAACAGCAGAGTTTGCAAAAGCAGGCGGGCAGAGCTACATGGTAGGAGCCTGGTCAAGAATCTTGAATAATTATGACCAGTTATCAAAAGAAGCAAAAGAATTGACAAGATGTATTTTACCGCGTAAGTTTAATCCATTCATGAACAATCCTGCACAAGCAGTAGAAATCTATGAAGGGCTTAAGAAAACAATTGAATTGATTGAGGGGAATGACTTTAAACCAGAGAACCCTGTTGAAGTCAAGATAAAAGCAGGGGTAGGAATCGGAGCAAATGAGGCTCCCAGGGGAATTGTTTTCCACAAGTATAAGTATGACAACAAAGGCTTTACAAATTTCATCAATATCACTACACCAACTACACAAAACCTTCCTAATCTAGAAGATGATATCAAACACTTCTTGCCTTCGTTATTAGACAAACCAAAAGAAGTGATACAATTAGAGATTGAGAAGCTAATCAGAGCTTATGATCCTTGTATCTCTTGTGCAACACACTTTCTGGAGATTATATGGGAAAAGTCATAGACTTTTCGCAAATTCTTCTGAATTCGCAGAATTAAGATTTAATTTTGGAATAATTAATTTATTTCCTTAAACTTATCCTTAGGAGCGCTGCAGACAGGACAGATGTCTGGCAATTCATCACCTATGAATGTGTAGCCGCATTTTTCACAGACATGATAAGCAGTAGGCTCTAGGTCTTTTTTGTCTTTGATTGCTTTAAGGGCTTTTTCGTATTCGTTTTCATGGATTTTTTCAGCTGCGACAGCCCACTTGAAAGTCCTTATTGCGTCATTGTCTTCTGATTTCTCTGCCTCTTCAATAAATCGAGGATACATTTTTTCTGATTCATATTTCTCTCCTTCAAAAGCAGCAACTAAGTTCTCTTCTGTTGTGCCAATTCCTTTTAGAACAGTCAGATGACTCTTTGCGTGTGCTGTCTCAGAGGCAGCAGCTGTGCGAAACAGTTTAGCAATCTGCTTCATTCCCTCTTGCTCTGCTTTTTCTGCGAAAAATAAGTATTTCCTGTTTGCCTGGCTCTCTCCTGCAAAAGCCTCTTGAAGATTTTCTTTAGTAGTCATAATATTCACCCCAAATTATTCTTTTATTATCTCATTTATAAGCTTTAGTATTCCCTGCTTTATTCTTTCTTTATCACCTTGCATTGGAATGCCGATGATTGTCACATTATTGATTTCTCCAACTGATTTTCTCAGCTTTAATTCAGTGCCCAAGTCAAAATCGTGCATAGAGACTGGATGAAAATCCTTGATTTTCTCTAGAGGAACCAGCATAACTTCATTTATTCCCTTGACAACATCAAGAATGACAACATCTCCCTTGATTCCATCAAAAGAATCGCACTTGATGAAGTCAACACCATCTATCTTTAACTCATCTGCTAATTCTTTAGCCAGAGAATCCTTTTCAATAAACTCATTTCCAAAGCAAAGTACCTTCATACCTATGCAAAATCAAAAAGTATTTATATGCTTTATTGTTCTGCAATCACATGATAAAAAAGGGGTATCTATTTGTCCTGTTAACAGCGCTAGTTAGTGGAGTATCTATCTTTGTGAACAAATTCGGTGTAGAGGGAATAAATCCTTATCTTTTTACCGGGGCAAAGAATATCTTGGTTGTGCTATTCTTGTTTTCCTTGTTGTTATTGTTTAAAGACTTAAAGACATTCAAGACGCTGAACAACAAACAATGGCTAAATCTGGTTGCAATAGGCCTTTTAGGAGGATCAATACCCTTCTTGCTGTTCTTCAAAGGATTATCAATGAGCCCAAGCTCAACAGCAGCTTTGCTGCACAAATCAATGTTTATCTTTGTGAGTGTTTTGGCAATATTCTTTTTGAAAGAAAAGCTAAACAAAGGATTTATTGTAGCTGCAATATTATTATTTGCAGGAAATCTATTCTTGCTTAAATTGACAAACCTGGGCTTTGGTATTCCTGAATTATTCATATTAATCGCAGTGCTTCTCTGGTCAACTGAGACAATCATCTCAAAAAATACTCTAAAAGAACTGCCATCAAATGTTGTTGCATTCGGCAGAATGTTCTTTGGAGCATTGTTTATCCTTGCTTTCTTGATTATAACAGGAAACATAGGACAAATCCTGGAATTGACTGTTCCACAGCTAGGGTGGATTGTATTAACCTCTTTGTTCTTATTGTTCTATGTAACCACTTGGTATGCAGGACTTAAGTACACGCCTGCATCTGTGGCAGCAAGCATACTGGTATTAGGAAGTGCAATCACAACAATATTATCTGTTGCTTATGCAGGATCTTTCAGTTTTGTAGAAGTTCTGGGTGTTGGCTTAATCGGTGCAGGAGTGATTACAGCAATCTGCACATCAAGAATGAAAATATTACTTCCTTCAAAGAACTAGGCTTTTTCTACTGCATAACCATAATGAATCATGACAGTGTCTCCGACTTTTGCATCAGGGTATAGTGCATGAACATATCTAATGTCATCATCTCCTAAATCTGCCTTAAAGACATCACCAATCTGCTTCACTAACTTTGCTTTCTTGACAATACACAACCTTTTGATCATAGGGGGAAGATCCTTGCTTATCTCTTCTTCATGCCTGTTCCAGAAATACTCTCTTATGGTTTCTACATTCCAGGGATCTGGATTGATTTTCTTTATTCTGGCAATTGCCAGTGGAAATATCTTCTCAAGATAGGCTCTATCTAATGGAGTGTCTGTCTCTACTGCTTTTTTCATCTTCTCCCACTCTTCTTCTGTTATTGTCTTTCTTACATCAACCAAGACTCTTGAACAGGGAAAAGAATATCTTAAGAAATAAACCTCAGGCAACATTTTCCCACTCCTTTAAACTTGCCAAAGCCTCTTGTTCTGATAATTTCTGGACAATTATCTGTGCAGAGACAAAAACATAATCACCTATGCTATAATCACCGTCTACAATCATTGCAGTCCTTTGCTCACCAGGATACTGAATAGTTGCTTCATTATTCTCAATCTTTATGATTTTACCAGGAATTGCTAAACACATTATTCCACTACCACATCCTTTAAAACAATCTCTTCTCCTTTGATAATCTTGAAAGGAATCTTTTTGCACTGCGGACACTCAAATAATGTCAAGTCATGAGCTTTCTCTAATATCTTTGGAGCTCCCCTGTATCCGCACTTGCACTCAACTAGGCCAGGAACTTTTATTATCTCAATCTCCCAGTCAACCATCTCTTCAAGCTTTGCCTTAAGATCTTCTGCAGGCAAGTGAGCTAGATCACCTACTTCAATAACAATCTTCTTGACAGTGCCCTGCTCTTTGGCCTTGTCAATCAGTTTCTGAGCAATAAGTCCCTCGTGCATAACAGTATTATTACTTTGTGCTTTATAAGTTTTTCTTAATTTGTCAAAAACGGCAAAGCAGCGTTAGTCCATAAATCTGCCGTTTTTGAGCATGCTCAGAAATTTTTCACCATCAAGAACATAGTGGAAAGTTTCTGACATTTCTGAGCAACATTTTTATACTAGAGATTTGTTATATTGAATATGAAAAAAGAGATAAAAATAGCAGGAGCAGGACCTGCAGGACTATCTGCTGCAATCAATCTTGCAAAGGCAGGATATAAAGTAAAAGTCTATGAAATGAATTCTGATGTGGGTTTTAAGTCAAACGGAGACTTTCAGGGTTTAGAGAATTGGACAAAAGATGAAGACATTCTAAAACAATTCAAACGAATGAATATAAAGCCTACTTTCAAGTACACATCAATGAAAAAATTTGAAATGTACGATTACAAATCAAGAAAATACCTACTTAAGTCTAAAAAACCAGTGTGCTATCTTATCCAGAGAGGAAGCACAAAAGGCACTCTGGATCACTCTCTAAAACAGCAGGCACTAAAAGCAGGCGTCAAGATAATATTCAAGAAAAGACTCCCTGAAAGCAAGGCAGATATTGTTGCGACAGGGGCGGCAAGACACATTGCAATCGGGGAAGGCATCAAGTTCAAAACAGACCTGCCAAATACAGTGATGTCTATTTTAGACGACAAGCTCTCCCCAAAATTATATGCATACTTAATCGTGGTCAATAAACAGGCATGCCTGATTACCTGCAGTTTTAAGGAACATCAAAAAGATGCAGGCGTTTTACTAGAGGAAACAATAAAAAGATTCCAGAAACTAAATAAATTCAAGATTCTTAACAGAGAACCAATTGGGTGCGGCGTCAATTTCAGGATAACAGAATCTGCCGTCAAGAACAGAAGACTCTATGTGGGAGAGGCAGCAGGATTCCAGGACTATCTTTTTGGATTTGGGATAATGTATGCAATAACCTCTGGTTATCTTGCAGCAAAGAGCATAATAGAGCACAAGAATTATGACGAACTTTGGAAAGATGAATTTGGAGCGCTTCTGAAACAGGGAATCTCCAATCGCATGCGTTATGCGTACGGCGACAATGAACGATATGTATCTATACTGAAAGAGGCAGAAAAAATGGATGCGCGCGGTTTCTTTGCCAAGTGGTATAGACCGAATCTGTTCAAGGCAATCCTCTATCCCTTTGCAAAGGCGCTC
>CAZXEZ010000054.1:4257-7159 GCA_964640255.1 uncultured Methanosarcinales archaeon | reverse complement strand
GCCATGCACAATCTCCTTCTCATTAAACATCGCATTGAACATTGCTGTCTCGCCATACCTTCCCTTTACATTATTTGAGACATCTGTTCCAGCACCAGTCACCAGGCCAAGAACATCACCAATACCGACATCCCTGCTTTTTCTTGCTCCGCTCGGCTTGCTCCACTTGTTAGTAAAACAGGTAATTATCTCCCACAACAAATCACAAACATAATTGCTCAGCATCGACCTGCACATTCCTTCCTCACCATCACCAGTAAGAATAATCATGTCAATACAGTTCTTGATTGCCTGCGCAATCTGCCTCCACTGCTCCAAGAACGCGATGATTGCACTCAGGCAGATGCACCTGACGCTGTTTATTATGCTGGAATCAGGCCTTATTATGTATTCCTGCTCAACAGTACCCACATGGCCCTTTACCTGCTCAAATATCCCAGGAGCAACTGTAGTGCACTTCTTGCTTCCAGTAAATTTGGACTCGCCCAATTTCGTGCATAACGCTGAAACAAATTTCTTCTTGTCAGCAGCTTCTGCTTTTGTGCCAAGATTCCCAAAGTGTCTTGTAAGCTCTTTTTCCTTGACAGCCTTTAACGTGCTTGAGAAACTATACACATCAAATTTCTTTCCCTTGCTTATTGCATTCTCAATAACAAAACTCTTTGCAAGATAACCCCTGTAAATCCTGTACTTGAACTCATCCCCTCCCTTAGTGGTGTCTGGAAAGACAAACACCTGCATCAAGTTGCTTTCTGCCTCTTCAATACCAGGCTTGAAATTCAAGTGAGTGCTTATGACATCAGGAGTGGGGTTTCCCTCTGGAGTGCAGAAGCCAGACAATGAATTAAATATTCCCAAGAAGCCGTCACCGCCAACATCATCACCACGGCCAACTTTCTCAGCAGCAAGCTTTGTGCTGTGCTTTAACTCATCATAAGTATCAATATCAAGACCCCCTGTTGTAGAGCCAAGGAAATTACCAACACCACACGCACTATTCCACTCCCACATATACTCAATACCGCAGCACAAAGGACAGGCAGGATGGAAAGAAGGATCTGAACAAAGCTCTTTCAGATTCACAGATTTCCCATCAATAGTTACAGTATAATCCCCCTTGTAAACCTCATAAATTTCTTTGATACCTATCTTTCCGTCTGTGCCTTTTAGAGGCCCTTCGCCTATTTTAATGCCGCAAATCATAGTTGTTGGATGCGAATATCCCGAAGGCAGCGGAGGAACATATACCTCATCTCCATCAGATTGCGGAATCTCTGCAGGCGGACCATACACTTCCTGGCCAGCAATAGCAGAGCCTGTTGCAAAAGAATTGAGGATATCCTCTGTCACCACAGAGCCTGTTGGGGTTGAAGCAGAAGCTACAGGCTTTTCAGGTTCTGGTGTTTTCTTTGAAACAGTATAACTAGTACTTATCAAGTCTTTAAAGCCGCAGCTATTGCCAGAAAAAACATCGCCTTTAACGCCCCATCTTTCCATAATCCAGTTCTGTCTTGCCGTATCTGGATTGTCACCAATCTTAAGATTCTCAATGTTCTTTGTTATTTTTTTTACAGAGCCTCTCTTGTCTATGATGAACTTCTGGACAGTAGGGGCGCTTGGGCAGCTAATCCTGTCACAGATGGGCTGGTAAACATCCTGGATAAGATCCCTGTATTTCTGGGTCATGTCTTCACAAGACCTGCAGCTCCTGTACTTGTCTGATTTTTTAAGCTTTAATTCTTTTGCTTTTGCCTTGTCTTCATCTTTTTTCTGCTCTGCTTCACCGCCATAAGCCATCCTGCAAAGACCTGTCTCTGCAATAACAGGGTCAAACTTCTCTGCCATGCCTACTTTCTCAAGAATAGGACTGCACGCCACTCTTTTTGCAAGACTCATTATGAACAATGTCGCAGCAGCACCCATGCACAGGTAGACCATATTCTCAGTAAAAGTATACAATGGATCAAGTATCTCATCAATCAAGTCAATTGCGCTTCCAAGGAAATTAGATGTTCCTTTCAAAGCATCCTTTCTTATGACATCAGGAGGAATCACCTGGTCAATATCCAGTATTATAGGGAGACAGTTCCTCTGCCTGACAGTCTTCCACTCAAACCGTTCCTGCTGTGTATTTGGGTCATAAATCCTGCTCTTCTCCTTCAAAGGAATATCAATCTCAAGATAGAGCTTTACACAACCCATTGCAGGATTCAGGCATCCTGGTCTTAGGTAAGCACCTCTTCCAGCCCAGCCGGCTTCATGGAATTCCCCTCTTCTCCAATCACTGATTGCTGCCTCAATAGCAGCACTTGTAACATTGCCCTCCAGCTCAAGCTGGTCAACAGGCCACTTGACAAAATTAATCTGGACATAACCATCCCAGACACCTTTTATACCAGGCCTTGGTTTTATCCAGACCTGGGAATTGCTTATCTTCTCATTATCAAAAGAATCCTCCAAGTCAGGAGATATGCGGACAGGAACAGCATTCACAACACCTGCAATCTGCGCATCATCCTGGCCGCCGATGTACTTCAAAGTAAAAGGAATCCCAATCTGCTGAATACCCTGCATCAACAATCTTGGAGTCATTGTTGCCGGAGTAATCTCCTCAACATCAAAATCAAGCCAAGAACCATAACCACATATTGCCCAGATAACATCCTTAGACTGCTGCTGGCCAGGATACCACGCCTCCTGCCCTGCAAGGTCAACTGCCTTTAGCTTAATCTTGTTCTGCCAGCCGACACCTGTATCAAGCTCTGCAGCCTGGCCTGCCTGAACCTTAACATCTGACTTCAGCTTTACAAGTATCTCAAAACCTCCAGAATCATCTGTAACACCAAAATGGCTCGGGTTTTTCTCATCATTAACATAAACAAAAACAGAACCTTTCTCAGAA
>CAZXEZ010000054.1:0-4247 GCA_964640255.1 uncultured Methanosarcinales archaeon | reverse complement strand
GTAGTGCCAATATTATCAAGATTAGTCATGACAAACTGCGGAGGGCCTGTGTCAACTGTGACAAGCTTCTCAATTCTCGCGGTATTGCCTGCCTTGTCAGAAGCAATTATCTCAACAACATTACCGCCGGCCTGCAAAGGAAGAGTTATATCAAAAGGAACAAAAGTATCAAGAGTCTTGTAAACAGGAGCGCAGCTCAAAGGAACAACAACTGCTGTTTCCTCAGCACTTCCGCCAGGAGGAGTCACTGCCTTCTTAGGAGCAGACTTGACACCCTCGTTACAGCTCGTGTCAACAGCACTGACCCTGTAAGTGTATTCCTTTCCGCTTGCAGCAGCATTATCAACAAAAATAGCAGAACGCGCAACACCAATCCTCTTGCCGTCCCTGTAAATTGCATATTCCAATAAATCAAGAGCATCTGAAGGAGTCCAGACCATAGTGACCTGGTTCTTCTTAATCTCCCGCATCTCCAGGCTGGTAATTTTAGGAGGTGCATCAGAATCCTTCTTAGGATAGCTTGTGTACTTAATCAAAACAGGCTCTGAAACATCGCCATGAACATTCAAAGAGGTCTTTGTGGTAAACTCAGGTATTGCTGAAACATTCAGGTCAGGAGGGACAGGATCATAATTCACTGTGAATGACTTCTGCGCAGCCTTGTCCTCAATAGTTGCCTTCACCAAAAGGTCATTATCCCCTTTCTTTATCATAGGAATCCTTGATGTTATGAAAGTGCCGTCGCTTTTTGCCCTGCTGACCTTTATCTTAGTAGGGCCGATGTAATACTCAAGCCTTGCATTAGGGACAGTTGTTCCTTCAATAGTGATGTACTTATCCTTGCTAAATAAAGGAGCAACAACTTCAAGAGAAAGCTCTTCAGCAGCAACTGCAGTCTCATTGCCTGCAGTCAAGTTTGTCATGTTCTGCGCAAAAGCAACAGGCAACAACAGCATCAAGACTATCATGAACAGTGAACTCAACTGAAGTTTTGTATTGGTTCTCATCTGAATGTAGGCCTCAACTTCTCAGTATAATTGCCATTCACCATGAATGTATACATGTCCATCCTCAACTGCTCTGCAGCAGGATTCTGTGCTTTGGTAGGGTTTGGAACATACTCAAACACGTGCAGCTCTATTGTGTCTGCATCTGCAAAGTCAGAATACCTTATCTCCATGTCTCTTGCAAGATAACCTCCAATAGGATTACTCATGGCAGCGAGGGTTATGTCAATGTTATATTTTTCCCTGCCCTCAACAAACTCAAGCACGGTTTCATTGGAAGGCATCTCAAGGTATTGCTCAAACGGCTCACCTTTCAGTCCGACGTGTATCAATGCTTTTTCAGAGCTTCTCAATTTGTATCTTGGAGGATTCCATTCCTTTGCATAGGAATTATACGGATGCACGACAACCTGAACATCAAAAGGCCTCACCTTTTTCAGGGGTATTGTCAGCTCATCTCCCTTAAGCACTGCCTCTGCAGGCAGATAACCATCTTTCTCAGCAACAATAATAGGATTTATGCAGGCAGTAGGCACAGTTGTCCTCAGCCTGTAATAGCCGTCATCTGCAACAGACTCTCCCATCAAGCATTCCTCTGTCATGCAGCGATATTTGAACGTGACATTATCCATCTCTGTCTCAATAGGGCTTGCCTCTGTAAAGCCAGTCGCCCTTATGTCCACAGGCTGTTCTCCAGTAACTGCACAGAAAGGCTTGTCAAAGTCAACTGTCCTGAACTGCCGCACGCCAAAATATTTTCTCTCAGGAACATTATTATTAACCAAGACAGGAAATGCCATCTGAAAAATAAAACCCTCTCCTGCAAATGCAGAATCGTCCTTTATTGTCAGCCGTATAGGATAGATTATGTCATAAGTGAAGTGCCATTGATTGATGCACAAGAAGCCAATCATGCTCCTGTCACCACGGCCTGCATTAGATTTTAGCCAGCCGCCTGAATTCGGGACGCCGCTCAATCTCATCCCCCAACCAGGCTGGTAATCAAAACTAGCCTTAAGGTCTGTTGGGTTAACACCTGCCTCAATCCTGTACTTGAAAAACTCAATAGCATCGCGCGGAGTGTATTTTGGAGGGGTTAGCGTCTCAGCACCTTCTGAAAGCTCCTCCCACATATCTTCCCTATCATCCTCTAATCTCTCATAATACTTTCTTTTTGCAACAAAAGGAACATAATTAGTGTTCTCAACACGCACAACAGGCAGGTTATAATACAAAATCCTTTGAAGACGCTTTGTCACATCATCCAGGTGCCATCTCCTCTGCCTGCACTCAAAACGCATGTCATCAGTAGGAATCTCTGTATCAGCGCTCATTGAATTAATCGTAAAGTTCTCAAAAAAAGTTGCTTCATTCTCATACTTCATAACCTTTGATGCAATCTCGTGAGCTTTTTTCAGCTTGACATCAAGCCTTGCAATATAATCCTCGATATTCGTGGTCCTTCCAAGAGAAGTCAGGGCAAGAGGCCACTTCATCTTTGCGATAACCTCTTCTTCTGTGATTGTGATAGAGGGAAGAAAATCCTCTTTTTCCTCAATCTCATACTGGCCCTTGAATGACTCCAGTTCACCAAGACACTCATTAAGGTGCTCATAGACATATCTCTGCAGTTCTTTTTCCATGAAAGTCAGGCTCGGAGTCCTGTCCTCCCCCTCATAATACCAAAAAGGAACCACAAACGCCCCTTTCTTGTCAAGATGAATGCTTGCCTCATATGTATTTCTTATTATCGCAGGAACATAAGCAAAGCCTGCCTGCTGGCCCATCAATGAAACACCCCTCTTAGAGGTCTGGTACAGACAATTAGTAATGAACTCGTGTATGGGCTTGACATCCTCTGGAACAATTATCGCCTCTTCAACAGGCCTGGCCTTCTCTCTTGTAACCAGATATATAACTGTGATAGTACTAAGCAAGAGAATTATACCTATAATGATAAATATAGTGACCTGTGCCCTCTTTTTTCTCATAATTACCCCTTTTTACCTAATTTTTACTGTTTATATATAAAAATGTTATGTCATCTGAACGTCAAACGTCGAACGTGAAACGTCATACGTCAAACGTGAAACGTCAAACGTCATACGTCAAACGTCTTTAAAACCTGTGCCAAATAAAGCCTGTACCACGCAAGGAAAAACACTGTGAAAAGCAGTGAAGCAAACAGCATGGTGTTGATATCTTTTGGGACAAACCAAAATACCTGCAATAAAACCAAATAAACAATGACAATGAATGAGTATGGCACAAGGAATGCTTTTGCAGCCCTCCCAAAACTTATCATCAAAGCCTGCTTAAGAGCCCTGCCAACACGCAAATCTTTTGTCAAAATATAATGCATTACTGAAGTTAAATGAGTGTATGCAATAGCAAAAAGTATTATTACATAAAACAGATAGTTTTGCTTTACACCAAAAATTATTATGAAAAAAGGAATTAACAGGATAAGCCACCAGCACAAATTAAGCAGGAACAATTTCTTGAAATAATGTGCATTTGGCTTTTTCTTTAAGATCGTTAGCCAGATCAAGCCCTTGAAAATAGTGTAAGTGATTAATAATATCAAAGTGACTGCAAAAAAATAAATCCACAATAAAAACAGCAAATATATCAAACTTCTTATGCCTGCCACATTGCCCATGCTTTTTGTAAACCATTTTGAAAACAAAGGGACAATCAAGAAGAATATACTCAAGCAAATCATGTCATAAAAAGCAATTAAAACAAAACGCTTGTTGATTAATTTGAAAGACTTAAGGAATGTATTAAATTCTCTTGATGCAATCCTCTTATCAAAAATCATCAAAATCAGGCCAGCAAGAACAACAGCAACAACATAAGCACCAAAATACTTATGCGCAACAAAAGATAAAACTAGCAAAATGATTCCAATTATTCTTGTTATCTGATTTTTCATTTTATGCTCCTGCCAATGGATTTTCTTCATATTCTGGAGCGCCTTCTTCTTCAGCAGCCTGGCCTCCAGGAAGGTCTTCATCAGGAACTGTTGTGTAAGGCCTTGTGGCAGCACCCTCATAAGCAACAAGCGGAGCGCAAATCTCTGAAACCCTGCGGGCACCAACCAGCCGGCCGCTTGCAGCAATCATCCTGGGGCTGAAGGCCAAGCAGACAGTGTGGTAAAAATTATCACTCTCACTAATCAATTGATTATTGCCCAAGCGCTCTACCCTGAAAAACTCATCCTCTGTGGCGCGCTTG
>CAZXEZ010000053.1:0-7446 GCA_964640255.1 uncultured Methanosarcinales archaeon | reverse complement strand
CTTTCTTGCCGTTGACTTCAAGGATGGAAGAGACGCTGACTGGTGTGGCTGAGTGAAGGTTTCTGTCCAATATTTCCAGTTTTACAGTGTCATCGTCATTTATCAAAGAGTCAATGCCTGCCGCATCTTCAGGCTTTGAGTTTTCAAACAGAATAAGCTCATTCTCTGTCTCTACAGAAAAAGTGTATTTGCCAGCTTCCGCGGCCCATGAATTTTTCATTCTTTACTTTGCCCTTGATATATACAGGGCCTTTGCTAGATATATCACACCCAAAAGACGCTAACAAAGCAGCGCCTGCCAAAACACAAGCCCCAATTTTATACAATATCTTATTTTTATTCCCCCGCCATAATCTAAACAAGGTATAATTAACCCAGTTAAATATTTTGCTAAAAAAATTTGGACCTTTTTAAAACTAATGAAAAAGCCCGAAACTTTATATACTTTAATCTCCTATAAAAGTGCATGGTTGAAGATATCTGGAAGCAGGTAAAAAGGAAATTAGAAAAAGATAGAAAGGATGGAGCTCATCATAGTTCTACTACTGAAACAGACGAGGAGACTACTAAAACAGATGCACACACTATTCACGTTCCAGAGCCAGGATCAACCTGGCTGGACCATATGGTTGACAGGGCAGCAGAAGAAAGAAAAACAAAAACACTGATACAGAAAGTAAAGCAAAAACTCATCGCAGACGTGGAGTGGCCCCGCCCATATGACTCAGAGCGCGATTACCGCAGAGAGGCCCTGGAATGCGTGATTGCGATAAATGAGCTAAATGCTGCCTGTGAAAGCGGGGATTCTTTCGACCAAATGATAGCAGAGCATGTCCTGCACACAATAGATGAAGGCCTGCTGAATGAACAGGCAAAGACCAACAAAAAAGAGGCATTCCTGCACAAGGCAATCAGTGCTTACCTGGGATTCTGCAAGTACAGAATAAGCCTTGCAGAAGAGTGCGGAGTGCCTGAAGAACTAAAAACTCCAATCTACAAGGAATTTGAAGACACATATGCACTGGCTTTCAAGGCAGTGGTAAACTCAGTCATACTCCGCAACCAGGACACTGTCTCAAAAATAGGGAGAAAAGAATTCAAGAAACTGTGGGACAAAGACGGGCCGCACAGAGAAAAAAGCATGAAAGTGATTGACAATCTTACAGAAGCATTTGCAGCATATTTCAAGGAAGCAACAATACAGGAAAGGGCAAATTTCAACAAAATAATGCACGGCAAGGGAATGAAAGAGCTTCTAGAGACACTTGAGGAACAGACAGGCCTCAAAGGCTATGCTTCAGAGATACCTGATTATGTTTAAATCACAAAAACTTTAAATACAAAACAGCAATATCTTTCTACAGGTGGGAAAGTGGAGATAAAAGAAGCATACCAAACACTGAAAAAATACTTGTCAAAAGAGTTCGTAGAGGGCCGAACAACAGAAGATGTTCTTTTAAGCGCAGAAAACAGCTGGATGATGCCATCGCCGTGGTTTTTTGCAGCAGCTGCATTTGCAAGAGATGATGACAGGGAAGGGTTTAAGAAAGCACTAACTGCAGCATCTGCCTGCTATGGTGAAATCCTTGCAAGAAATGATCCAGAAGATGTAAAAGATATGAAAAAAGAATCAGATGCAACAGATACCTTGGCAAAAAATGTTGAAGAAGCATGGAAATTAGTGATAGCAGATCCTTAAAATCAGAATGCTTAAATTAATGTTTTGGCCAAAATCCCAAAAACTATTTATACCAGAACAAATCCCCTGCAGAAAGAGGCGGCATATATGAAAAAGATAATAATCATACTGATTATCTTATTGGTTCTTACTGCTTGTGCAAGGCCTGTTGAGAAAAAAGCAGAAAAACAGGAAGAGCCTGTCAAGAATGAAACAGTAGAAGAAAAACAAACAGTTCCAGATTCGCAAAAGAATGAAACAGTAGAAGAAAACAAAACTGTTGAAGACAATACAACTGAAGAAAAACAAGAAGAAAAGGAGGAAATAATGGTAAAAAAAGTACATGCAAAACATATTCTAGTAAAGACAGAACAAGAAGCTAATGCAATTCTATATGATTTGAAAAACGGCCAAGAATTTGAGGAAATAGCAAAAGAGAAGTCAACATGCCCTTCTGGAAAAAAAGGAGGAGACTTAGGATGGTTTGGCAAAGGAATGATGGTCAAGGAATTTGAGACAGCAGCATTCAGCCTGGACAAAGATGAACTCTCAAAGCCTGTAAAGACTCAGTTCGGGTGGCATATAATAAAGGTTGTAGAAAAAGAATAATTATTGCTTTAACCACTCTTCAACCCTTTTCTTCAATATCTGATATTTTTCACACTGTTCCTCATACTTTGCAATCAAAACATCTTTTCTCTCAAGAATCTCTGGGTTTGAGAAGTCATGAGGCTCCTTGAACTGCTCTCTTGTCAAGTCAACATCTTTGCCGTCAATAAAGTTCCAGAAATGACCGTCTTTACCCCACTTCTTCTTGCAGATTTTCCCGCCAAGATAATCATTCACAACAAGAACTGTTGCAAAACACTGGCCATAGCAGAGCTGAGAACCATCATAATCAGGATAATACGAAGTATCTTTACCCCAAGATACAAGCAAGGCTTTTTTGAGTTTTTCAAGTTCCATAAAAAGCAAAAACAAATCTACTGTATTTAAACCTTTCCAAGCAATAAAATTTATATACCTCTTTTCTTATTTCTCCAGTAAAATGAACTTTCGTGAGTATGACTCTTCCATGACACTGATATATGAAGCAGGAAGCTATCTTACCGGACACCAGCAATTTCCCCTGAAATTCTTTGAACAGACAGACCTGCCTTTAATCAATGGAAGCGAGACAAAAGGGGGAGAGGCAGGGTGCGGAACACTAAGATGGACAACAGGGCTGACCAAAGCAGAGAGAAAAAAAGGAAGAGACCTAGACAAGCTTGTGATTGACGCCTTTGACATGTCAGTGCCAAGCTTAAGGATAGCAGAGAGAAAAGCAATAAAACACAGGGTGCCTGTGAGATTATGGAAAGCAGATGGGGGAGACTTATCCTATGCAAAATCATTCTATAACCAAAGTGTAAATGGAACTACAAAAGGATTCAAGAAAGAAGAATTCAACTGGCTAATCATTGCAGGATTATTTGAAGTAGTCCAAGACCTTAAACAAGTGGCAAGAGAGCTTGACAGGGTAGTAGGAGAGGGGCCGATAATCGCTCCATTAGTCAACCAGAATCCAACAGGCTTATTAGCAAGCAAGGTATTAAGATTCAACCTAATACCTCCAAAAGAGGTATTTTCAGAATTCAGGGGGGTTGAATTTGAACCAATCCCTGTAAAACCAATATTAAGCCAATACATGACAGAACTAGTCACTGTATGGGTGGGGTATAGAAGATGAACCTAAGAACAAAAACATTCATTGCATTTGCAATAACAACAATATTATTCACGATAGCGAGCATCTTGTTCGGGGTAAACAACCTATACGAACTTTTCATGTTTGGCATATATCCAATGGACTTCCTGAGGTCAATCTTCTGGAACATCAGCTCATTCTTGGGACAATTCTCAGAATTCATGCTGAATTACTCGCACATAATCGCCTTAACAATCATTTGCTATACTGCGGCAATAATATTCCTGATAAAAGATACACACAAGAAAACAGCATGGATACTTGCAATGATACCGCCTGTATTTCTTCTTTTAAACCCGCTGTTTGTGCAAGGGACATTAATCACATTTGTTGAGGCACTGATTGGAACAGAATATGCAATGGCAGTAAATGCCCTGGCAGAGAGCCTTCTTCCATTGCTGGTGATAATCTATGCAATAACAGGGCTGGCAAATGTAGAGAACAGGATATTTGACAAGACAATAGGGATAACATTCATAATACTCTTCCTCTTATGCCCGCTGGCAATGCCTTTAATCAGGGGAAACCTGATGTTTTACGACATTCTTTCACCTCTGATAAAATTCGTGTTCTTCATACTATTGGTGATAATAATACCCAGGCTATTCAGAAAAGACTAAACTTTTTATAGCAAGAAAACATAAGAATTCTTATGTATGTCATTCCGCGACAAAAGGACAAAGCAGTGCGGCTCTGGAGAGAGGAGAAGTCAATAAAAGAGATACTCAGTATCATCGGCTGGGGCGCAAAATCAGGCAGAAACCTGGTGAACATACTGCGAGAGAGCGGAGAGATAATACCGCTAGGGCTGACAGGAAACCTGCTGCACGAACTGACAATAAAAAAAATAGATGAGGTTTACTGCATTGAAAGCCTTTTTTTCAGGGGGGTGGGAGAACTAGATATGCAAGGGATGCTGCTAAAACAGAAAGTCTACCCAAGATCAACACAAAATGCAGGAGAATTCGGAACCCTGACAGCATATGAATCACGATATGTAAAAGTGACGAAACTGCAAAAACAAGACCGCACCCTCATATTAATAGACGGCCTGAGGACAGAGGTGCAAAAACTCGCAGGAAAAATAGAGGAATTCTACCAAGAAAAAGGATTTGAAAAAACACTTCCTTAAAACACAGAAATAATATAAATCTCTGATGTTCTTGAGTTTGAACAATCACAAGAAGAAAGCCAAAGGATTCCCGATCCAGAGAGCCAACAAGAAAGCCAATAAAAAACTAGGGACAAAAGGGATCCCAACCTTCACGACAACTGACTTGACTTTTAATTTAATCAATTTTCTTATCTGACTTTTCTCAATACCAAGATCTTTAGGTCCGCAGATCCTCTTTCCCTTGACCTTGACATCTTTTGCAATCCAGTCACCTTCTATAAGGTCTGCTGTTTTTACCCTCTGATACATACAGGTGTTTTCGACAGCCTTGACAGCAAGAATCAAGTAATCCATAACAGGAATAAACAAGGCAACAAAAATCAGCAAGAACTTTATAAATACACTTTGGGCAAAAATAGCAGAAACAAACAAGACCAATGAAAAACCAATGAACAAGGCCCTGAATCTCTTGTTTGCATCAATACTTTTCTTGAACTGAGGAACAAACCTCTTCCAATTCTTTAAAGCAAGAACCAGGCTCCATAAAAATCCATAGAGCCCTCCAACAATCATCAAGCAAATCACAAAAGCAACAGTGATATGGCCAAAACTAAACTTAAGGCCTAACAAAGCCCCCAGAGCCATCAGCATCTTTGAGTCACCGCCGCCCCACTGGCCCAGGTAAAACATTGCACAGGCAATTGCAAAGAACACTCCAAAACCAACAAGCCCTTCTATTATATAACTCCAATCAAAAGAGTAAAAAGACCACATCAACCTCAGTCCAAGACCAATAAAGATTCCAGAATAATTAAGCCAGTCAGGGACCTCCCTGACTTTCAGATCTGTAAAAGTCCCTATTATCAATAAAAACAAGCACACTCCATATATCAACTCTATCATTTCCCCTCTAAATGGGAAAAAGTTTATAAATATTAGTATATTAACAACCAAGTAACAACACTAAACTTTACAAAATGTCGGAAAATGAAATTTTCTGAGCACCGTCAAAAACCTTTGGTTTTTGAGGGTTTTGAAGTCAGAGTGGTGAGACACAAGATCTCACGACGCGAATTGCTTTAAAAATCAAAGTTCGCGGCTTTGATAAGACTTTGGGGAGCTTTGTGGGAATCATAAACCTGTGGGAAGGAGTAAAGAGCAAGATACAACTTAGCAGCCAGGGCCTTCCAAAACACGTTGCAGTCATAGTAGACGGATGCGAGGAGCACGCAGAAAAAAACAACCTGCCCCTCACAGATGCCTATAAAACAGAGTTCTTGAACATCAAAAACGCGATAAAAGTAGGGACAAAACTAAATATCCCCATAATGACCTTTTTCTCAAGAACAACAAAAGTGGCAGAGGAAGAGATAGACCAGTTGATGGAGTTCTTTAACCTATTAATAAAATGGCAGTTGATACACGAGAACCAGATCAAAATATCAGTCTTAGGAAAGTGGTATAACCTGCCCCAGAGATTAATAGAACCGATCAAGAAAGTCATATCAGACACAAAAGACTATGACAAGTTCTTTGTAAATTTCTGCATACAATACAACGGGCAGGAAGAGATAGTGGATGCCTGCAAACTGATAACACAGCAGGTCAAACTAGACAAGATAACACCAGACAAGATAGACAGGGCCCTGCTGAAAGAGAATATCTATTCCTCTTACTTCATGCCGCCTGACCTGATGATAGTGAGCGGCAGGAAAAAGACATTGGGAGGGCTGTTATTATGGGACTGCCCAAATGCCAGGATACACTTCACAGATGTGCTCTGGCCAGACTTTGGAAAAGATGATTTCCTGAAAGCGATCGTGTTTTACCAGTCCAATAAGTAGATTTATAATAAGATTTCTTTTTTTATGTCACAATCTTTTTAAAATACAAAGATACATGAATACTTATGGAAGACCTGGAGAATACGACAAATGTGCTTTCTGAGAAATACAAAGTAATGCCCAGAAGGCTTGACCCTGATGATATAAAAATACCCCAATACAAGCTCAGGAACATGGTAATCGGTTCAGGGATACTGACAGTAATATCTGGAGCAGTGCTTGCATATGCAATGTTTCCAGAGACAATCGAGAGCATGATAAATTACTTCACTCAAAGGCCCTTCTAAACAGAAACCAACAAAAAAATCAGAGATTTTTTTGAGCTTGCCTTTTTAACAAAACGCAAGCAACACAAAATCAAAACCTTTATAAATCGACCCTGAATTCTACTAATTACCTATGACATGATGAAGCTCAGGCAGAGCTGAATGAGGTAAAAATTTCTTACCTCACTGTTATAAAAAAAAAACCTATTTAGGAGGGGAATTGAAAATGGTTGATAAAGAACTTGCTGACAAGGCACTAGAAGCAATTGAAATAGCCAAGACTACAGGAAAGATTAAGAAAGGGGCAAACGAGGCAACAAAAGCGCTAGAGAGAGGCAATGCAAAACTTGTTGCAATTGCAAAAGACGTGAGCCCGCCAGAGATAATAATGCACATACCGATTCTTGCAAAAGAGAAAGGAGTCCCTTGCATTGAGATAGAGAGCAAGGAAGAGCTGGGTGTTGCAGCCGGCATAAAGGTCGGAACAAGCGCAATCGCAATCCTTGCAGAGGGAACTGCAAAAAAAGTGATTGCTGAAATAAACAAGAAAATAGGCGGAGAGAAGAACGCAAAGCTGGAAGCTCCAAAAGAGGAGCCAAAAGAAGAGAAGAACGCAAAGCCAGCGAAGCCAAAAAAGAAAAAAGCTCCTAAGGAAGAGAAGAACGCAAAGCCAGAAGAAGCATCTAACGCGAAGCTAGAGGAGCCAAAAGAAGAGAAGAAAGGTGAATAAAGATGGCTAACAGACCGCCAGAAAAAAAGCAAAGAAGGGGAAAGAAAGAAGACATAAAAGAGAAAGC
>CAZXEZ010000052.1:6216-7509 GCA_964640255.1 uncultured Methanosarcinales archaeon | reverse complement strand
AATTAACATTAGAAAAACAAAGTAAGTTTAAGACAGCCTATGAGTTATTTCATTATCTGAGAGATATCTTAGAAGACAGGAATATTTATGTTTTTCAATTTTCTATGCCTATTGAGGATGCGAGAGGTTTTGTATTTGTAGATGATACCCCAAATGTGATAGTTGTCAATACAAAAGATAGTATTAAAGCAAGATTATTCTCTTTAATGCATGAATTTGGTCATATCCTACTAGGTGAATCAGTGATAGATCTACCAGATGTAGCTTCATCAAGTAAAGACAAAATTGAATCCTGGTGTAATGCTTTTTCAGCTTCATTTTTACTTCCAAAAGCTGTAGCGAATAATATATTTATGGAGAATAAAGCCGTTTTAACTCAAAGAAAAACTCTTAATTATCTTTCTAGGAAGTATAAAGTGAGCAAAGCAATGCTTCTTCTTTCAATGAGAAAACTAAATTTTATTCAGAAAAAGGATTATTATAATATTCTTAATCGATTCAAATCAGGTTTGAAAAAAGAAAAAGCAGCTAAAAGAGGAGGCGGAGTACCAGCTGATAAAAAAATACTTTCTGAGGTGGGCAATAAGTTTATTTCGCTTGTTGCTAATAACTATGACAAGGAATTTATAACTTATACAGACGCATTAAACTATCTATCAATTAAATCAAAGAATTTTGATAAGGTTCTAGCAAAGGCGAAAAAATGACTTCAAATTTTTACATAATTGACACTTCATCATTAGTGAAGCTAAACAGAGAAAATCCCTTGGATGTTTATCCTAGTGTTTGGAAAAAACTAGAAACCATTGCTACTGCTGGTCGTCTAATTGCCCCTAGAGAAGTTTTTAATGAGATTAATCAAAATGATGATCAATTAAGTAATTGGGCAAAAAAGCAAAGAAAAATGTTTAAAGAACCTACTCCTAAGCAAATTGCATTAGTTCAACAAATTCTAAAAAATCATCCTGCACTTATTGACACAGATAGAAAATTTGATGCAGATCCATGGGTGATTTCATTAGCTATTGAGATTAGTACAAGCACCCAAAAAACTTTATTTCAGATTAAACGAATAGTAGTAACAGAAGAAAAGTTAAGAGGAAATAAGGAAAATATTCCTTTTGTTTCTACTGAGATGTCCATAGAAGCCATTGATGTAATAACTATGTTCAGATCTGAAGGATGGAAATTCTAGACAAAACTCCCCCTTTCTAAAATAAATTTCTTTTGCGAAGCAAAAGGCTATATGTGCGAAGCACTGAACTCCCCCTATTTACCGCATAAGAAATGGAA
>CAZXEZ010000052.1:0-6206 GCA_964640255.1 uncultured Methanosarcinales archaeon | reverse complement strand
ATGCCAGGTGCTAAACACAATTCTGCTAGCAAAAAGTTTATATACCAGAATATATAAATTACAGTTATGAAAAAAAAGAGGAAGAACACTTGGATACTAATTGTCCTGGTATGCGTAGTTATATTCTTTATGTATTATCAATCAGATACAGCGCCGCCACCTGCGCCGGCTCCAGTACAGGTTCCTGTACCAACACCGCCGCCAGTGATTACACCAACTCCGACACCTACACCAGTTCCTACTCCAACACCAACTCCTATCACAGGACCAGCACACTGTGCAAACAGAATCTGGGATGTGGATGAAAGTGATTTAGACTGCGGAGGAAGCTGCAATCCCTGCCCGCCACCAGGATATCCATCATACCTGTCCTGCTGGGTCAATTCAGACTGTGCAACAGGAAAATGTGATTTAGGAATGGCAACAAAAAGACTTCCTGCAGTAAACCCAAACACAGGAAAGAAATATTATTCTCCAATTGAACTACAGAAACTAGCAGGACAGCGCTGGATACTGCCTTGGCAGGGGAAGTGCGTATAATATTTTATTTCTTAGAAGAAGCTTGAGAGTAACTGTCTAAAAGACCAAAGTAATTTAAAAAAACAATAACTTTTTATATATATACTTCATTATGTATAATAAATATGAAAAAATTTGTTAAAGGATTAATCATGGTCATTATCTTAATATTATTAGTTCTATTTTTTGTTCGCTACAAACCATTTAAGCCATCTGAAATATACCCTATTACACCAGAAGAAAAACAAATGGTTGAAGAATGGATAGAGACAAAACCAGCAGTGATAACAGAAGAGGGTGAGGAAAAAAGAGCAATAGCAGCAGAGTGGCTGACAGCAATCAGGCAATACTTACTCAGAGATGAAAAAGGACAAGAAATAGGCTATGTTAAAAAAGAAGTTTTAATAGGATCCATCAAGATAAAAACAAAACCACAAATAAGATACACACCACAAGGGGCAATGCAAGTTCCAGTACCAGCAGCACATCCAGGACCTGCGCCAGCACCAGTAACTGTTCCTATACCAACACCGCCTCCAGTGACAATGCCAACGCCAACACCAACACCACCAGTTCCTACTCCAACACCACCAGCACCAGTTCCGACTCCGCCACCTCTACCACCTCCGCCTCCAGGACCTGTCTGCGGAAATGGATTAGTTGAGGCAGGAGAACAATGCGATGATGGAAACACTATCAGCGGAGATGGATGCTCTGCAGGATGCCAAATAGAATACTGCGGAGACGGAATAATACAAGCAGGACTTGGAGAGCAATGCGACCCGCCAGACGGGATAACCTGTGACAAAAACTGCCAGACAATAATAACATCACCATATCCAGCACACTGCACAAACCTGCAATCAGACGGTGATGAAAGCGACTGGAACTGCGGAGGAAGCTGTCTGCCATGCCCGCCACAACCGCCATACTGCGATGATATAAACTTCCCAAGCCCCTGGGGCGTGCCTTGCGCACAACACCTTTCATGCTGGAATAATGCAGATTGTGCATCAGGTAATTGCGATATGAGCCAAGCAAAATCATTACCTGCAATAAGTCCAACAGGAGCAGTATACAATACAACACAGCAATTACGGATGTTAAAGCAACGCTGGGCAATACCCTGGCAGGGAAAGTGTGTTTAATTATTTTTTATCTTCAATTTCTTTAATACGCTTCTGATACTGTTCGGAAATCGCCTTAATTTTAGGGTTATTCTCATCAAGCGCCTCTGCCTGAATCAAATGCTGCTTGGCAGGGTCAAGATAATCCAACTGCCCTGTCTGCTCAGCAAGCCAGCAATAAGAAACCGCGAGATTTGAGTGAACCATTGCGCGCACTTTTTTTTCGTTATAGGGAACTATGCGAAGCAAGAGCTTGCCAAGACTGACACAGTTTTCATAATCATCTGCTAGCAGATATTGATTTGTTATCTTCTGGTATGCAATAACAGCATCCTGAATTTCCAGGGTACTTGGACCTAAAGAAAGAAAATATTCAAGCTTGTTTTGTGCAACACCATACTTTTTTTGTTTAACTAAATCAAGAGACCAGAGGAAATAGATATTGCGCATATCTGTTTTTTCATTTTCTTTCTGCACCCCGCTCAATCGTTGGATTAGACTAAGCGCTTCCTGATACTTGCCAAGAATCAACTTAGTATCTGAAAGATTGTCTAGAGCAACATCATAATTAGGACATACCTGCAGAGCCCTCTCAAATTCAGATTCTGCTGCTTTAACTTGTTTACTCCTCAAATAAATCAATCCTTGAGTATTATGAGCCATTGCCTGATCTAAAACACCAGGCCTTTTAACAACCTGATCCAGGGGGCGTGTTCTTGAAAGAGCATCTCTTTTTTCAAGTGCCTGCTGTTTTTCTAGAGGTTCTGGACGCGAGAAATGAACAAGGGCAGAACCAGCAATAACTCCTGCAACAAAAGCAGGCGCTACTATACATAGAATATTCAACCAAATGCTTTTCTTCTCAATTTTATTCTTCTTACTCATGCCCCCACCCAGAATGCAGGAATATCAAATAAGAATATAAAGCTTTTGACAAATTAATAGTATCAGAATTAAAGAAAAATAAAAATTAGAAATCAGCAGGATTTCCAAATTCACAGAATTTCCTAGGAAATTCTGCGAAAGAAAAAAATTACTTGTACTTCCTATAGAACTGCGCCAATAGGAATCCAGAACTGAACTGCGCTGCAGGCAGTGTCCAAATCAAGGTAATTATCGGGATTGAACAAAGCAGCCAGAACAGTGCTATGACAATGGTCTTTAGGATCATAACAATGTATGCTCCAAAGTGGCCAAACACCATCTTTGTTGCAAGACCAATGTCAAAGAAAGCTCCAAACCTTCTTTTCACAGCGTAGTTTATTGCAAGTATCGGAGTTATCAAGATTACATATATGTATGCAATCCATCCTACTATTGGAATCCTTATGAGTATCTGCACGATAACACCGATGATAATCGCAAATACCAAGTAAAAGAATCCCTGCCCAAACAAGTCCCAGTATTTTCCGAATTTAGGCAATTGCTTGTCAGAGCCTTGAACAATACCCTGCATAAAATCCAGCATGTAACCATACAATGGGAACCAACCGAATATTGGCAATAATATCAACCAGAACCAAAATGCCCTCTGCATCTTTTCCCAAGGGTATTTGATAGCATCCTTAATTGAATCATTCAAAGCACGCTTAGGCGCTGCTCTCTTAATGATTTTCTTCTTAGCCTTCTTTTTAGCCATAATTACATCACCAACGAGGAAAATGTGAAATATAGTATATAAACTTTTCTACCTCTCAAGAGCAGAAGTAAAATCAGCCAGAGTAACAGATTTATCCCAGGATTCACTTATACTCAAAGCAAATAATTATCGAACATTTGTTTGCTCTTGGAAATTAAAAATTTCCAAGCCATCAGACAAAGCCTGAGGTTTTCGTAATAAGCAAACGCAATAATCTTATTTGAATATTTGTTGCGTTTGCTATAACAAGAACATGCACAGGATTTTTCTTGTCTATTTTTTCTTTTTCTTGACACGTTTTTTCTTCTTCTTAATGCCTTTTTTCGGTTCTACCCACCCATTTTTTATTTTTTTCAAGTCTTTGACTAACTGGTCAAGGCATTGTTCCATTTCTTCCCTGCTTTTTGTCCCAGTGCAAACAATCTTTCCATTGGAGAACAATAAGAAACTGGCATGAAAAGGTTTTTCTAGCTTATACACCAAACCAGGAAATTGTTCTGGCTCATACTCTGTGTTATTAAGATTCATTGCAAGCATATTCAGATTAATCCCGACGCCCAATTCCCCAGATCCTACCAGGTTCTGGACTTTAAGTACTGGCTCTATCATTATTTTAACATTCACTTTTTCAAGAGAATCTATAACTTTATGGATTGATTCTTTTGCACAACTTATGTCTTTCGCGCCTGTACAGACAACCCTGCCTGACGTGAACAGCAAAGCAGAAGTTTTAGGCTCTTTTATCCTCATCACCAATCCTGGAAATTGTTCGGGATTATACTCTGTATTCGGCAGTGTAGCTGCAATCTTCTCTAAATGCAGTGTATGCTCCAAACTTGTTGTAACAACAATATTTACTACTGTTATGCTTGCCATGTTCACCAATCATCAAGTTTAACTGTAAGAATACTATGACCCACGATAAAGGTTTCGATTTTCCAGCCTATTTTAACGCAAGGGCAGCAATGTTGATTATGACATTTTTGTCCCACTATTTTTATAAGTGCACAACACCTATAGGGCCCTATGTGACAAAAAAGTCATATGTGGGTGAAAATCATGGAAAAAGAAAATGCTTTGGAAAAGGTGCTTGATGCATACAAGCAAGTTGCAACAAGCGAAGAGATACCTAAAGAGGTAAGTTTAGCACTGTATGCAATTCTAGCTGACAAGATTGGTCTGACAGAGGAGCAAAAATCTCCGTTATATGCAGGACTTGCAGTAGGATATGCAAAGCTTGCAGGAGAGCTGGATGGAGAGGCAAAAGATACTGCAATGGCAGCAGCACAGATGTACATGGCAATCGCAGCAAACCAGTACCAGAACATAATCCAGGCAAAGCAAAAATATGCAGCACCTGCACAAATACCTAATTATGAAGCTGCAGAAAAAGCAGCATAAAGGAGGATAAAAAATGGCAAAAAAAGCAGCAAAAGCAGAGGGAAGCGAACAAGAACAGATTGGCTTTCATAAAGGAGCATTAACAACTCTTGCAAAAGAGAGACAGGAATTGATGAGAATGCTTGGCATTGTAGAGCAATTGATGCAGATGCATATCAAGGCACTAAAAGACCTAGGAATCGACCTAGAAGCAGAGGCCAAGAAAGCCTCAAAGAAAAAACCTTTAGAAGCAGAACTAAAGTAGAATGAAAGAAGAAAAAAGAGAAGTAAAATACGAGAAACCAGATAAAAAAGAGCTCAAAAAAGAGGCACCTATACAACAGTATGATTCAGCAAAAGAGGAAATAAAGCAAGAGAAATCAGAGACAACAAGATATAACAGAGGCATACTGACATCACACAAAAACTACAACCAGATAAGGCCAGTGACTGCGGTCTACATGATGCTTGATCCAAGAACAATGTATGTCCATAATGATTCTGGCTTGGCAATGAAAAACTATGTGAGTATGTCACAAAACATGTTCAACAATTGCAAAGGAAACAAAAGGGCAGCGTAAAAATGTACGGGAAAAGCTCAGGCGGATATGGAAGAAGTTCTTCAAGCAGTTATGGTAAAAGCATGACTGCAGTCTATGGAAGCCAGCCAGAGAGCATGTACTCCACAGGACCAACAAGAAGCGCTTATGCAGGAGAATCATACGGCTTTGGAGCTGGAAAGGCAACAACACACGCAGACTACACTCATGCAAGCCCGCTGGAAATTTCAGTAGAGGATGCAAAGCCGTTGAAAACCGCAGCAAACTATATGTCTGGCAAAGATAATATACAATTATACCTGAACAACAAAAGATATGTATCGCCAGATGTTTTCTTGTCACCAACAAGACCAACAACACCAGTAATTCATAATACAGCAGAGGTAATGCCTTACACAAGAGCGGCATTTGAGAAATTAACAGGAGAGAAATTCCCAGAAGATAACCTGAAGATCCACGTGCTTGATGACAAGGCATTTGAGAAAGCACATGGAGGCGGAAGATTCGGCCCTGGAATACAAGGATTTGCGCTCAACAGGCAGGGAAAAGGAATCAATGAGGTGTTTGTGAGAAAGAATCACCTGGACAGCATGATGCTGACAATCGGACACGAGATAGGACACGTGATGAGCCCAACACTCCCAGATGACAGGGATGAGGAGACAAAAGCATTTGCATTCTCAATAGCCTGGATGGAGGCAATAAAGAAATATAACATCGCAGGAATAGGAAACTCAGTACTTCCAAATCCCGCAAGAAACGGCTTGCACGATGTAGCATATGAATACCTGCTGGAATTGATAGAGAAAGGGAAGAAAAATGCCCTGCAATTGTTCAAGGACATTGCAAGCGGGGCAGTATCAATAACAAAGAGACTTGAGGTAATATACTTATGAGAATCGAGTACAGATACAAGAGGATTGAGAGAACAGCAAATTATGATCCAAAAGTAAACTTTGCAGGTGATTATACAAAATAGGC
>CAZXEZ010000051.1:0-7764 GCA_964640255.1 uncultured Methanosarcinales archaeon | reverse complement strand
GCAGACATAACAGACGACATAGAGGAAGGAAACAACTACATTGAACTGACGCCACTGACAGAACTCAACATCGTAAAGCTAGAGATAACCACTGCGTGAAATGGCATTACCCTCAGAAACATACCAGGCAGGACTGACAAAAACAGAAAGGGCAGGCGGAATGGCCTGGCTTCTTCTAGTATTCCTGATACATGCAATAGATTTATTCGTGAGGTATCGCGGAGGGCCGATAAACTTCTATATATGGTCATTATTCTTTGTTATTTATTCAATAATTGCCCTGAAGTTTTACAGAAAGTGGCAGGACAAGTGGGTAATAATTATTTGTTATTTCTTCACTGCATTTTTATTTCCATTCTTGTATCCCAAAGTAGTCCCTTACCTGGGAGGCTCTCTCGGGGCCGTGATAATTGCATTTAATCCAGTATGGGTAATCTATCTACTGATGGTTCATTCAGAATATTATCCAAGGCTAAGCTTTGCATACATGGTATTCTGGATTGCTTTGCTTGCATTCTCATTCATGCCACAAGCACAACTATATGCACAAGAGCAAGGATATAGCTCTGCAACATACTCTCCAGCAATTGCAGTAAGATACATGGCAAGTACAGTTGTCAAGGCAGGAGTGACTGCTCGAGAGGCAGTATCAACCACACAAAAAGAGATTGCCAAAGAAGCAGAAAGAAGCATAAAAGTCATGTCAGGTGATTATTACACCGGGGAGGTAGACGAAAGTGCGCAAAAAGCTTTAGGGGTATTTCTGCAGCCACTTAAAGCAGCACAGCCAACCTTTTATGCAAACCAACCTGCGACAGTATACACCACACTAAAAGCAGAGACAATAGCAGAACCTCTTGATATACACTTGAACTGCACTGCAGACAAAATTCCTGCAAGCAGAATAATACCGCAGGAAACATTCAAGGTAATGACAAGCGAGGAGCAATCAATTGACTGTGTATTTGATAAAGACACACTTAAACCAAAGAACTATAACTTCCAGCTAACAGCTGACTTTGATTTCACAACAAGATCATACCAATTAGTATACACCATGGACAAAGAGAAAGCAAGAGAGTCAATAAGAGACTTTGCAAAAGGGGTGCCTGGAGCAAAAGACCCACTTGCAGGCTTTCCAGACAGAAACCCTTCAACACAATACACATCAGGACCGATAATGATAGGCATAGGGGGAGACATAGGGGTAGGAAAACAACCATACAGCGTACCAGACCCTGCAACAATACTAGACGATAGAGGCCCGACAATAGGGGTGACAATAGACAATATCTGGACAGGCACACTAAAAAAAATAGATAGCATCCTGCTATTCACCCCAAAAGGGATAGCAGTAACAGATGTTAATGGAATACCAATCACAGAAAAACACACAGTGAAATCTTGCGCAGACCTGCCAGATGCAGACAAAATAAGATGCGATGACATGGTAAACAACATGTATTATGTGCCATCAGAAGAAATAAACAGGGTAAACATGGAAAAAGACATAATCGCTTACACATTCAGGACACACACAAAAATAACAGACTATGACCAATTAATTGGTGCAGAGCCGCTGCAGAAAACTTTCAAGGTCACTGCAAAGTACAAATATAGTTTTACAACAAAACGCGCAATAAGCGTGGCAAAGCCTAAACAACCAACAACATGAAAAAAATAATCTTTTGTCTCATACTTGCACTATTCTTAACTAGCTGCGGAATTATGGGGCAGAAAAAAGAGCAGATAAAAGTCCCAGACATACACGAAGGAACAAAAGGGGTTGTACTAAGTTTTCTGCCTAATGCACCGCCAGCAGAACTATATGAAGAAAAATTATTTAAGATAATGATAAATGTTCAGAATGCAGGGGCAGTAGACATCAAAAACGGCATGCTGGTGATAGGTATTGAGGAACAACAAGTGAGTCTTGAGAGTGCTTCAGATGCCAGATTTGACCTAGACGGAAAATCAATCTTTAATCCAGAGGGCAGCAAGACAATAAAAGAATTCAAGGCAAAATCAAAACTACTGATTCCTGGAATAGAGGCATATGACACTGCAGTTACAGCAACAGCATGCTATCCATATAAAACAGAGGCAACAGCACTTGTATGCATTGACACAGACCTTACAGGCATGGTGAAGACAAAACCCTGCAAGACACAAAAAATAAGCCTCTCAGGAGGGCAGGGGGCACCAATCGCAATAACCTCTGTTGAACCAAAAATGATGACGCATGACGACCCTGAAAAAATACAGCCAGAATTTGTTATCAAGATACAAAACCAAGGGACAGGACAGGCAATGACAAGAGAGAAAGTTTTTGATGCCTGCACAGGCAAGGCGCTTGGCAAGGATGCATGGAATCGGTTGCAGCTAAGAGCGCAATTATCAGACATTCCCTTAACTTGCAGGCCAGAAACAGTACGATTAACAGAAGACACAACAGTAATCTGCACCCTTGGTGCTGGGATAGACAAGACTCAGGGAACATACACTGCGCCGCTATCAATTGAGCTGGATTACGGCTACCTAGACAGGGCTGTGAAAAAAATAAATATCAAAAAACTCGCACTAAAATAATAAAATATTTAAAAACCAAAACAAATAAACAATAAAAAACAAGAAATTTTGTGAAAAATGTAGAAATAGACAAAATTTCTCTAGTTTAAAAGTTTTTCAAACTGTATAAACAATGAAAAAAGTCATATTAATTTTAATGATTCTCGCTGTTTTAATTACTTCGTGTGTTCCATCTATGCAAAAAGGCAAAGAGCAAGTAGTAACAACACAATACAGAACAGGCACGCAGGGATTAGACCTAAAATTCCTGCAATACCTTCCTCCGAACAGGCTGTTTGACACAGAACCATTCAGTGCTGTTGTAGAGATAGAGAACAGAGGAGCATACTCTGTAGGGGGGCCAGGAGACAAGATATACTTGTCTGGATTTGACCCAAGCATCATAACAGGCATACTAGAGTGGGGAGAAAACATACCCTTAATAGAAGGAAGAACACAGTTTGTGACACAGGGCGGCGTTGATGTGGTTTCATTCAAAGGAAACATTGCTCCGCTGCGGCCAAGAAACATTGATAAATACCCTGTAAAACTGCTTGCAACAGCGTGCTATGAATACGAGACAATAGCAACATCACCTATCTGCATTGACCCAGACCCATATGCACCGACAACAAGAGCAAAAATATGCACGCCTGCACCAGTATCACTAGGAGGGGGACAGGGAGGTCCTGTCGCGGTGACACAGATAGAGATAGACCCAAGTCCAGGAAGAACAAGATTCAAGATACATGTACAGAATGTGGGCGGCGGAGAGGTTTTCAGGTATGGTTCACAGTACCTGCAGAAATGCAGCCCCCACACATCACCGCTTGCTTTTGATGAGATTGACTATGTTGAACTAAGAGACATTGCAATAGGAGGAGTCTCTATAAAACCAACATGCAAGCCGCTAGACCAGAACCACATAAGATTAACAAATGGGAAAGGAATTGTATTCTGTGAGATGATGACCAGAGGGCAAGGTGCATACTCAACGCCAATAGTAGTTACACTAGACTATGGCTACAGAACCAGCGCATTTAAAGACCTAGAGATAGTATCAGTTTATTAGGCGAAAATTTAGAAAATTGGAAATGCAGAGCATTTCCAAATTCAGACGAAAACCCTTGTTTTTCGGCGAAAATTAGAACTTCAAAGAAGTTCTAAATTCATTAAAAAATATTTTTTAACGAAAAATTTATATAATCGACAATCAGACGATTTCTATATCGCTTAAGAGGATGATAAAATGAAAAAAAGCTTGTTTGTGATGATAGCAATAATGATTTTCTTAATAGGTTGCGCAGGTGAGGGAGAGCAGATTGAGATAACTTCTCCATTTATCGGCGGCACATCTGGTGTTGTGGCAGATTTTGTTGATTTAAGGCCAGAGGTTTTTGACGGCGGCAGAGACCCATTTGACATCGTGATAAAACTAGAGAACACAGGAGAGGCAGAGGTATTACAAGAAAACGTAAAGGTAAAGATATCTGGAATAAACCCTGCAGAATTCAACAAACTAGAGGAAGGACTGACTGCAAGCCCTGATGACGACCTAATGGCAAAAATGAAAGATGCGCAGGGAAATGTGATTCCAGGAGCACAAGTATTCCTAGAATTCAAAGAACTAAATCACGTGTCTCCAATAACAGGAGGACAGCTTGACCTTCCGCTAAGAGCAGATGTGTGCTACTTGTATAATACAAAAGCAGTAAGCAAGATTTGTGTTCGCGAGAACATTTTGAACCCGGCACCAGAAGGAATCTGCGAAATAACAGGATCAAAACCATTGTTCAACTCCGGAGCACCAGTGCAATTCTCAAACTTCAAAGAGAGCGCCAGATCAAGAGACAAAATAGGATTCAGCTTTGAGGTAAGAAATGCCGGAACAGGAGATGTTTTTGGAAAGAACACCTTATGTTCTAAAGACGAAAGAAAAAACAAAGATGCAGTGTATATGAGAGTTGATTCTAACCTGCCTGGACTAAGCTGTACAGGACTAGAATCAAAAGGAAGAACAGCAGAAGGATATATAACCTTATTCAGCGGATCAAAAATAGTGACCTGTACACAGACAATAGCAACAAGAATAGACTTTGAACAGCTGGTTATACTAGAGGCAGAATATGATTACGAAGAGTTCAAGCAAACTTCTATAACAATAAAAAGCTCTGGAGAGACACCTTCAGAGTAGAATTTCTTTTTTAATTCTTATAGCTAATCTCATTAACTGTCAAGAACCACCAGTCAATAGACCGATGGCATGAAGCGATAGCTTCATAATCACATGACCTGACCAGTGGTTCTTGAGCATGCTCAGAAATACCACGATACTTTAACTAAATAGACGTGCTTTGCTTGTCCACCCCTCAATAGAGGAGTGGTATTCCTGACATATCAAACATTTGCGAGATTCGCTAAATTGCAATTAAAAAGTTCCGCTATTTTTGCAATTTGCTATTAACAGCACAAATCTGAGCCAATAGTGCTTCTAACTGCAAATACTCATCAGAACCTTCTACTAATCTAAACTCTATCTCACCGCATTTGTCAATCAAGGCAACCTTTTGCCTGGAATCAATATCCAATTCCCAGATCTCTTTCTGAATCTGCTTTATTATGTCTAGACCAGAGAGGCCATAGCGAAGCATTATGCCAAGCAATTGCTTTCTTGCAGCAAGGAAATCTCCCTTGATTGCAATGCTTAGCAAATCTTTTATCTCTTGAGGCTGTGCTGTTGATGCCATAGAGTAAACAACCTCTTTGGTGATATTATTTGTGATAGAGGCACAGCTCTGCAGGACATTCTCCAGCTTTCTACAGTCTCCTCCTGAAACCTCAATTAGAGCAAGCTTTGCGGCATCATCAACTTTAAGGGATTCTTTTTCCACAATAAAATTAACAAGCTCAAGCATGTGCTCTTGTGCCAGAGGCCTGAACCTAAACATAGCACACCTTGACTGGATAGGATCTATAATCTTAGAGGAATAATTACAAGCCAGGATAAAACGACAGGTAGCTGCATAATTCTCCATTGTTCTCCTCAGAGCCTGCTGAGCATCTCTTGTCAAGGCATCACACTCATCCAGAAAAATAATCTTAAAAGGAACATCACCAATAGCTTTCGTCCTTGCAAAATCCTTTACCTTGACCCTGACAACATCAATCCCTCTTTCATCAGAGGCATTAAGCTCAAGAAAATTCTGACGCCACTCAGGACCAAACATCTGCTTGGCAGTAACTAAAGCCAAGGTGCTCTTGCCAATACCTGCAGGACCTGCAAACAATAAGTGAGGAAGGTTTTTCTGCTCAACAAAAGCCTGCACTTTAGATACAATCTCCTGCTGGCCCTTGATCTCATCAAAAACAGAAGGCCTGTATTTCTCTGTCCAGATAACGCTCTGTTTACTCAACTTAAACTCCCCCTAAAAAAGACTAGCACAAACTGATTTAAATAGTTTTGGTTTAGCGCTTATATAATGTCTTCTTCAGAAATAACCATGAAATCTCCCATTGCAATAACTGCAGAAAAAGGAATCAACATCTTTCCTTCTTTATCTTTTTCCAGCTCTAGCTTCTCAGTATAACTTGTAGGGTTCTTAAGTACAAGATTGATTAATTCGCCTGATTTAGTCTCAAAAATGACATCTCCAACTTCCCCAAAACGCTTTCCTGCCTTGCTAACTACTGTTTTACCGACTATTTTATTTGAGAATTGTTTATTCTTTTCAGCCATGTTTTTTCACCCTTAAACTTCCTTTTTATGTGTTTTGATTAGGGAGCAATCGTATATAAACTTTTTGCTTTTTCAGCGATTTCGTCACTGTAACATATCTTTTTCAGACCACACTTCTCGCATTTGTTGGTGTTAGAGCATTTTTTAGGGAGTTTTCTTGATTTAAGCAAAAGATTAACCTCTTTAATCAGGGTCTTGACCTGATCTTTAAGGAAAGCATTAATCTCAATACGCCGTGATATGCTCTCATCAATATACTTTACATATCCAGAGGTTATAGAAACATTGAACGTGTTTTCTAACAATAAAGCATATGCTGCAAGCTGAATCTTATGATTTTCCCAGGCACCCTCTTTAGGGGATTTTCCAGACTTAATCTCAATAGGAATAACACCATCTGGATAGACAAGAACCTGGTCAACCTTGCCAGAGATACCCAAGTCTTCGGCAGATATCTTGTACTCTGACTTTATCTTAGGGACAAGATTTTCCCATAATTCTAGACCGTAAATATCTTTTTCTTTGATGAAATTAGATATGCCCTCTGCCCTTGCCTCTGCCTCATGCCTGAATATCGGCTGGAACTGCTTAAAGGCTGCAATAGGCAATAGCTTGGCCAGCCTCAACTGTTTCCTGCTATTCAGGATAGCCCTTCTCAATACATCTGAGTAGATTGCATTGTACTTGTCAAGAATCTGCTCTTTTGTGATACCTTTTTGAAAAGAGGAAACAATATTTGCCTCATGCTTGTTCATTTCCTCAAAAACCTTGTGCTTAATCAAGCCTTTAACTAACAAGGCCCTAGGTATTTCCTCATAACCCAGAACTTTCTCAAGAAACAATTTTCTAGAACAAAACATGTATGCAGTCAAGGATGTTACGGCAAGCATAATCTAACATAATACTCGTGAGTTTATATACTTTCTCAGAAAACTTTTTATACTAATACAGAGAAGCCAATAGTTATGAATGCCGAAGAAAAGCTAAAGCTGATAAAAAGAAACACGCAAGAGATTGTGACAGAGAAAGAACTAAAAGAACTGCTGCAAAAAAAGAAAAAACCAGCAGTATACCTGGGAACGGCAATAACAGGGAAGCCGCACATTGCATACTTCTTGCCAATGTTAAAACTGGCAGACTTTCTAAAAGCAGGATTCAAGGTAAAATTATTACTCGCAGACTTGCACGGTGCTTTAGACGGCACTCCGTGGGATGTCCTAGAAAAAAGATACAATTATTATGCAAAAGTCATGCCTTTGATGCTCAAAGCAATAGGGGCAGACATATCAAATTTTGAGATAGTGAAAGGATCTGACTTTCAGATGGACAAGAAATTCTTTTTTGATGTATTGAAAGTATCTACAGATGCAAGCGTAAATGACTGCAAAAGAGCAGCAGCAGAGGTAGTAAAGTTCGGAGACAACCCAAAACTCTGCGGGATGATATACCCAATAATGCAG
>CAZXEZ010000050.1:0-7810 GCA_964640255.1 uncultured Methanosarcinales archaeon | reverse complement strand
AAGCATCTTCTTTTGTTTTCTTAAGCTCTCTTACTTGTTGTTCAAGTTCTTGTTCCATATTATCACCTTTTTGTTCTTTTTTCATATTCATCACCAAAAATAAAAAAAAGAGGCATTAAGCCTCTTTTAGTGACAGATGCTCAAATGCCTTGCCTATCACAACCAAAGCCTTTGGGAGGTCGTTAACATTCAAGTGGCTTGTTGATTTCCACTCGCCGTTAGCGTCCTTGTATCCTTTCTCAAAGGAAATAGAGCTGAACTCATTTCCTTCTTTACTCTGGTTTTTCCAGACAGTAGCACTTACTGTGCCTGCCCTAAACTTTTTTTCTGGTGTATTTTTTTCCATGCAAACCACCTTTTCATTTTTTGAAATAATAGTGGTCTGCATTTTAATTATGTCTTGCTGAGATTTTTCCGAAAAAGAAAAACAAAAACCAGGAATTATTTCGAAAAAACGAGGTGCTGCATGGCTGTAATCGAAATAATCCCTGCAAGATCCGGAAATAAAAAACCCCAATGGAGCAGAGCTCCGAAGTATTCCATATAGTTGGGATTTTTAGTCCTAATTGTGTCAACCACCGCCTGCAGAGCTCAAAGGTATCCCAATTAGGAATCATGCAACCAGCTCCTCTTCAATTACACCTTCTCCATTGTTCAGAATCAGGTGCTCATATGCCTTGCCAAGCACTAAAGCAGCTTTTGGCAGATCACCAGGCCTTAAAGAAGAAGAATTCTTCCATTCCCCAGACTTATCCTTGTAACCTCGTGTTAACGAGATTGTATGAAAAGCAAATGTCTTTCCATTACTTTGCCCTTCATTTTTCCATATTGTCGCGCTTACAGCGCCAGCCTTAAATTTTTTCTCAGGTCTATTCATTTTTTTCACCTCTTGCTTTCGCATCTTGTTTCAATCTCCTTTGGGGGAGATGAGGCGCGATAGAATTAAGATAGCTAAAACTGTTTAAATACGCTACGAGAAAATGTCCAGTGTCCAGTGGAGGCTATAGAATCAGAATTATTGAGATAACAACGACTGCAAAAAAGACCAGATGCTCTGCAACACCGCCTGTCTCAATAAAACCCTGCAACCTTAGCTGTTTCAAGGGATGTATAAGGTTGACACCTGCTTTTGTGAGGCCATCTGAGAACAAGTGAGCAAAATATCCAATGAAAACAGCAGAACCATATGAAATTCCAAAACCAAAGCTTAGAATAAGCCATATTGCGATAGGAATCCATACTGCATGAAAAAAACCCCTGTGCCCAAAGAAAATACTGAAAATTCTTGAGACAAACACTCTCCTTCCAAGCTTTGACTGAGGATGATCAAGATCTGGGAGAAGGCTTGAAAAAATTGCAATCCCCACAAAGATGTATTTGTTGGCTGGATGAACAAAAGATAAAGATAACAATCCAAATAACAAGCCAAATGCCATGTGGGTGTGGGCCATCATTGTTCTGCTTTTAATCTCTGAATCTCCTCTTCAGGATCCGGCTCTGAAAAGACAAGCTGTGCCATGAACTCTAATCTGTCAAAGAAATCATTTTTTCTTGCCCTGCCGACAAACTTGACAATATTTCCAAGCATCTCCATCTTGAGAGACTCGAAAGTTTCTGGTGCTTTCCTGAAAGCATCCATCTCTTCATGTGTCTTGTTGAACAAGAACTCTGCCTGCTTCCTGAAAAGGACGCAACGAATGTTCTCTGTCCCATCATCCAGGAAAACATTGACAACATAAGCATAATCTGGAGTGATCTTGCCGTGCTTTAAGCACACAAACTCTCCATTATTCTCTTTGGTTCTCGTACCGCACTCAGGGCACACCTCATAAAACTTAGGATCAAAAACCTGAACAATAGTTCCAAGAATCTCTATGTTTTCATCATTCTCTGCAAGATCCTTTATATCCTTCCTTATAGAGACCTGTTTTTTATGCTGAACCTCACCAATTTCAACCCCACTTGGATTAAGAATCAACTGACTGTTATCCCCAAGATGAATCTCACACTTGCCTTGATTATCCCTGCAAAGACCACAGGTCAACCGGACTATTTCATTTTCTTTTAACTGTGAAAGCTGATCTGTCTTACTGCCCCAGCAGACAACACGCATGACACCAGTCTCATCACCAATCAAGAAGTTTCCAACCTTGCCAGTGCTGCCATCCTGCCTTGAGAACTCTCTCACTTCATAAATCTGCTGAACCTTGCCATTGACCTCTATGTTTCTCATACCTGCATACAAGTCCTTGATTTTTCCACTAGGCTCTGCAAGCTTGACATCTAATTCATTAGCAATTATATGGGCTGCGCCCTCTTTGCTGATAAGACCAGAAAGCTGCTTAAGCTTGTCAGTGATTTTAGCTTCTACCTCTTCTTGAGACATGCCCTTCTTTTCTTTAATCTTAGCAATCATCTCTGCATAAGGAATTTTAATCATAAACATCCACCCTATAACTAAAGGTTCACTAATTATTTATATACTTTTGTATTTTAGAGAATACTGATTAACTTCCTGGAAGAGGGGGCACAGGAGGAGCAGGGATAGGAGGTGTTACTGCTTCTTTTATAGTGATTGGCTTTTCAATAGCAAACCTGATTTTTGGTTTAGGTCCCTTAAAACGGCAATTGATATCCTGCTCTACTGTAAATACATACATAGCAAGACCCATTTTCTGGAAATCCCATTTTAGGCCAGGGGTATTAAGATCATCAACACACTCCTGCATCGGGGATTCGCAAGAAACCAATTCATCAATAACAGATGTTATCTTAAAATAATCATCAATTCCTGTCTTGAAATCAAGAGCAAAAGAGGGCTTGAATGAATACCTTCCCATTCCAATACCACTAGTTGGCGCAGAAACAAACTCCATCTCAATGTTCTTTACTGCAGAGCCAACAACTTTATTCCCAGTAATCATGAATTCATGGTTATCCTGCAAAAACAACATACTACCCTTAACAAAATCATACCTGTTAAGATACAGATAAAAATTACTCTTGAAAAGCTCTTTGAATTCTTTATAGAAATTAACATTTTCATAGCATTTATCATCTCCCTTTACCCAGTAACTGAAAGCAACAGGGTCAAGAGTGCCCAAAGCAGGCATTGGTGCCGTGCTTCCACAAGGGCCTGAGCCTGAGAAGCCTCCATTCATGCCTAATTCATACACTGCATCACAAGCAGCAAGCCTGCCTGCCTGGTCGACATAAAACAAAAGATTCTCTGACTGCTGCATCTTATCAATCAAATCCATCTGCATCTGGCCAATAGGGGGATCTAATCCACCAATCTTCTTATCCAACTGAAAATACAAGAAACCGAGACAGATTATTGTAACACCGACTATCAAGAAAGCCCAGTCAAAACCTTTCTTATTCTTTAATAATTTCATATTTCAAGTGAAACCTCTTTAACTGCATTGTCCATAGTCGGAATAATCATTCTTAACTTAGTTGCATCTTCTGGAGATTCATCTGACCCACAAAATTCATCATCATCAAACTCAAGAGTAAACGCCTTTTTTTCACCATAAAGCCAAGCTATCATGCTTTTTGCCTCTTTACAAGCCTTATCTAACTCACCTTGCGCAATTGCATCACCAATAGTCTTTTCCTCGCCTATGGGTTGATTCAACAAATCAATAAGAACATGATTCTTATGAACAGTATCTGAATCAACCTGGATCTTTCCTTTAACTTCCCTGCCTAAAGTATCCTGCCAAAGATAAAAAATAATCAAAAGTATTGCAATAATAATTACTGCTAGCAGAAAAGTCAGTGTCCTGAAATCAATTGCTTTCTTGTTCATGATGGCTTATACACCTGCTCTATTGTTAATTTCCTCCATTCCTTGTTTGGGAGCTGCACCAGACGCGTATTTACTATGCTTTCATAAGTTATAGGAGTCAACGGCTTTGCGATATCATAAAAATTCTTTTTCCAGTAATATTTTTTTCCATCCAAACTAAGCGCAATGGCTATTTTCTTATCCTTAGGAAATATCAAAAGATTCTTTACTGTCTCGTTATTTATTATTTTATCAGACTGAATCACAGCATAATCAAACCTGCCTGAATACGGGTCTTTGTAAGCCAGCATAGTATTCATCCTGTCATTATTCGTAGTGTATTCAAGGTTGCCTTTCTGCAAGACAGAATTAAGGATTCCATCAGGTATACTGCTGATTGCAATAGCAAGAACAAAAGTCAGGCCTACATAAAAGAAAAAATACAAAAAGTCTGCCCATCCCCAAAAAGCTTTTTTGCTTTTAATAATTCTCAATGCCAATCTTAACTGCCTCTGCTATTTCATCTATTTTCTTGGACAATATATTATTTTCCTCAATCTGAATATTGCCTATGACCAATTGAACAGCAATCTTGTCTTTTCTCAAGACTCTCTGCGGATTATCCCTCTCAAACCTTTCTAATTGCTCAACACTCACAGGAATAATGGATAAATCAGTAATCTCTGGAATTTTTTTAGAGAGCTGGTTCAGTATATTGCAGGCAAGCTTCCTGCTGTCTTTGATTTTATCAGAATCACCATTGATGTAAGCAAGAACAGGATTAAAGCTAGTGTCTGCATAGCTTCCAACATGTATTGAGATCAAAGAATTGCTGCCTTGCTCAATTATATTAACCCTTTCATCTGTGCTTACTTTAGAATCTCTTGACAAGCTTCTTGTGTGCGCGTTCTTGCCAGCAACAATGTCTTTTGCATAACCCAGAACCCTTGCAGCAAGAATCCTGTTAATCTCAGACTCAACCAAGTTATTGTGTGTGTCTCCTTTATTGCCAGGATTACTGCTTCCCTGCTCAGCTAATGCCGCATCCCAGCCATAACCTGGATCTAATATTATATTTCTTAACTTTTCTTCAGGCTTGTGCATGGAGCACTCCAGAAGCTTAAGATTAGGCTTGAATTTCTTGTTAATATATACACTATCAACAGTAACCTCATTGCCCTGCTTGACAAAAACAATATGGGGCAAAGGAATCTTTGCTGCATCCAGCTTATTAGGAATAAATATCAATCTCCCAAATATTCCATCCTCTGCAAACGTGTATACCCCCCTGCCAGACTCATTCATCTTCTTCTGATAGACCATCACCTTGTTGGTCTGGAAATCATAAATAAAAGGATGCATTACAACATAAGTGTATTCCACATTGCTGTGAACGTCCTGCAGAGAAGTTAGCAATAAAGCAGAATTGATTGCAGCAGATTTTGTCTCAAACTGCATGTCAGAGCTGATTCCCATTATAGAATTAAGCAAGACCAGGAAGATAAGCCCTAAAACAACGCCTGTTACAAAAGTAGGCATCAATACAATATCCATCACACTCCCTTTTCTAGAAGTCATGTTGATTGAATGTGTCTAAGACACGCTGCTTTATTGTTTGCCATGATGATTTCACTGCAGCTCCTGCAGACATAGACAGAATCACCAGGCTTCTCAATCTTAACAGTCTGGGATTTTGGAAGAGAACACATGTCCATAAACTTACACTGCTCATAAGAGCCAGAAGGGCACCTGAGCTTTTTTGTGTCTTCATCAAGCTCTGGCTTGGTGATGCCAGAAAGTATGCGGCACGTGCGCCTGCCGCCAGGCTCTACAATACACAAGCAAGCATCATCACCACACTGCTGAGGAACCATGCCAGGATATGTTGAATCTTTGGCAAGATCCTTTTGGTATAAAGTAAATACATGCTCATGAGTCGTGGTAAAAACAGGAGCAATCTCCCCAGGACTCAACTGCTTAATGTTCATAGCAACCCTATCTAAATCATCAATTGCAGGAGTTGTTTTTTCTTTAGGCAGAGCGATCTGGTAAATAACAACAAGAGCTGCAATAAGACAGATAACTAGAACAAAGTGAGGAATAAACTTGACCAAAGCTTCCAGACTGATATCTCCTCTTTTTTGCATAAATAAAGAATTAGGCGGAATGTTATTTAAATATTTCTACTTAGTGGCTGGTTTTTTATCTTCTTTTTTAGGCCACTGCGACTCTGGCTTTAACTCACCGCGCTCACAACAGATTTCCTCTTTACAATTCCTGATACCAACGCTTTTCCAGTAATACTTGCTATTTTGTGTCAGTCCAGTACAACTAGGAGCACATTTCCTTTCAACAAACAAGCCACTTGAACATTCTTTAATAGAAGCTTCTTTAGCAGCGCTCTCACCAATATCAAAATACTGGCTAGCACCCTTGCTAATCTGACCCCTTATCAAGAAAATCAAGACAACCAAGACAATCAATCCAAGAATTACAAGAATCATTGTCTGAATAGATAATTGAACTGCTTTTTTGTCCATGGAATCATAAGTATTTCTACAGATATATAAATATTTCCAAAAAATTTAAATAGGCGCCTGTGAATAAATTAAGTATGAACAAAAAAGTGGTGATAGGGGCAATCATAATTCTCTTACTTATAATAATCGCTTACTGCGCATTACGGCCGAAAGAGATGGTGTACAGCGATAACCCCGAAGACTGGATAGATGAAAAACCTAATGACACAATGGAAGTAAACTTTGAACAGGTTACAAAAGGAGCAGGTACTTTTAATGAAATAAATGAACAATACAAATATGCATTGATTGATGCTGTCTTTGGATTTGATGGAATATATGAAGGAGAATTCTTCAAAAACAAATACTACGGCCCTAATGGGAGTATATTAATGGAAATAACAAAAGATCTTGTGCTGAATGACGGCATTCTTCAAGGTGTGATAGCAGAAAGAATAGATGATGCCCAGCCAATTGCATTCATTTTTCTTGATGAAGACTGGAAAGATAAGTTTGGAAACAGCGTAAACATAGTTTGGGGAGCAACATACCAGAACAGCATGCCTTTCGAATACGTCCCTGTTGCAAACGGTATTTATATGACCCCAATATTAGATGACCCTGGAAGATTTCCATTTACATATAATGATGCACACTTAGGTGGAATCGTTGTGGGAAATGTTAATGCAAACGACATAAAAGAAGGAAAAACAGATGGCAAAACAATCATAATGCTTAGCTAAATTATTTCCAAGGCATTCTTGTAGTCAAGGGCCATAATTCTGTAGCACTTATCACCACATCAGCAGCTCCTGCCGCAGCCCCTGTAAGAAAGAAAACAGCAGGAGAGGCCGCAGGCATTGTTGCAATAATAACAACATCCATAACAATTGCAGCTATCTGTACCGTTGCTTTAGCAGCTGCCTGCGCAGGATACTCATCATAACAGTAATAATCTATATTTGAAGGATAAACCTCAAGGCAGCCAACATTATAAGAGATATAATCATAAAAGTTTTCTCCAAGCTTTTGCTGGCGTATGCCCAATAACTCTGCATAAAAAGTAGCATCATGCTTTAGAACATCAGAGATGTAATCTGTTATGCCTCTGCCGCCACATTCTTTGACAGCCATGGATGTATCAAAATACTGCTCATATGGCTCAAAAAACCGATATGTATCATCCATTGTTCTTACAGGTGCCTTGCCGGCAGTAACTTCTATTCCTTCAGTTCTGCCATAACCTTTTTTCTTAACAACATTTTTCCAAAAACTAAAGAGATTTATTGTCTTGAATTCAACAATTAAATCTAATACAGCTTCTTCAGTTGATTTTGTTCTTTCATAAGTCTTAATCAAATATGTATACCCTTCTTCAGTCAGCATATCCAATTCTTCATCCCAGCCACCAGTCACACGTATTGTTTCTTGCTTTAATGCTTCTTTAGCAAAAGCAACAGAATCTTCCTCAGACTTGTCAAGGGATGCTGCTTGAGCG
>CAZXEZ010000049.1:0-8351 GCA_964640255.1 uncultured Methanosarcinales archaeon | reverse complement strand
TACATTTATTAATTAAAAGAAATATTAATTTTAAACAGAGTTTTGGCGAACCCGGTTTAAATTTTATCGTAAATATTTTGGCGAAATACTAATTTGGCGTTTAGTATTAGTTGAACGAATGTGATTTCTCTCAGATAAATTTGTTGGCGCAAACTCATCATAAACCCCTCGTTCTGGGAAAAATTAAAGTTAACCTACATATAAACATTTCGCAAGTGTAAAGGTTATGTGGGGATATATAGATTAAAAAAGACAAAACCAAAAGGGGGGATACAAATGGACGTAATCCTAGAAAATGCAAAGAAACAAGACCTAAATATGGATGGCCTGCAAGTCGGCCAAGCAAATATAAAAGTGATTGGCACAGGGGGCGGAGGTAATAATATGGTTACCTGGCTCTACAAAAGAGGAATCAAGGGTGCAGAAATTCTTGCTTGCAACACAGACAAGCAGCACTTGAACATTTCTGAAGCAGATAAAAAGTTTATAATCGGTAAGGAATGCACTCGTGGCCTGGGCTGCGGAGGTTTCCCCAAAAAAGGAGCAGAAGCTGCTCAAGAGAGCATTAATGAGCTAAAGACAGCTCTTAAAGGAGCTGACATGGCATTTGTTTGCGCGGGATTAGGAGGTGGAACCGGTACAGGATCTGCACCAGTAATTGCACAGCTTGCAAAAGACATGGGAGCTATTGTCATAGGTACAGTCACCATGCCTTTCAATATCGAGCGTGCAAGAATCGAAAAAGCAGAATTCGGTCTTGAGCAACTGAGAAAATACTCTGATACAGTTATTGTGATAGACAATAACAGGCTGGTTACTATTGCCGGAAACCTACCTATACAACAGGCATTTGCAGTAGCAAATGAATTGATTGCTACAATGATTAAAGGAATTGTTGAGACAATCGCTATGCCAAGCCTGGTCAACCTGGACTATGCAGACGTCAAGACAATCATGACAAACGGCGGAGTCGCAGCTATTGGTGTTGGAAGTTCTGACACAAATAATAGGGTAGAGGAAGCTGTCAAAGGCGCTCTTGAAAACCCGCTGCTGGATATTGATTATGCAGGTGCAACAGGAGCACTTATCCATATCAGCGGCGGCCCTGATATGACCTTGGAAGAGATCAACAAGATTGGAGAGCTTGTCACAGAAAGCCTGGATGAAGACGCAAATGTAATCTGGGGAGCAAGAGTCGGTGAAGAGATGAAAGGAAAACTGATGGTCATGACCATCATCACCGGAGTCAACTCGCCCTGGATTGTTGGTAAGGCCACAGCAACAAGCAAGGCAGCTGCAAAAGCTGAGCTTGAAGAAACACTAGGCATAGAAATCATCAATTAAGTTCACCCCCTTTGGTCTTTGGTGAAGCAGGCTGAAGCAATTCAGCCGGTGTTTTTCTTTGCCTTCATTTTACCACCCCCAATTAAGTTTAATGAAGGCAAAAAACGAAGTCACCCCGCGGCCACACGCGCGGGGTTTCTTTTTTTATTATTTATTTGATTATTCAGATTAATAATTAGAAGAACAGTTCTTAGATTTTCTTAAAAGAGGACCATACTACAAAGAGCTTAATCAAAATAATCAGTAACAAAACGGCCTCCATCGGCCATTATGCACTCTCCATTAATGTAAGATGAATCAGCGCTTGCTAAAAACAGTGCAATGCTTGCAATCTCGTCGACTGTACACACGCGTTTCAAAGGGTAGTCTTTTGCAATATTATCATACCGTTTCTTTAACTTGTTTGGAGAACGATCACCTTCAGAGTTTGCAATCTTAACAAAACCAGGGCAGATAGCATTAGCCCTTATCTTAGGAGAATGATCAACAGCCAAAACTCTTGTTAAACCATTAATCGCAGCCTTTGTAACATGATAGACTGCAAAGTTTGGCACAACATTAAATGCAGCCATAGAAGAAATATTAACAATTGTGCCTCCTCCACTCTTAAGGATAAGAGGAATTGCATATTTTGCAAACAAATAATATCCATTAAGGTTAACATCAATTATCTTTTTCCAATCTTTTTCAGGAGTATCAACAACAGTCTTAAAGATATTTCCTTCGTAGCTGGCAGCACAATTAACAAGGCAATCTAATTTGCCATATTTCTTTTTTGCAGTTTCTACTGCCTTCTTTACTTCTTTAGAATTTGAGACATCTGCTTTTACAAATATGGCTTTTCCACCTTTCTTCTTAATTGTGTCAACAGTCTTTTGCCCCATCTCTTCATTAATGTCTACAACAACAACCTTTGCTCCCTCAGTAGCAAACATAATTGCGATAGCACTTCCAATAGAGGGGCCTCCTTTTTTAAAACCAAGTGCGGCGCCAGTAACCAATGCAACTTTGTTTTTGAGCTTCATTTTGAATCTTATTTTTTTAATGCTTTTTAAATCTTTTGATGATAAATAGAACCTTTATTTTGATAAGTATTCTAAATACTCCCAAAACTTATGAGAAATAAAAGTATTTCATAAGCTAACCTTTTTAAACACTACATCTTTCTATGAATGTATGTTATATTTTATCGGTCTTGCATTAAATGACGAGAAAGACATCACAGTAAAAGGTCTTAGTCTTGTCAAGAAAGCAGATGTTGTTTACTTAGAGAACTATACTGCTGTCCTGAACTGTCCAGTCAGTTACCTGGAAAAACAGTATGAAAAGAAAATAATCCTTGCAGATAGGGATATGGTTGAGAAAGATCCTGAAAAGACAATCCTGAAAAATGCAAAAGACAAGAATGTCGCTTTTCTTGTTGTTGGAGATCCTTTTGGGGCAACAACTCATATGGACTTGATGACTCGGGCCCAAAAGATTGGCATTAAGACTCAGGTTATTCACAATGCCTCTATCATTTCTGCTATTGGAATAACTGGCCTGCAGGTCTACAAGTTTGGCAAGACAACAAGCATCCCTTTTCCTGAAAAAGGTTTTGAGCCAGAGACTCCTTATGATGTCATAAAAGATAATCAAAAGATTGGCCTGCACACTTTACTGCTTTTGGATTTAAGGCCTAAAGAAAATAGATTCATGACAATCAATGATGCAATTAACAATCTCTTGAAAATCGAATTAAGAAGAAATGAGAAAGTTTTCACAAACAATACTTTCTGCATTGGCTGTGCAAAGATTGGTTCTCTTGATCAAAAGATTAAGGCGGGTAAAGCCTCAGAACTCTTGAGATTAAACTTCTGCCCAGGACTGCACTGCCTGATTGTTCCAGGAAAGATGCATTTTGCTGAAGAAGAAGCTATTGAGCAATTTAAGTAATTCTTTTAGCAATCTTTATAAACAAGACATATTTCTTAGAAAATAGTCTGATTGGCCGAATTTTTATAGTCCCGTAGAAAGTTAAAGCAAAATGCTTTGCTTGCGGAGTGTAGTGGCCAATCATCGTGCACTTTGGATGCATGGACGGCGGTTCGAATCCGCCCGGGACTATTTAATGGTGGGAAAAATATCAAAGCCTAAGCTAGCAGTTGATCTTGATGAGACTGTTGTCTACTTACTAAGGCATTTTCTTGATTTTTACAATGCTAAACATAGCACTGGATTTTCTGAGGAGCGTTTCTTTTCTTATAATTGGTGGGAAGTACTGGGAATCTCAAAAGAACGTGCCTATGCAGAAGCAGCAGAATACATCAAAGACAAGATGAAGATGTATGAAAGTCCTGAATTTTTTGATGGCCGCTTTCATATAGAATTTGTTGAAGGTGTAGAGCCAGCACTTGATTTATTGTACCGTTTCTATGACCTGCATGCCCTCTCAGACAGAAGTCCTATGCTAGAGCCAGACACATTCAATATTTCCTCTTGGTTATGCGCAGAAGATTGTGAAGGAGGGACATATTTTCCAGATCTTCCTTTTCCTGAAGACCATGAGCCTCTGCTTCTGCCAATGGACAAAATAGTCCTCACTCAAGAAACAGGCTTGACAAAATCGCAGTTTTGCAGGCAAGCAAGCATCCGCACAGCAATAGATGATAATCCAGACGTTGCGCATGATTACGCGAAAAATGGTATCCGCGCCATTGTTTTAGCAAAGCCCTGGAACAGGTATGTAAGCAAACATCCTTTGATAACGCGTGTAAAAGATTGGCAAGAAGCGTGCAATATTTTGGTTCCAGGAAAAATCAAGCTTCCTGAAGCAGAAAAATCTGTCTACATCTGATTTTGGTAGATTTTCTCAACCTGTTCTAGCTGTTCATAGATAGAACCGTGCGTCCCGAAAATCTCTGATTTGAGGATACGTCTAGAAACAGACGTCCCGAAAACCTTTGGTTTGAGGATATGCCCGGGACTACTCATTTTTTTCTTCATTTCTCTAATTGGCCTTTAATCTTATTTAATTCTTTAATACAATCAATAATAGAATCAGCATTTACTGAATATTTACAATCAGCCTGTCCTATCTGATGTTCATACTTAGAATCATAATAATCCTGCAATAATATCTTAGAGACTTCTTCATAATTCTTCTCATCCATTAATTTGAGCAAATTCTCTACAACCTTGCTGGTTAGGTGCGGTTTAAGATAAACAATTATCTCCCTTATTTTATCCTCTTCGCCGTGTGTAAAATAGTCTTTTACAATCTGTTTTGCTCTGTTATCTATTGAACAATTAACTCGTACTGCAATCCCTTTATTCATGGCCTTAAAGATGGAGTTGGGTATAAACACTTTTCCTACTTTATGGCTCTCTCCCTCTACAAACACAAATTTCTCTTTCTCTAATTCTTTCAATCTTGCAAACAAGACGCTATCAAACATTTTTTGTTCTCTTGGTTTTAGTCCTATTGCACCGAAGTTTGAGCTTCTGTGCTGTGCAAGCCCCTCTAAATCAATAGAAGGAACTAATTTCTTGATCAATTCTGTCTTGCCGCTTCCAGCCAGGCCATACAGAACAATAAAAGTAAATGACGGTTCATACTTCTCAAGCTGCGCTCTGATATACCTTCTATATGCGCGATAGCCTCCCTCAAGCAAAAACGTGTTAAACCCTAAATCAGCGACAAGTTTTGTTATGGCCTGCGAGCGCATTCCACCTCGCCAGCAATAAATGATTATTTTTTTGTCAGAATCCAGCTTTTTGAACTCTTCAACCATCCGCGGCAATTTTTTATTGTAATATTCATACCCTAATTTAATTGCTTCATCAGGATTATCTTTATACAGTGTTCCCACAATCTTCCTTTCTTCATTATTTAGAATTGATATGTTGACTGCCCCAGGAATTCTGTCTTTCTCAAACTCTGCAGGGCTTCTCGTATCAACTATTACTTTATTTTTAAGTTTTAGTGCTTCTTCTGCTGATATTTTCTGCATATGCTTAATCTATCAGAATGAGAATAAAAAGCTTGTTACTTTTTAGTGTAAATCTCTTCAACGCTCTCAAGCTGCTCATAGATATTCTCAATCAGGTCATACTTCTTAGCTTCCTCTAATGTAACCCAGGCATGCTCTGATAACTCATCTGCAGCTAGCTTGACTTCTCCATCTGCATGATCTGCATAAAGACTCACAATAATTGTAGAATGACCATTTGGCCTGATAAAACAGAGGCTTGAGACATAACCAATATTTTTTATCTCTAGGTTTGTTTCTTCTTTTATCTCCTTTCTAAGAACTTTCTCAAATATGCCCAGCCAGTGGCTGCTCGTATCTTTTGGAGTATTGATGAAGTCAGAGTGTTCTATCTTCCCGCCAGGAACACACCACTTATTCGGAAACGCTTTTTCTTTTTCGCTTCTTTTGCAGATCAAGAATCTGCCATCTTTCATAATAATCCCAGTTACAGCGACATAATGTACTTTTTCTTTTGTCATGTTCTCACCTTGTTTTTCTGGAAATTATTGCGAATATTTAAATAATTCCTCGAATTATTTTGAGTAAGATGAAGTATTCAGGGGGTCTGGTTAAGAAAGAGCGGGAGCAGGTTTTCAAGCTCTTTGCAGAGAATACCAAGCTTAAGTTCAATGAGATAGAGAAAGCCCTGAAGATTCGTTCTAACATGGTTTAATATCACTTGGAAAAGATGCAGGAAGAGGGGATTTTAGAGAAAAAAGAGGATTATTACTATCTCACAAAAAAAGCAGAGAGGTATCTTCCGATTATTCCGCATATAATCGGTCAGGAATTAAGCCCTCTGCCAGTAATTTTAGTTGCTATAACAAACAAAGATAAGATTCTTTTGATCAAAAGAAACAAAAGGCCGTATCAAAACTATTGGTGCCTGGTTGGCGGCAAGATGCGCATGGAAGAGAGCTTTGAACAAGCTGCTAAACGAGTCATACAGGAAGAAACAGGGCTAGATGCAAAATATAAAGGAATAGCCAGTGTATTATATGAGCGTGTTAAAGGGGAGGACATAATCAAGCACAGTTTTATCCATTTCTTTGTACAGATGCAGGCAGAAGATACTGATTTAAAAGAGCCTGACAAGAAACTGAAGTGGATAAGAATTAATGATGTTGATAAAGAGAGAATCATCCCTTCTGATGCCTGGTTAATTAAAAACAAGCTGAATTCTAAGATAGAGGTAATTGATTCTGAGATGAAGGAAAATCAGGGTGAATTGAGTGACTTTCGTGTTCTAAAACAATAAAATTTATAAATAATACCGCATATTGTACATTAGGTTGGGGGGATATACATGAAATTAAGAATTATCCTAAGTTTATTGATTATTACAGTTTTAATTAGTGGTTGTGCTAAGAATGAGATTACTGCTTCTGCAATAAAGGACCTGCCTGTTGAGAAAAAGATAGAGGTAGAGGCAAAGATTATTTCTGCAGAGGCCTGCATGAATGTGGTCTGTGGTTCAAACAGCAAATGTGAAGATGGTGAGTGCATCTGTAATGACGGCTACAATAAGTGCAATGGCGAGTGTATCTTAAAAAATGACTGCTGCACAGAAGATGACTGCGACTCTGGAGAGAGCTGCAGAGATCATGTCTGCATTCCAGATAATTGCAAAACCAATGAAGTTTTTGATGCTTCCAAGAACAAATGTGTCTGTGATGAGAATTTCAAATACTGTGCTATGCAGAAACAGTGCATCCCTAAGAAGAATTGCTGCATGCACGCTGACTGTGAATCAGATTACCGCTGTGTCCCGACAGGCAAGTTGGCAGTGCTCTGTATCACAGGAGGCAATAAACAGTGCAAGTCAGTGCACTCAGACAGGCATGAGTCTTTCTTTGTCAAGGGAGTTAGGTATGATGTGATAGTCAATAGTTTTCTGCAGCATGGCGGCATTGATATTGATGTGAATGACATAAATCATGTCTTTGAAGCAGATGCAGTAGAGAAGATTGGAGATGGCATCAATATCTATCTAGACAAAGTTGAGGATATTGGCGGACACTGTAAAAAGGACAACTAGAAACAAAACCAACACAAAATCAAAGATTTTGCAAAAAACAAAGTTTTTTGGGAAGTCTCGAACGCAGTTCGAGAATATTGGAACAATACACGGAAAAAATCCTTTAGATTTTTTTGTGTCTTCAGAAAGCGAAGCTTTCTCAAGAAGTTCCAATAATTTGGAAATTCTGCGAATTTCCAAATTTTATGAGGTTCGAAAAATGACCTCATTTTTCGAAACCTTTTTAAACTACCACTGAATTTATTTTCCTGTTGAGAGATGAGTCGGTCACTATGGCTTGCTCATGCTGGAGGCAATACAACTTGTTCTCCAAATAATACACGAGGTAGATAAATATGGCTAGAATGCATTCAAGGAAAAAAGGGCAGTCAGGGAGCAAGAAGCCTCTGAAAAAAGAAAAGCCTACCTGGATTAGGTACAAGCCTATGGAGATTGAGTTGTTGATTGTAAAGCTTGCTAAAGAGGGCAAGACAAGCTCTGAGATAGGTATTATCTTAAGAGATATCTATGGTGTTCCTGATGTTAAACTGATCATAGGAAAGCATATATCAAAGATTTTAGATGAGAAAAAGCTGCTTAAAGAGCTTCCAGAGGATTTGATTGCCTTGATGAAGCGCGCTATTTTTATCAAGAAGCACTTAGAAAGAAATCATCATGATATGACTGCAAAGCGCGGTCTGCAGCTTACTGACAGCAAGATCAAGAGATTGATCAAGTACTACAAGAAATCAGGAAAGATCCATGTTGAGTGGAAGTTTGATCCAGCTAAGCTGAAGATGTATACAGAATAATCTTCTTTTTTTATTATTTTTTTTTAAAAGAAAAAAATTACAACAGAATTCTTACATCATCTATTCTGTTTGCTATCTCTGAGCCTTTTTTAGTCAATGTAAGCAGTTTAAGCCTTCCTTGTTTGTCAAAATTGATCAGTCCTTCTTTCTCCATTTGCTGAAGTA
>CAZXEZ010000048.1:0-8635 GCA_964640255.1 uncultured Methanosarcinales archaeon | reverse complement strand
AACAATGAATCAATCGCTTAACTGATACTACTGCCGACAGTAATGCAAAGAGTATGTAACAATCTAAGCAGCATACACGTTGATGATGATTTTCTTAATGTCTGCAAAGACTACAGAAAAGATCTGGATGAAATCGCGTTTAACGAATCATACAGGACGCCTGTATTCTATTACGAATTCAGGGAATTTCTTGCAAGCAGAGACTTCTTTTTCCAGGAAGATTATGCAATCCTAGAAGACATAACAAATGAGCAAATAGATTATGTAATAGAGAAAGTAAAAGAAGAGAGAGGCACTCATGTTTTAGAGAGTGTGAATTCTGTGAGAACTTTGATTCAATTTAAAGATTTAAAAAAAAATTAATGCCTGACTTTATGCTCTTCTAGAAAATCAGCAAGCTTATTCTTGTTATAAGCAACAGGTGCATACACATGATGTGCCTGGATAGGGCCGCTTTTAAAATGCTCATACCTTTCTATCACAGTATCATACTGCATTTCAGATATTTCACGTGCATCTATAGCTGCAATCAAATCTCGAACATCAAAATTCGCAGGAACCTGAACAGGAACCCAGTCTCCCTTAATTTCCATACAAAATCTCTTTGCGGCTTTCTCTGTCTCAACTTTCTCTGGTGCAACTGGAGCTTCTGCCATAGCAACTGCATCAATACAATCTACTGCTGAAATCATTCTTTCTGTCATCTTCAACTCACCTTTATGCAGGGAAAAATTGGGCCTGTTTAAAAAGATAATGGTTTTGGGGGGAAATCAGCATCTTTATATAGTAATTTCATTTACTTTATTTTATGAAGAAAATAATTATATTAACACTGATATTAATCATATTAACTTCTTGCGTTGTTATTGAAGAGGCTCCTTCAGAAGAGCCTGAACCGATTGTAAAAGAAGAAGTAGTTGTTGAAGAGGTTCCTGAAGAAAAGCCTGTTGAAGTGAAGCAGGTAATTAAGATTGAGAAGAATCTGCCTTTAGAAAATCCTATTCCTCAGTTTTTAGATGCACTACCAGAGTGGTACTGGTATTACACTGTTAATAATAGAGTAGAAGCAAAAGTGTTTGGTGACTGGAGAGCAAGTGCATGGGATGAAGTCACAAGAAAATGGGACCTTGCAAAATGGAATCCTAAAACTAAAGAAGTATATGTATTATTCGGAGAGATATCTGATTATGGGTTATCAAAAGTTCGCGGAGATGGAACAGGAAGCATTGATGAGACACACATGGCTTACATGAAGATACCTATGGATGCATATCCTTATTCACCAGTAGATTGGATGAAGATGTTTAAAGATGGAGTTCCATCTAAGAAAGATACTTCTAAACAAGTATTGCATGTTGAGGACAGATATTACACCTCTAATCTATCACTTATATTTGAGAAAGATACCGGAGAAGGGGCAATATTAAGATTTGATGACAAATACCATGTTCCTGTAGTTGTTGAGAGAACATTAAATGGAGCAACAGTTGAAAAAATACAGTTCAAGTTTGATACAGTAGTTTATGACCCTCTTAATAGAAGGACAAAGAAGATTACACAAGAAATGGTTGAGATGCCTGAGGAGTATATTGTTCTTACAGAGGATGAAGCAAGAGCCTATGTAAAAGCAGAGTATTTCAGGGATCCTTTACAGGTAAATCCAATAATAATGGTTGAACAGATAAAAGGCGTGTTTGAGCATAGGGCAGGAGCTCCTACGGCAACATACTGAAAATCTTACGGAAATTCTTAGGAAAGGCATATAAAGAATTCTTGCTTTAAATTTATTGAAAATAGTTTAACCAATAATTTAACCTAAAGTTTTATATAGTTTGGTGTATTAAGTTGAAAATAATCAATATTGAAGCGCATGCTTTTTTCAGGATGATTGAAAGAGGGCAGCAATACAGGCTGGATTACATAGAGACAAAAGAGAGGGCATTTAATGCAGTGCGCGCAGGAAGATTAGCTGCAAGAAAGCATCTTTCAAAGTATCACAAGACATATCATTCATATTTCAGCGATAACCTGTCATTTTACGTGATATGCAAGGAAAAAGGCAACAAAATATTGATAAAAACAGTCATAATTGAGGAAGGAAAAGAATGAAATGCATGAAATGCGATGTTAACATGAAGAAAACATTTGTTAAGTACAAAGGCCTGAAGTTTGAAGCCAGGCAGTGCCCTAAATGCAAGGAGAAGGTTTTTACAGAAGAGCAGACAATGAAGGCAATAATTAAGCTTGAAGCAGAAAAACTGAAATCAGAGTATATCAAGAAACCAATACAGATAGGCCACAGCTGGGGAATGACATTTCCAAAAGAAATAACAGAGACATTTGATCTGAAAACAAAAAAATTAAAGATACACCCAGATGTTGAGAAGAATATAATAGAGATATCTTTTTGCTGAATAGGCAATCTTTTAATATTTCTATCACTTATTCTATAATATGAAAGAGTTGATTGCGCTTATTGAACAGAACGAACCTTTTGCTAGTCTGCCTCCTGGAGTTCATGGAAAAGAGCATGCCAGAAGAGTTCTTGATTTTGCTTTAAAGTTAAGTGCGCTTTTTCAGGATATTGACAAGAAAGTTATTGTAATTTCAGCGTTGCTGCATGATACTGGCAGAGTGAATGACTGGGATGATCCAAAACATGGAGAGAGAAGTGCTGTCTTGGCTAAAGAGTTTATTTTAAAGCACAAAATAGATGTTGATGCTTCCTTGGTTGCAAAGTGCATTATCGGACATGTTCTTGATGTGAGCGGCAAAGAGATAGAGTGCAAAATAATCGCAGATGCTGATAAACTAGACAGATTAAGGTTTAGATACGGGCCAGACAGGTTAAGGGAAGAGTTGTTGGAATTGCCAGAGTCTTTTTCTGTATTACCTTATGCAAAAAAAATTCATGGAGATACCTGAATATTGCAAAAGCTATAAATACTATGAAGCACCAGTATATCTCTTATGAAGTGGGTATGGGTTGTGTGGCTGGTACTGCTATGTGCAAGTGTTTCTGCAATAGAAATTGATAATTATACTGCCACGTATTATTTGGCTGGTGCCTCATGAATGAAGATATATCAAACAGATTAAATTCAAGTGAAACAATTGATATAGCTGACAATCCAGAAGACTTCTATAAAAAACTGATAGGCAAAACCTTAACGATAAAGATAAAAGGAAAAGAGATACGCCTGAAAGAATTCATCGGAAAAGGGAGCATGAGCGGGGTCTTTCGAGCAGAAATGAACAGCCAAGACATAGCAATAAAGATACTTGCCCCTGACCTCGCAAACAAAAGCGAATTTGTAAAACGGTTTGAAAATGAGGCAAACACCATGCTGCAGCTACCCCCGCACCCACACATAGTAAGAGGCTTGTTTTATGGAGCAGATACAAAACACACACTTGATTTTATAGCTGGCAGCCGGCTGAAACAAGTACCGCTGCACACACTGGGAATGCAGTATGTAGAAGGAAAAAGCCTGAAAGAGATAATAGATGAACGCGCAGAGCCAGAAGAACAAGGAAACAAAAGCCTGCCTGACTTCCTGGAGATATTCCGGCCGCTGCCAATAACACGAGCCTGCGACATAATCACCCAGATAGGGGAGGCGCTGGTGACTGCGCACGAGCTCAAAAAACTGCACAGAGACGTGAAACCAGCCAACATCCTGATAGAAAAAAGCGGCAGGGCCAAACTCACAGACTTCGGCCTTGTGAAAGAATTCGGCGCAGCAGATCAGACCGCGCGGGGAATGACTGTAGGAACTCCCCTATACATGTCCCGCGAACAGATACTGCGGGAGTTCAGCTTCAGCTCTGACCTCTACTCACTTGGTGCAACATTATACCATATAGTCACAGGCTGGCCGCCCTTTACAGGAGTCAAGGAAGATAATTTCAGCATGGACCACTTATTTCACCAGATAACGCATGAAGACCCAGTCCCGCCAAGAGAGCTGAACCCATACATATCAAAAGAATTGCAAGACGCGATACTGCGCTCAATGGACAAAGAAGTTCAATACAGGCATCTTAAGATGCAAGAGTTTGTCGATGAGATGAAAGCACTTGAAAGACAGAGCTTCAGCACACCCATCAAAGAAACCTGGCTGCAAAGAAACAGAGACAACGCTGCTAAAAAAAATGTGTTTGACATGCTGTTCTCAAAAGAGCAGATAGACCTCAGACAGGAAGTGATAGGAACTCCAAAAGAAATAATCCGGGAATGCAGGGACATAGAGAGCACGCTGCTGCATGAAAAACTTGTTGGAATAGATAATGCCGGTCTTGAGACACAGATGCGCAACATCGAAGACATAGAAAAACTGATACGTTCCATGGTCCCACGCACTGATGAAAACGTCCTTGAAAGACTTAACTGGATGCAAAAGATAATGGGCATCTGGAACAACCTTGTGAAAAGCAATCCTGACCTGGTCCTTGACAAAGGCTATGCACAGAACAGGCTAAACTGGGAAGACAGGATGCGGGAAAAGCTCAATGTAGCACTGCCAGAACCCCAAAAAACATTCTGGGAAAAACACTGGAAGAAATTTCTTGCCCTTGCATTCACAGGAATGACCCTTGTCGCAGCAGGCGCGCTAGGCCACATATATGGCATATCACAAAAAAGAGCACGCGAGCTTGAACAAAAAAAATTAGGAATACATCTCACAAGAGAAGAATTCAACAAGATACACGCAAAAACACAAAAAAGTATCCAAAGATTTGAATTTGAGGGCGCAGATGAAGACATCAAGAAACTGACCTCGCTACAAGGAAAACTTGACGATTCAAGGCTTGAAGAAAACATCCAGGACCTGGAAGCACTGCTGGAAGAGAAAAAAGAAGAATACCAGACAAAAAGCAAGCAGCGGGATATTGAAACAAATATAAAAAAGGCATATGACGCGATAAAAGAGAGCACGCAAGAAGGCCTTTCAAAAGAAAAACGCGACAAAAAACTTCAGAGCGCAGCAGACCTGAGCAAGAGGATAGAAGCTGCCATAAAAAGGCTGGAAGGGGGCAGAGCAGACTATTTCAGGAGAGAACTTGATATAATCATCGGAAAGATAGGCCCGCAGCTATACGCATTTGAGACGCTTCATGATGCCGAAATACAATACACAGAAGCCAGTAAAAAATATGAAGCTCTCATGAAGGACTGGCAGGACGGCAAACCAATTTCACAAAGCATAATCGCCACACTAAGAAGAGAATTGACAGGCTCTAAAAACACTCTGCTAAGAGTCGAAGGAGACTTCACAGACGAAAAAAACAAAAAAACAAACACATACACAACAGTGATTCAAAACACAGACGACCTGTCTGACATGCTGCGCAGGCTGCACCAAGAGACAAGCTTTGGACAATTCAGAAAAGCAAGAACAAACCTGGACAAGATAAGAGAACGAATGCAGGAATTATCACAAGACAAAAAATATTTCACAGATGAAACAGCAGGAGCAAGAATAAGCCGGCTTGAACAAGAAATCCAGACACGGCTAAACAACATAGAAGGAAGCCCGTTCATATGGGAAGGCTCGCTAAAAGAATTCAAAGAAGAAACCAAAACCGTGCTCAAAAACTGGCAGCCGATAAAAGAAAAAATACAGCGCGCAGCAGAACTCACAGGCCTGGAACTTGCAGAATTCTATTTTGACGAACAAGCATGTGACCTTGCTGAAAAACAATTTACAGAAATAAAAGACGACAAGGCAAAATTATACCTCTCTGCGATACGGCTGGAGAGACAAAAAGAAAAAGAAAAAATACTTGCACGAAAAGGAATTTCGCAAAAACACGCAGAAGAATACCGCCAGCACATAAGCATGCTGGAGCAAAAAGACACAGGACAAACCCCTCAGTACATACTGCAGAGCATACAGCAAATGCTTGAAAGATTCTGCAAGATACCAGAACTATACCTTGCGGCAAAGACAGCACAGGAAAAAACCAAAGAACTAAACAAGCTTGCCTGGCAGATAGACCCTGCAGAAAAACAGTACGAAGCAAGATTATCAGAATTCATCCAAAAAGCAAAGCAAGAACAGGCTTTCACAGAAGTAGAGAAAGCACTGGATGAATACCTGTTCTTGGGAGAACAAGAACAAAAACCATATGTTATATTAGCACTGGCAGACACATACGCAGACCTCGGCAGGGAAAAAGACGCCATACAGAACTACGAGCTATTTATTAAATCCAGCCTGGTGACAGAAGAAGAAAAAGAACAAGCCATGCAGGAGATAGAAAGACTAAACAAATAAGAAATCAGGAAACATCCTGTCATAATGCAATAAAATCGGCCCAGGAACAGGCTCAATAAAAACCACTACATCCCTGAAAACATCAATACCAGCAACACACTGATTCTAAAACTTCCCTGACTTTTACCAGAAAATCACTTCTTTTTCCACAAATCAGATAATCTATGGAGCCTGAATAATCTTGGAATTCTAGTGATTATTCTTGCAAATCTTGCTGTTACCCTTGGAGCGCTCTTTAATCTTGCCAATCTTGTCAATTTCTCTGCTTTTGGAGCCTCTCCACCAACATGGACTAATAATTGTGCTTCCCCAACTTCAGCAACACGAAACATCATGCCCAGAGGGGCAACTGCTATTATGTCTAAGATAGATGTCTTTACAAACTGCATAACAGTCCTTTTCTTGAAAAAATTGAAATATAAATCTACTAAGAAGAAACCTACGATTATCTGGTCAAAAAGGTGAACTTTTGCCTCATGATGATGGAAGAATTCTGCTATTTTATCTAACCAAGCCCAGTGAAAGATGTTAATGTCATGAGCATATTCACCTAAAATAACAAATACTAAACATAAAACCAACCAAGGGATTAAAATCTCTACCCAATGCTCTAACCAATGAAAGTATTTCTCATTGAAATTATTCCAGGCATTCTTCCATTTAGGAAGGCGCTCTTTCTTCTTCCTAATCCGGTGTAGCTGCTTTATGTTTTTTCTTAAGCCCATTGAGTTTTATTTTTTGTAGAAGTATATAAGTTTTGCTAATTGATTGTTCTTTTTATTTAATCCAGGCAGACATAAAAAGGCAGAAACGTGATTAAAAAAATTATTTCTGAAATAAATGATTAGAATAATCTAAATTATCCATTTTTTATATCATTATAGAACTTTATAAAATTAATGGATTTTTTTCTGAAAAGGGATAGTTTTTGTTCTTATTATTCCTACATATTATTATATCAGGTCTTATACCTTATTTAAAGAATTTATCACTTATAAATGGTTACATGTCGAAAGGTTTATAAATGGGAACAGCTTACTAAGCAAAAGGCGGGACAATGAATAAAAACAGCAATAGAGAGCAAGCCAAGGAAACACTTAACTTTGTAATTAATGAGATAGTACGAGAAATAACAGAAGAACGCCTTCCAAAACTGCCAGAACCAACAGACATGGCAGAAATACAGGCAAAATACTGGCCAGAAGAATATGAAATAAGATTAACAATTAAAGCACTGCGCAAACTTCCAGAGCATTCAATTGCAGACATCGAAGCAGTAATACAAAAAAATAAATCAAGTGAACTTTATGAAAGTTTTGAATCATACTGGAGTCAGGCAAAACAAAAAATAACAGACGACAACATCCCAATAGGATTAAGAATATTAAACACAACAGAAATATTCAGAAACCTTGCAGAATACTATGGCAAAGATTGGCTAAATCCTGAACTAGCACACACTGCAAAGGGAATGGAAGAAATAACAAAACGGCTCATAAAATTCATAGAAAGACAAGACCAAAGAGAAATTATAGCTTCATCTGACCTAAAACCAACAACAATACAACCAGAAGAACTAAAAAAAGCAAACAAAATATATCTGTTAAATCCTTATAAAAAACTCTTTGGAAAGAAAAAAATAATCAGAGAACTATCAATGCATGATGCCGATAGAAAATTCAAACAAGGAATACCATTTTCAACACAAACAAATACAAGAATTTGGTATGAATAAATGGCGATAATATGAAAAAAATAATAGATATCCCCCACGGAAAAATAATGGCTGCATTTGACATACACGGCAACTGGGAAGACTATCAAAAAATTAGAGAAAAGTTTAATGAGTTAAGAAAACAAGATAAAGCAGATATTCTTTTATTTGGCGGAGACCTGATTCATGAACGCGGAGGCTATGAAGACAAATCTGTTGAAATACTTGATGATTTAATTAAACATCCAGAACACATAGCCTTACTTGGAAACCACGAACTAATGCACATATACCATTTAAACATACATAAAAATAGCAAATACTTTGCCAGCGAATTAGAGGAAAAACTAAAACAAAGAGACAAATATATTGATTTTATGAAAAAAATGCCTTTTGCTATCCGAACTGCAGGAGGAGTCTTGATAAACCACACCGGCGCATTTGAAACCAATGGTGAAAATATATATGCTGCCTTAAATAATATCAACCACGACGAAATATTAGACACATTAAAAAAAGAAGTTAAAAAATACAGTTTAGAAAAATATGGAACTATATTATCCTCAGATACTTTTGAAAAATTCTGTCCATTACTTGGAGAAAAATTATTAGAAAAGGATATAGGAGAGCTGATATGTAA
>CAZXEZ010000047.1:5043-8876 GCA_964640255.1 uncultured Methanosarcinales archaeon | reverse complement strand
TCTTAATAGAATCTATTTTAAATATAGAAACATCCTTTCTTATTATTTTCTTCCTATTAATAAAAAGTAGATAAATAAAGTATGCACCTAAAGCAGCTAACATAAAATCAAATACATACCTCCACCCAACCCAAGCAAGAGAGTAAATTCCAAATAACAGTCCGGTTAGTGCAAGTAGACCATATTGTTTTTTTGGATTTTTTGCTGAAAATGCTTCAATAAAAACCCACACCATAATCAATGGAAAAAATATGTTATACGCATCTGTATCTGCATGACCCCAAGGAGTCCTTCCAAAAGAAGCAGTGCAAAGAGCAATCATAGATGAAGTAAAAAAACCACCAACATTCCCTGCAAAATGCCTTCCAATAAAGAAAGCAAGAATTAAAGAAAGTAAGATTAAAATAATAGGAAAATATGTTGCAGCATGCATTAAACCGATTTTCGAATTAAATGCATGCATAATCTTGTATAAATATGCAAGCGCATAAGAATGAAATTGAAACGAAACCCGCCTGCCCAGCGGTGCAAGTTGATGCGTATTCCAGGGAACACTATCCCTAAGTTCATCATATGCATGCCCTTGTTCTACAATGTTCCTTGCATATCTTAAATAATAATAAGGGTCAATATCCGGCATATATGTATATTGCTCTCCATCTGAGGAATACCTGAATCTGTTCTTGAACTCTTTTGCGACTTCTGTGATCTGGGCATCAATAGTCTTCCCTTCTTTTTCCAGCAACTCTTGGAAATTTTCATTAACTAGTTTCTTTTTACTGGCATCTGGTAGATGAGGATATTTTTGATTTATTTGCTGCGTAATTTGCAGTTTATATTGTTGTTCAACAGCATTTTTTGCAGCACTGTCCAGCTGAGGAAGATCCTGAACCTGCATCCTCATCCAGACGCCGCCCCAGGGGAGATAACCTCCGTTTGGCACTATCTGTAGAAGGATAATAAATGCCAATAAAATAGGAATTTGATACTTAATCAGGAAAGAACTTATTTTCTTGTAACTAAACACAATAGAATCTCTTGATAATGTCTTTTTTTCTTTCTCAAGAATATGTATTTTTTCTTTTTCAACCTTGATTTCTTTATTGATTATCTCTTTTTCTTCTTTTTTGAGCTCTGTCAGTTCTTCTGTATCTGCTTTTATTTTTATATCTGCTTTTTCTCTCTCTTTTTCAAGCTTTTCTTCTTCTTTTTGCTTTCGCTTGAAAAACTTCCCAAACTTTCCTAAATTTATCTTGATTGAATCATCATCTGACATAACAAATCCCCCTTGAGAGCGTGAAAGAGAATGTGCTTAAAAAGGTTTCTTTTTTAACATAATCCTTGCTTATGTTCCGCTCGTTTCTTTGCCACTTTACAATAGCGACACAAACGAAAGCTTTATATATTATCTTAAATTTTAGAGCCTTAAACTATTAATTACAATCAATTACAATCATTAGACTTGGTTGGGGGAACAAAAATGAAAACATTGAGCGCTATCAAAGCTGGATTAACAGGATTAGCAGCAATTACACTTTCTTATATCGTTGGCGGATGCACTACAGGAGAGACGCTAAAGGGCATTCCAGATTATCTTACAAAATATTCTAATATCCGAACTACTGCAAAAAAGGAAGCAGCACCAAAACCAGGACCAAGCCTGGAGAAAAAAGTTGAAAAAGAATCTCAGAAATCAAGAATAGATGTTTCTGATACTGAATTTAGCTTAATCAAAATAAGAAATAATCATCCTGTCAATGTATTGCTTACTGGCGGAGAGAGGGGCGGATGGGATCATGAAGAAAGAGAGACAAAGAATGTCGCTAATGCAGGAGCAAAAGTATTATTGAGGCATGGAGATGCGCGTGCTTTTGCGGCGGTACAGGACTTTTACACTACTGCAAATGCAAACCCGGATGATCAAGAAGATGAGGATATGCATGCCAATATTGCTCAATTGCTGTTTGGCGGAGGAGGATATGCTGGCAGCAAAAATGCAGAAGTATACGGAGAAGTAAGAGCTGGCTGGGAAGATGTAAAACTAAGCGGCGTGGTTGACGGCTGGGCACAAGACCTGCTAGTCGGTGCAAAAATAGGATTTAGCTCAGAATCAGCAAAACTTCTAGGAATGCTGAATATATCCACAAACCTAGGCGTATTTGATGGTGTTGGCACAAGTAATATTACTAATCTAGACAGATATGATTTAGAGATAGGCGCAGATAATATACCTGTAAGCGGAGAATATGGAAGAGTCACAGGAGCAATCACTTTACAGAAAGGTGTTGACCTACCATATATTGGAGAATTATTCTTAGTTGCAAAAGGAAGTGCAATGTATGAGCACTTTGAAAACTTTGCAAAATTCAATACATACACTGTTTCATTAGGAGTAGATAAAAGACTCAAGCTAGCTGACAGTAATGTAGAGGCACTAATCGGTGTTGAAGCATTTGGAAGAAAGAAAATTACAGACTTTGTCAGATCATCTTCAGAACAAATGAACGAATATGGCCTGCTTGCTAGAATGCAAGTCGAGGTTGCAAAAGGAATCTATGCAGATGTTTATGGAATGGTTACTAGAGAGTTTAATCATGGACAGTTTGAGCATGCTGAATTTGAAGCAGGAGCACAACTGACATTAATACCTGGAGATATCCTGGATTATTTCACTAAAGATGAGAAGAAAGATTGAGGTTCAAAACTCAAAATTAACAAAAATATGGGAGGAGTAAAAAAATGACAAAATATAACATCGGTAATGTTTTAAAAACAGGCCTAAAAGCAGGAGCAGTAGCTCTGGCATATGTGGCTACGACTGTAGGATGCGCTTCAACACCAGCGAGAAAAGCAAATCTACAGGATTACTTGAATCATTCCAGAGCGCAGGTTATCAAAACTTCTGAAGACAAGAGATTCACTCCAGAAGAGATGAAAGATATCGGCGAGACATACTGCCTGCTTCATGATTTCCAGCAGAGAGGAGTGAAGGATGAAAAGCAGAAAGCAGAGCTAGAGAAAACATTGGAAGTTCTTGGAAAAGTAATATCTACTTACATGGAAAAAGGAGAAGCTTCACACGAAGATTTTGCATATGTTGGTGCACTAGAGGAAGGCACACTTGTAAATAACGGTGGAAATGTTCCAATGCCTGCAAGATTACCTGCAGAAGCAAGAAAGAAACTATATGTAACATTGAGAGACCAAGCAGAAGGTCTAAGGAGACTAAAAACAGAGTGGGAAAATGTACAGACAAGCGATGGTCAGAATGTGAACAGCACTGCCTGGAATCAATTTTACAGAGCAATCAAAGAAGACTTGTTCAAAGAGCTTCTTGATGCAACAGCACAAGATAAATTCGGTGGAGGATCTGTTCCTGGCGCAAGAGAATCTCAGTGGACACTAGAAGATCATGAACAGTTCTTTGGAAAAGGAAAAACAGAGAAGAACAGAGGAAGAACAACTGGAATGGGTCTTGTAAGTGAATTTGAACTTCCAGTAGATAAAGATCTAGAAAAAGTTCTTGAGGCTTTTACAGTAGAAGAGAAGAAAGAAGCAAAGCCTGAAGAGCCTGCAAAGGAAGAAGCTAAGCCAGCTGAACCTGAAAAAGCGGAATAATTTTTTATTTTTTAATCTTTTAAAACTCAGGTGCAAAATCAAATGAAAAAATTCATGCAAAAAAACCTACCATTCCTATCAATACTGATAATCGCAACTTTATTCCTGACACCATTTATATTAGCAGTTGAATGGACTGGAATGGGAGATGTTTCTGGATTCACTGGATTTGGTGATATCAGCGGATTCACTGGATTTGGTGATGTGAGTGGATT
>CAZXEZ010000047.1:0-5033 GCA_964640255.1 uncultured Methanosarcinales archaeon | reverse complement strand
AATAATTCAAGGGAGTGGAGAAGAATAGGATTAGGATTCACTGGATTAGGTGATACAAGCTTTACCGGTCTTGGAGACGGAACCACAGACGTAGGAGAAACTCCAATAGCACAACCTGATGAAGATGGAACAGCAGATGAAGGTACTGGTCCATTTGATCCTGTATTTAACACTGATCCTGCTGACCCAATACATCCAGGAGGAGACGAAATACCTCCACTAGACGATGCATTTGAGGCAACAATAGGCATTTCATTAAGCGACAGCCCAGATCCTGTACAGCCAGGAGATGAGTTAGTATATACTATTACTTATCATAATAGAGGAAACGGGGATGCAAGAGATGTAATCATTACCATGGATGCAGATTCATATTCTCCAATACAATCCTCAGAGCCTTCTGCAACAACAGGAAACTATCAATGGAACATAGGAGCTGTTGAGTCAGGAGAGAGAGGAATAATCACAATAACGGCAAAAGTAAAAGACAAAGCAGAAGACGACCAGACACTTGCAAACACCGTGTCTATAATATATTTTGATCCTGTATACGGCGACAAGACAACAAGTGTAACAGAATACACAAAAGTAAAAGTTGTTGGCAGTGATGCGCCAGAAGACAAGCCAGATGATGAATCAATCGGCATAAAAATCTTATCAACAAGATTCCCTATCAAGTCAGTTAGTGGAGAGCCAGTATTCTTGTCACTTCACATAGAAAATGAAGGAACAGAGAGCCTGGAAGATGTCAAAATCGCAATCGTAAGCCAGGATCTAGGAATAAGGACAAGTGCAGGACCATTTGACTTAGGAAGAGGAGATGATGTACCAAAGACATTACTGCTTGATATTCCTGCAGATGCTCCTGAAGGAAATTATTTCCTGAGATTCACAATAACAAGCAATGGAAACACAAGAAGAGTGGTCTATAGAGACATTGATTTGGTAGCTACTTTAGAATAGTTACAAACCGAAAACTTTATATATCATGGACATTTATTCAAAAAAAGTTGATTAGGGGGTTAAAAAATGAAAGCATCAAGGATTATATTACTCGCAATGTTGATTATTATAGCAATAGCAGGAGTTGCAACAGCAGCACCATTGCCAGTGACAATCGACGATGTACAAGTCGATGACGTGACATTGTCACCAGACCACACAACAAGACTGGATGTCGAGAGAGGACAGACAGTTGAGGTCGAAGTTCTAGTAACTGCAACAGAAGATGTAGATGATGTAGAGGCGGAGGTTTTCTTGTCTGGCTTTGAATACAACAGCTGGGAGAGAGCTGGAGATATCATAGGACCAAAAAACCTTGATGCAAATACACAATACAAATTAGAGTTTAAAATAGCAATCTCAGACGAGTTTGAGAAAGATGATTACAAACTAAGAGTTCTAATAACCAACAGAGATCACGAGGAAGTAATCGAAAATTACAACCTAAAGATCGATGTTCCAAGACACAAAGTAAGAATTGACGATGTTGTCTTCTACCCAGAAAACTCAATAAAAGCAGGATCTGCCTTGCTGGCAACAGTAAGAATAGAGAATAAAGGAGAGATGCAGGAAGACGATGTAAAAGTCAAGATAACAATCCCAAACTTAGGAGTAAGCGCAACAGAATACATCAATGAAATCGAAGAAGATGATGATGAGGAAGAGACAGAAGAGCTATTCCTGAGAATACCACAGTGTGCAGAACCAGGCCTGTATGACGTTGAAGTTACAATATCATTCTCAGAAAACCATTATTCAGAAAAAATAACCAAAACAATCCAAGTAACAGAGAATCCATTGTGTGCTAAGAATGATGAGAAACCAAAAACAACCATCACAATCGGGTCACAGATGGAGAGCTTTGAACAGGGAGGAAGCGCAATATATCCAATAACAATCACAAATGCTGGAAGAGAGAGCAAGAGCTACACAGTAATAGTAGATGCACAGGATTGGGCTGATGTAAGGATTTCACCTTCAAACACAGTTGTTCTGGCAGGTGGAAAGACACAGACATTATATGTCTTTGTTGGTGCTGACAAAAAAGCACCACAAGGCGCACAGGTGCTGACAGCAACAATCAGCTCAAGCGGAGAGCAACTAGAGCAAGTTGCATTGACAGCAAACATAACAAAAGCACCAATCAATGTGCTAAAGATTGTTCTAGAAGTTGTCTTAATCTTGCTTGTAGTATTGCTGGTCATAATCGGTTTGATAATCGGCTTCACCAAACTTAGAGGAAATAACGAAGCTGAGATTGAAGATGACTTCCAAACAGAAGCATACTATTAATTTTTTTTCTTATTCTCCATTCACAATAGATTATCTCACAGGGGAGCATATACCATGAAAAGATTTGTGCCATTATTGATAATAACAATCCTTCTTTTAACTACAGTAAATGCTCAGCAAGAAGACTTTAGTGCATTTGGACCTGTTATTATCAAGACATTTCAGTGCACTGCTCACCAATTTCCTATTACAGTAGCTAATACTGGTGATGTTGCAAGCACATATTACATAGAGGTAGACGGCACTGCAGCAAGCTGGATTAAATTTGCACCAGCAAGCTTTGTTCTCAACCCAGGACAATCAATAGAGTTAGAGAGCTTTCTAGAGGCGCCATGTGATGCTTATGGCGACTATACCCTTGATATATACATACTCACTTCTTACGGCCTGGAAAAAGTAATCACGCAGTATATCACGGTTGAGAGGCCGCTGAATGTAGACATTACTGCAAATGTATTCTCGCAATCAATTGCACCTTGCCAGAACGCAAAATATGACCTGACAATAGTAAACCCTGCATCATTCACAGAGACATACATTCTGAGAGTAGACAGCTTTAAAGACGAGGCAAAACTAAGCCAGGATAAAGTAACTCTTCCTGCTAATACATCTAAAGATATTACAATTGAAATAACCCCTAAAAATTGTGAGAAAACAGGAAATTATGATATTGTATTCTCTGCAGAAGCTGAAAAAACAGGAACAATAGCAGAGATAGACCTTCAATTAGGGATAAACGACACAGGAATTCCTGTAATAGCAGAAGGTATTACATCAATAAAATCAAACTTACTAGAAGAGAGTGCAGCAGAAATAAGCATTTTCAATAAAGGAGAGAGAGCAAGAACATATACTGTCTCTGTACTTGGACAGAGCTGGGTAACCATAGATACAACAAGCCTGACAATAGAGAGCCAGAAAAGCGAGAAATTCAATCTATATATACAACCACCAGAGGGAATTACACAAGGAGAGTATCCTGTAAAAATAACTGTTAAAGACCAGGAAGGATCTGAATATTCCAAAGAAATCGTCATTAAGCTAAGAAGCCCGACAGTATTAGGAAAATTATTCACAGATTATCTATGGCAGACAATGGCGGGAATAATCATCTTTGTTTTGATTGTAGTCGGAATATACCTGCTATCCAATAAATTAACAAGTGAAGAATATAAATTAGCAAGAGCAAAAAGAAAGAAAGAGCGAGAAAAGAAAAAAGCAGAACTAAAGAGAGAGAAAGAGAAAATAAAAGCAGAAAAAGAAAAAGAGAAACAGAGGAAAAAGAAAGAGTTTGAAAAAGCACAAGAAAAAGCAATACAAAAGTATGAAAAGCAGATAAGATCAGAATACGAGTTGATATCTAAAGACGAAATAATACAGGGTAAGAGAGCACCTAAAAACTGGCTTCGTAATCTGGTATTATTCTTTATAATCTTAATATTACTTACAATAGTCATAACCTTTAGAAGCGTGTTATGGGCAAATAAATATTATGTATTGCTTGGCTTGATTGTACTTGCAGTACTTCTAATAATAAGGCAATTATCACGATTAGGAAAAACAATAGCTGTCTGGAGAGGAATCGTGCTGGCAAATGAAGCACTATTGATGAATGTTGGCTGGAAAAAAGGATTGCATCAACTAAGCTTTAGACTGGATTCACCGTCAAAAAGAGTAAAAGTTATTGCAAAGAAAGGGAGAACAAGGCATGCCAAATACGTTCAGGCAAAAGACATCGTGTACAAGTATTTCAAGGTGAAAGCTTCTGTGCAAGATGTCGACGTAAAAGAAGCAAAATACAGATTCAAGGTAAGCAGGAACTGGCTAAAGAAAAGAGAGATAAAAGAAGACGCTGTTGCACTTGCTGTACTAAGACACGGAAACTACTCTAAATTAAAGACAATCAGAGAGGGTGCAGATGAAAAATATGTCTATTACAAAGCAACAACAGATGTCTTTGGACAGTTTGCAATCGTCGGAAAAACAATTGCAAAAAAGAAATACAAATCATATACTGGTTATATAATCGCACTGATTATCTTAGTAATACTAGGTGGAGGAGTAATCGCTTTATTGGCAGCAGAAGAACCAATAACGGTGAAAGGGATACCGCCGCAGATATGGGATCAAGATACGCCGCACAGCCTTGAGCTAAGCAAATACTTTAATGATCCTGATGGAGACTCACTGGATTATCATTTTGAGGGTGTTCAAAACATCGATGTGCGAATAACTAATGGAATTATTTATTTTACGCCAGATCAAGGATGGTCTGGCCAGAGAGTAATCACATTCTCTGCTGATGATGGCAAAGGAGGGTTTGTGAAAAGCAACCCAGTAACATTAGTTGTAAAGAAGACACTGCTTCCAAAAGAGTTTGTTGGGTATTTGAAATATGTTCTTATTGGTATTATAATCTTGATAGTGCTGTTGGCAGTTTTAGTGCTAAGAAAGCCTGTTATGCAGTGGCTTAGGGAAGAATAAATATTAATTACTTTTTCTTTAATTATTAAGTACTTTATTAGAATATAAATGGGGATGCAGGGATTTGAACCCCGATCGTCCGGTATCTTCCAAGGGTAATCATCGTCTTTCGACTCATCGCTCCAGGACTGGAGCCGGAAATAATAGCCAGGTTATACTACATCCCCATAGTGTACTCAAAGCAAATGATTATCGAACATTTGCTTTTCGTAATAAGCAAACGTAATAATCTTATTCGAATAGTTATTGCGTTT
>CAZXEZ010000046.1:0-8913 GCA_964640255.1 uncultured Methanosarcinales archaeon | reverse complement strand
ATTTATATACATGCACTATTATACTATTCTAAAGTAAAGAGAGTTTAAAAAGAGTCATTATTGCGTCGAGGAGGTTAAAAATATGAAGAATTTTTTCTCATCCATAAAGGCCAAGATAACCAGTCCTAAATTTGATGAACTGGATGAAGAAGAAGGCTATGTAGAACTTGATTCAGAAGCGCTAGAGCCAAAAACAAAAATATTAGTGAGGCCGTTCATTCTAGAAGACTTTGAAGACATGAAACCGATCCTTGACTCATTAAGAGAGGGACACACAATCGCCTTGGTAAACATAAAGCCATTGAAAGAGAGAGACTTGATTGAGCTGAAAAGGGCAATCAATAAACTGAAGAAGACAACAGATGCGATTGATGGAGAGATTGCAGGCTTTGGAGAAGATTATATTGTTGTGACACCTTCTTTTGCAACAATACACAAGACAAAGCACATGTCTGAAGTCCAGCAGGTACAGTAAAGACGATACTGCGCTTTGTTTTTATTCTGAAATTGCTTATTATCCAGATTTATCAATTCTCGCATGTGTTAATGCAAACTGCGCTTGGTGCTATTGGCAATAGCAACATTTTTAAATTAAATTATCATTCTATTTCTTTATGGGCAAAAAAGAGAAAATCAACATACTGAAAGGTCAAGTGTGCCCGACGTGCAGGAAGAAAACACTGACTTTAAGCGAGTCAGAGACAGAGGTTCCTTTTTTTGGAAAGCTGTTTGTTTTTTCTATGAAGTGTGAATCCTGCAAATTCTTTAAATCAGATGTTGAGGCTGCTGAACAAAAAGAACCATGCAAGTGTACTATCGAGGTAAATGGAAAACCTGACTTGAATATCAGGATTGTGAAGAGCTCAGAAGCCACTGTAAAGATACCTCACGTAGGCTCAATAGAACCAGGACCTGCATCACAAGGATTTGTGACAAATGTTGAGGGAATCATAAATAAAATAAAAGAGCAGATTGAATACATCAAAGAGAGTGAAGAAGATAATGCTAAAAAGAAAAAAGCAAAGAATCTCTTGAAGAAACTTCAGAAAGTTCTCTGGGGCAATGAGAAGCTGAAGATTATCATTGAAGATCCAACTGGCAATTCCGCAATCATTTCTGACAAGGCTGAAAGGAAGAAGCTTAAGTAGTCATTATTTAGTGATTAAAATACGCAGTTTTATAAACTAAGACAATCTAATCCTCTTTATAACAGTAAAGTTTATATATAGGACTAGTATACGGAAAGGTATATTAAAGATGGCAGAAATAGAAGCAACAAGAGAATACGCATTTGAAAAAGACCCGGCCTACCAAATCGGTGAAGATGAGAAGGGTTATCAAATACGATTAGATGCCAATGGGCGATGGATTGCTATAAAAGATACTGAAGTAGTACATGCTGCTTTCACAATCACAGATCAAGAGATATTCTGCGCTATTCCAGAATCAAACGGTACAACTGTTATAGTAAGGAAAAATCCAGAAGCAAAACCACTTGAGGAAGTCTTAGGAACACAGATACAAATATATAATCGCCCAGAATTAGACACAAGAATCACAGAAAGCTTGTTCTATACAAATTCCAAAGGTAAACAAAAACTGCTACCTTTTGCTGCAGTATTAAGAGAACAGATCAGAGATAAAATAAATAATAAAAACAACAAAAATCCAAGCATGGACCAAATACTTCAAGCTGTTCATGAATTAAGAGACGGCTCACTAGAAGAGCAGGCAATCTATGGACTGTTCAGAGAACACTTGATTGAAAACGGCTTTATGCCATTAGACGAGAATGGAAAACCATATGATCTTTCAGTGATGCACATACCAGCATTTACTCCAGATAAAATACTGGATTGTCCAGATACTAAATTGAAGGATTTTGTCTTGACATACTACCAACTCAACAGAAAAGACCAAAAAAACATAAAACAAAAGGATTTTATGCACTGCATGAACAAGATGAAATCAGACGCTCCTGAACGTTTTGTAAAGCTTCATAATTATCTTGCTGGCGCAGGACTCATACCAGAAAAATCACCAATGCTTGCTGAACAAAGCCTTACTCCTGAACATATAGATTACCTCAGACACCTGGAAACACCTGCAGTGGAAGATGCATTTAATTACTTCAACAGCATAATCTCAGAAACAATAAAAACAAAGACAGGAAAGACAGTAGTGTTTTGGAATATACGTGACCAGAGCAGGGAATGGATAGAAAGCTATGCACCAAAAATAAACAGAGTGCTTGCAAACATGAGATTCGGGAGTGTTGAAGACCAAAAGAGATACTATGATTTCTGCATAGCAATATCTGGATTAAATAATACAATATTTGCAGAAAAACCAAGCTATCAAGAAAAAGCAAAAACTATGTTTGCTCAGGCTGAGGCGCAACGAGCCAGAGCCACAATAGAGAGCAGGCTTTAAATGATTTTTTTTCTTCACCAAACTCTTCAAGCACTTCTTTAGGAATAGAAACTTCTGGATTTGAAGGTGTAAGAAGAACCTCTTTTGTGTAGACTCCCTGGCTGCTTAATTCTCTGGCCAGTGCAGAGCCAAGCTTTAGGTAAGAACCTTTAACATCCTTTCTTGTCGGTTTTCTGTCGTATGTTTCCTGAATATAGAACGCCCTTGTTCCAGTATCTGCCACAATACCAACACCATGATCTGGCAGTGGAACATCTTTTGCAAATTCTCCAGGAGAACCAGCTTCATACAGCGCAATATTATCTTTTAACAAATATGACTCAACCCCCAACTGCATACCCCCTTTTTTATTAACTGAATAGTAATTCGACTTTTGAGTATATAAATTTTTTGAAAACGGGTATGGAGATAGGTATACCAAGATAGGAAAAGCTTTAAATAGTGGGTTTAAATATCAACAAGTATGAAAGTCAAAAAAGAAGAAATGAAAGTCAAGCCAAAGATGAAGTTATCAGAGGAATTCCTGGATTTAAGGACCATGGAAAGCAATGTCATAATCCAGGAGCTAGAGGAGAATATCAAGCTGAGAGAGCTTCCTATAGAGAAGCATCTGAAGAAGAACTTGAGAAGATTCTGATTTTATAACAAGCAGGTGACTAAAAACACCAGCTTTAAATATCGACCACATCTGATATTATCCACAGCAAAAAAGATGGGGACGAGAAGATGATAGTAGACACCAGAAAACTGAGAGACATACAGAGAAAGATCGCAAAAGAAGTGCGCGCATCTGACGAACTAAAACTTTCTGAGATAAAGATAGTCGCAGGATTTGACGTGACTTATTTTAACAACAAAATCCTTTGCGCTGCAATTGTCTATGACCTGGAGAAGAAAGAGATAATTGAGAAAAAACACTCCATATCAAAAATGCCGATGCAGTATATCCCCGGCTACAGGGCTTTCAGGGACGGGCCTGCAATCCTGCAGACATATTATGATCTTGAGAGCGAGCCGCAAGTGATGATGATTCTAGGGCACGGCATTGCACACCAATTGAAATGCGGGCTGGCGACTTTTGTAGGAGTAGAGCTGGCAAAACCAACAATAGGTGTTGCAAAAAAACTTCTTGCAGGAGAGATTAAGGACAACAAAATAAAAATCCTTGCTGAGACAAGAGGAGAGCTTGTTAAGACAAAAAAGCAGGCAAAATCACTATACGTGTCTGTTGGAAACATGATGTCTCTAAAAAATGCAGTAGAGCTAGTGAAGAAACTGAACATTCCGCCTCACAAACTGCCAGAACCACTGCATTTGGCACACAAGCATGCGAGCGCACTTCTAAAAAAACAAAGAGAATGAACACTTTATTGAAAACTTCGCAAGGCGCTATTGCAATAGCGCGCTACGTTTCGCTTCTAAACCTGCGTGTTTCCCAGATTTGTCAGATACCGTTTAAGTAATTGAAAACTTCGCAAGGCGCTATTGCTGATTGTAAAATAACCAAAAAAATTATAAAGGATATTTCTAAATTCCATAATAAATGACACAAGAGAAAAAAAGAGTTGTATTTGAATGGCTCCTTGGGTGGATTGCAGCAGTAATCTACATAACAGGCCTGGCTTTTCTAGTGCCTTTCATAATACTCTTATTATCTCCGCCAGATGTATTCATCCTGCCTCCTAATTTTATCACCAGTACTTTAATTGCAGTAGGGTTGGTTTTAGTAAGCACAGTTATCCTGATGCTGCAGAAAAAATCAATAGGAGATGCTTTAGTAGCGCTTGCAATAATGACATTTATTGTGGGCATAATTGCAGTGGGATTTGCCTTTTTTGGGCAAGAAAAAATAATATCTTTCCTTGGTTTCTTAGGGGCGCTAAAACCAGTTGCAGAAGGATACGTGGCATACTGGGCATATTTTGTGCCAAGGGTATGGATTTCTATAGCAGGCTATTTTGTATTAGGGATAATTCTCTGGGTGACAGGCAACAAAATCAGAAGAGAACAGCACCAAGTGAGCATTATGCAGAGAGTCTTTGGCAAAAAAATAAGGATATTCAGGTAACAAAAATACGTGAAACGTAGAACGTCAAACGTGGAACGTCATACGTCAAACGTCAAACGTGGAACGTGAAACGTCATATGCTTTTTTGAAGTAAGATTTAAATACTATCACAAACTCAACAGATTCTAGGTGGGATTTTGGCAAGATACGACTACTCTCTAGACGTTGGACAGTCAATAAAGACTGATAAGAAAATAAAGGAAATAGAAAAAAAACAGCCGAAAGGCTGCTGCAATGCCCCCACAGGAGATGAAAAAAAAGAAGAAGAAAAATTGGAACCTCAAGAAAGTTCCAAATTCACCGAACCAGAGGTTCGGCGAAAGCCTGTTGAAGAAGAGCAGCTGGAGAATGTTCCTGAAGAGAAAGAGAATAACGCAAAGCCAGAAGAAGAGAATAAGGAAGAAAAAGTAGAGATAAAGCCAATAAGCTTTGAGAAAGCAAAACTTATTTCTGATTTTGAGCAAAAACCTACAAAAGAACCAGAGAACGCAAAGCTAAAGGAAGAACAAGAAGAAAAAGAAGAGCCTTTTGAGAGAGAGCCAGAAGAGGATGAAAAAGACATTAATGAATTCCTAGAAGAGAGCTTTAGCAGGGAATCAAAAGAAAATGAAGAAATACAGAACAAGAAAAACAATAACAAAGAGATCCTCAAAGAGGAGCCATCAAGCAAAAAAAGATTGATAATCACAGCATTAGTAATCCTGATTGCCGTAATTGCATCTGTATTTGGGTATGTTTATTTCAAGGAGCCGGCAGGACCAACAATGGCCGTTGTGACACCTGAAATGATAAACCTCACACAGATAATGCAGGAAAATATCACAAATGAAACTATTATCGAACCTGTTGAAGAGAAGAATGTCTCTGTAGATGAAGCGCTAGAGGATTTTACTTCTGCCTTGAAAGACTAGCAGACCTGCACAAATCCTTTGTTTCATGCAGCAGTCAACAACACCGCTGTGTTTTTTCCAAGGCAATTTAATCTTGACAGCATCATCTGCGACTTTCTGCTCAAGAGCGCCCTCTTTCTGCTCAATAACAGGATTTTGGAAATTCTCGCGATAGACCTGCCTGCAGATAAAAGGAACTGTGAGAAAAAAAGACCATGCAATAATGCCTGCAGCAATTTCAGCTTTCATGAATAGAATAAAGAAATTAGACTTAAAATGCCTTACTGGGCAAAAGCTGAAAATACTGCGGTAAAATCAGAAGATTTTCAGAAAAAATGGCAAAGACTCTGGCAGATAATAAAAGAATCGCAATATTTTCGTTATTTTCGGATTATAGCGAATCACGTTAAGTATAGAACATTTGCGTGATTAACTAAATAGCAAATTGCAAAAGTAGTACTGCTTTTGTACTTGCAATTTGCTACTAAACCAGGTTAATCACTGCTTTGTTACTCGTCGCGACCGGGCCAAATTCTGCGCTTTGCACAACATAATAAGCACCAAAATTCCGCATAGCCAAACCAGCAATAAACTCATCATAGTCATAACCTCTTGCAAAAGTCATATAGCCGTCGATGTAGTTCAAGTCTCTTATTTTTTCACAGCCAAACATCTCTGGCTGGGAGAGAACATAAGAACAAAGCTCAACATAAATTAATTTCCTGCAATCCTCTGGATACGGGCCAAACTTACCTGAAAAAGACCGCATATCATCCTTTTTCAAAGGAAGGAAATTGTATTCATTCATCATCGGAGGAACCATGATGCTGTCAACATAAAACTCAACATTCAGGGGAACAAGATTATCCCTTGCAGGAATCTCGCCAGCAGCAGAAGGCATCTCTCTCTGAACTGCCTGGCCCATGCTTGGAATGATTAAATCACGAATATCCAGACCGCCAGGAATAAAAATATTAAACGGCGACTTCATGGCCATGCCTGTATTACTTGGAACGCTGTGCGCAAGAATAACTAATGCAAACACTCCAACAACAATCACGAAAAAGTTTTCAGCTTTCATCTTCCTCTTTTTAACACTTTATTTACAACCACTAATATATAAATTCTTCCATAGGTCACAAAGGGAATTGTGATCAGTAAAGCAAAGATAACAGGAGCCCAGAAATTAAACTCAATTATCTCTACAGTCAAGTAAGATAACAAAATAAAGCCAAGGAATACCAGCAAATGTGCTGGAACCAATTCTTTGTAGTGCTTTATTCCTGATTTTATTAAATCTCTGCAGGTAAGATTTGTTGAGTATGAAATCGCCACAAAATAAGCCAAAATCCAGACCAGGGCCAGAACAATGACCCTTGAACCAGTATCACTAACCAAAGGAAGGAAACTAGAGGTAGAATAAGATATCAAGCGCATCATCACAACAAAGATAACAAACAAGCTGATAAAAGCCAAAATAGAGTGGCGGATAAATCTCAATATGAATTGCTTTGGCTTTACTTTTTTAATCAATCTATTTGCAATAAACCAGTTGAATCCCTTGAAAATAATCCAGGCGAGAAAGACCGCCAGTATGAAAATAACAGCATACTTGATAATCATGTGATAGACACCCATCAACTCAGGAGTCTTTAATAAATCAGGGGAAATCATGGTGAAATTCTCCTGCGCAAGCCCTGCCACACTTTCCTGCATGATATCAATAAACTCAACAGCATAATCCTTTACACCAACAATAAAAACATACTGAAGACCCAATATCACCAAGAAAAAAAGAGTATCAATAAAACAAGACAATAAGAAGAAACCCTTGTTCTTGTAGCATAATTTCAATGCTGGCTTGAGTTGGGAGAGGGGATTCATTTTTATTTAGTTATATATCCATCTATCAGAAATTCAGTAAAATCATCAACATCTTTGTATATTACGCCGCTTGCTCCAGGAGGCCAATCAAGTTTTCGGATCACTATGCTAGGCCCAAAAATCCAGCCAGGCCCTTTATCATTAGCTGCCATCTTAAGTGTTAGCATCCCTTCAACATAACTCTTTTTATCCTCTTGCATTTCTTCAAAAATAATATCCCACCAAATGCTGCTTTTACCCTCTACCCAATCATCCATTGGGTAAAGAGTTTTTGTATTCGCAACACACCACCTCCATTCCCCTTTGATGAATTGAAATTGATAATCCTTGCTTCTCGAACCATCATTCAATAAAAAGATATTGGATCTATTAACTGTCGGATACAATTGTATCAGTTTAGAGCTGATTGCTTTAGACCCGCCAGGGGCGTCAAGCAATTTAATATCAATATCGACGCGCTTCTTTTTAAAGAAGCTTCGAAAATGTGTCGGTACAGCAGGTGGATTAGTACGACAGTGACCCATTTCAAACTGAGATATGTTCGGCAGTGCAATTATTTTAAAAGAGCCAGGCACAAAAACACCTTGCGAAACAGTCATTTTAAGCCTACTGCAAAGCGCTTTAGCCTCATCAAGTGTCTTTGGTGCTGGATCAAATTTAAAGAAAATATAAACGCCAGGCAGGCCAGGCATTACATAAAATTTATTGTCCGCTGATTCTATAGGATCTATAAATTTGCCGTCTTTATACTTTACCCTGACTGCAGGTGCTGTTGTTTTTTTGCAAGTGGCATCTTTCCATGAACAGCCATACTTGCATTTATCTGCATTGCAAGCCTCTTCAGTCTTATAATCACCGCACACAAGGATATCAATCATGCAATCTTCGCCCTCCTTAGCAATAGGAATACAGGTTTCAGGCTTAGGCGATACTCGCCATGCGCATTCTATTCCTTCCTTGCAGACATCCTCTCTACAAGGAATTTCTCCATAAGAAGCATAATCTTTACATTCTGTTATTTTGTCACAATCTATTTTTTTACAAGTTTTATCTGAATAATAACAAGCTAATTTGCAAACATCTGCTTTACATTCCTTTTCAGTATAATAATCGTCACAAGATTTAGTTACATCACATTCAAACTTAATATCAACATCTGCAGGAATACCACAAATAGATTTCAGTGTGGCCATATCTCCAAACGCTTCACGATATGATTCAGCCAATATGGGGTAGCTACCTACTTCTGTGAAAAATTGTGTAATTACATCACACTTTTCCTGCAGTTCATATGGTAAAGGCAGTTTCTCTGGAGGCAAAGGAGTAATACCCAGCTCTTGGCACTCTTTCTTATACTGTTCACATCTTATTGTCAGCTGCATTTGCGCAATATCAACCATGTCTCCTTTAGGATAATCTTTGATGATTTTTTGATAAGCTTTCAAACCCTCCTTAGGCTTACCCAAAGCAAAATAAATAGTTGCCATTGTTGAAAGCGCATCATCGGTTTTTGCATGTGAAGGATTTTCTGTTATAAAGATATTAAAAATACTTATAGCCTGAGAGTTCTCGTCTGCCATAAACTTGTTATTACCTCCCTTAAACTGTGCACGTATTCATATTTCTGTGCCTGCATAT
>CAZXEZ010000045.1:0-9085 GCA_964640255.1 uncultured Methanosarcinales archaeon | reverse complement strand
CTTATCCCCTACTTTTGGGATGTAAGCACCTGTCAGAGGAATCAGCTTGATTACTTTTCCCTCAATGCTTATCATGCCTAATTGTTCTGCAACGAGCTTGTCCTTATCTCTTCTAATACCTTTGCTAGGGACAAAACCCATTCCTTCTGCAAGCACCTCTCCAGGCACTGCAATTTCCTTGTTCTTAATTTTCAGTTTATCTGTCATCTTATTCACCTTATTGCTACTACTTTTGCCTGGAGTTCTCCGTGTGTTATCTTGTTCAGCTTGTCATAACACTCCTGCTCCATGCCCCCGGGAATCTCAACAATTCCTGTCCAGGAACCATCTGAACCCCAAGATTCTTTTATTATCCTGCCAAACATCTTGACTGTCGGGTATGCTTTAGAGGCATAAGCTGCAGAGATAACAACTTCAATCTCTTTTGTAACAAACTTAATAGGAATTATTGGCTGCAGTTTCTTAAGAGCATCCTTTAACTGCACATCAACGCTCTTGAACTCATCAATCTTTATCTTTGCCTCATCCAGGGCTGCCTCAATCCTTGAGATAGGGTGAGGAGCATTTGTCCTTGGATCCACGCCATTCTTGTGAATCAAGTTAATCAACTGCTTCTTTTTCTGCTCAAGCATCTTCTGCCTGTATTCAGAAGTCAACTGGATATTTCCTTCCTTAATGATTATCTTTGCAACCTCTATCGGGTCTGTTGTCTTGAACCAGTGCCTCATCCTGTCTTCAGAGGCCTGCATACCTTTCTTGGCATCTGAAAAAACCTTAGGAAAAGACAAAGCATCAGAAGTAAGTCCTGGATTCTGCCTTGCCAAAACAGCCTTGTCTGGGTCAACAACTACCTCAAAAACATCTGAACCTTTCTTTAATCTTGCTACATTGATACTGTCTGAACTCATTTTTTCTTACATTCTCTGCAGACCTTGTCAAGCTTGTCTTTCTTAATCTGCGTAAACTTCTTCTCGTCTGTCTTAATGTATGCTGCATCAATCCTAGAGGTCTGGAACTCCTTTCCCAAGACCTGTATCAAAGCAGTCAAAGCAAGCTTCAGGCCCTCTTCGATAGTCATCTCTGGATTGTATTCCTTGTTCAGTATTTCCTCTACTTCAGGCTCTCCTTCTCCGATTGCAGTAGCCCTGTACTGGAAATAGATTCCTGTAGGGTCTGTCTCAAACAGCTTAGGGCCGTCTGAATCAATTCCTGCAACCAAGATTGAGACACCAAAAGGCCTTAATCCTGCGGATTGCGTGCAGATCTGCTGCAGAGCGCATATCTCCTTTACAATCGTGATTGTGTCAACAGGGGTGTCATAAGTAACACTGTGCTGCTGAGCTTTCAACTGCCCTCTCTCTATCAATACTCTTGCATCTGACAATATTCCAGAAGCAGTAGCACAGATATGGTCATCCATCTTGAAAATCTTCTCAACAGACTCTGGAATTATCAGCTTTTCAGCAATCCTTTTGTCTGCAACAAGAAGAACGCCATCTTTACAGACCATTCCTATAGCAGTAGAGCCCTGCCTAACTGTCTTTTTAGCATACTCTACCTGGAGCAGTCTTCCATCAGGACTGAACATTGTTATTGCCCTGTCATATCCCATTAATTGATGAGGCATTGCCTGCATTTTATCACCCTCTATTGTATACTCAAAGCAAAAAATTTATCGAACATTTGTTTGCTTTTCGTAATAAGCAAATGCAATAATTTTTGTTCGAATATTTGTTGCATTTTCTTATAAGTACCTTTCTGTTTTTTTCAAAATCCCGCTCAGGCCCAGTGAGCGTACAATAACATCAGTTCCATTAATCTGCTTTATAGTACACAAAGCAGCTTTCAGCAAATCAGCATGCTTGTGATTCACCTTGATAATGCCTTTTTGCTTATCCTTATTAAATTTATCGCTTAAAAGCCAGATTCCGGCCTTGGCAGCGCCAATAGCCCCTGAAAAACTTAGCAAAGAGCTCCAAATAGCCCTGGAAATAGCTGAAAAGTCCTTAATTGGCTGTTTTGAGACTATCTCAAAAACCAAATATCTTTTCTTTTCTCTTAAACTCGGTAAGACCGGTTTTATCTTTGCCATTGAAAACACCATTTATTTGGTGAGAAAAAAGCAATCTCTTTTTACTCTCGCTTATTTTCTCTCGAATAACAGTGAATCATTGGTCATTTAAAAAGGTTTCGAAAACCGAAGGTTTTCGAACTCTCTAAAAACAAGTTTTTCGAGATTTCGTTTCTATATATTAGAGACTAATAATCAATTTAAAACAAGACAGATTATTGTAATTTATGGCTGGTACGAATTACGCAAGCGGAAAGGAATTCAAGGCACGCTACAGAACAATCAAGAACCTTGGCGGAGGAATGAGCAAAGTACTTCTTGCAGAAGACATGGAATACAAAAGAAATGTAGTTGTCAAGTTCTTTGATTTTGAAGCCAGAAAAAAATATAACACAAAAATGGTTGAGGACCTCGCAAACAGGTTTGCCTTAGAGGCAGAGGTGTCATCACAATTAAACCACCCGCACACAGTACGTATATATGAAAACGGAACAATAGCAGACACATTCCCTTTCATAACAATGGAATTTGTAAGCGGCATAACCTTAAGCAAAGCAATAAAAGCCATGAGAGAAATCAACCAGTTCAAGCTGGATGAATTCCTGCTGATGTTCTATGAAATATGCGACACAATAGACGTGGCACACCAAAAAAGAGTATTAAACAGGGACTTGAAACCGCAAAACATAATGCTGGGAAAATACGGGGCACTAAAAGTCATAGACTGGGGGCTTGCAAAAATACTGGATGGGCCACAGGGAGAAACAGCAAAAGCAGATGACAATGTATCCCTGCTGAATGTCAATGCACAAGTGCACACAATGGAAGGCATGATGATGGGAACAGAGGCATACATGGCACCAGAACAAAGGGTTGGTGCAGAAGCAGATGAGAGAACAGACATATACCTATTGGCAGGAATATTATACCACGGCGCGACAGGAAGACCTCCAGAACTGACCAAAAGAAACAAAGTATACACAAGAAAGATAATCGTGCCAGAGCTTAAGGAGATTGTCGAAACATGCATGAAACCAGACCCAGACGACAGGTACCAGACAGCAGAAGAACTCAAAGAAGCGCTAAAAAACCTGCTGAGCTATATGCAAAGCGAGAGATATAATGTAGAAACAGGTCTCTGGTCAAGACTGCGCAGAAAAAAACCAACAGAAATGCCAGAGCCATTGATACTCTCTGATATTGTAAAGAAATGGGTGCTGAATTCAACAAAAGAAGAAGCTTCTGGAAGGATGCACAGCGCTGCCCCCAAAAAAAAATTGCAAAGAAAACGCAGGCGCTGAACCAAAACATTTAAATTCAAAACAAAATTCATTCATTCTACTGGGTCCGTAGCTCAGCCTGGAGCTTTGGAGCATGCTCTTAAGCAGGCAATTAGAGCACTCGGCTCTTAATTCAAAAAAAAGAGTCACCGAGTGATCGGGGGTTCGAAACCGAAAGGCGAATTTCCCTCCGGACCCGTTTATCTTCTTGCGAACATCCTAAGAAAAAGCAGATTCACCTGTTCATCTCTTTCTTTTACGCTTTCTTTTTTTCCTTGATTTTTTAGAAGTTTTCTTCTTTGCCTTTTTCTTAATTCCCTTATAATACGCAAACATGACTGCAGATATTCCAAGCAAGGCAAGTATCAACAGCCACCAAGGAATCGGTGTTATCAACTTAGGCGCATAAAGCCTTGTCTCTTCTAGAACTTTTTCTTTCTCTTCTATAATCGGAATCTCTGGCTTTTCTTCAACAGGAGGCTTGATCTTGCACTTGGACCTTGCATAAATAGCATTGACCTCATAGAAAGTAAGCGGCCGGTTATATATCTCAATTTCATCAATAGCACCATAGAAATAATCAATAGGCAGTCCTCCCTCTATGCCAGCACCAATTGTTCCAGTCAACGTATTGCTATCTGCCAGGTCATTGAACCAAAACAACGGCGTGCCTTCTGAAACAACTGTCTTAGAGCCGTACCTGACACCATTAATAAACCACTCATACAATCCATCTTCATAAGTTACTGCAAAATGCACCCATTTCTTTGCCTGTTTCTTGAAATTAAAAACAGCATCTGGCTGAACAATCCTGTAATTCGGGCCATCCCTGTATTCCAGCTCAATATCTCCTGCAGGATTGATTCTTAACTTCAGATGCTTTGCAAGAGCCTCGCTCTTTGCAATGTCTGAATAACTAAAGATAACTCCATAATCAGGATTATTTTTATACTGTATCCAGCCGTCAATAGTTCCTTCAGCAAAATTATTATACGTATTATCCGGGGATATCATCACATAATCGTTTTTGCCGTCTAGCGATATTGCAAGATTATTTTTCAAGTACTCTGACTTTCTTTTGACATATTTTGGCTGGCCTGCAGGCATTCCCTTGTTTGAGATATTCCAGAAATCATCAAGGTCTGCATCAAAAGTCCACCAGCTCTTCAAGCCAGGAGGAGGGATGATGCAAGGCAGAGGATACTCTGCTAATTCAATAACCGGCGGAGGAATCCATCCACCACCTCCTCCGCCATCTCCAGGCGGTGGCGGCGGTAGTGTTCGTATAGTAAAGTGCCAGTTTGCAGGAGCAAATGCATGGATGCCTGTAGCAGTGATTCCCTCACAATTCCATTGATATGTCCCTAAAGGAACATTAGAGACATTAAATGTAACAGTGTGCGGTGCAGGGCCAGTGGTATTAACAACCTGCGTTATGATAAAAGCGCCAGAAATATCTGTATAGAGCTTTACCTGAGTGACATTAACAGGAGTGAGGTTTGTGACTGTACAGGTCAGGCTAACATTTAACGTAGTGCCTGGAATCGTGAAAATCGTGTTATCAAGCGGGCTTATCAGAGTAACAATAATCATTGTTGCCACCTTGAAACGTATGGTTCCTTCTGGATTAGTTGCAGAAGTATTTCCGTAATATATTCCCAAGCCAGTCGGGAAATCAAGAGAGAGTGTCAGAACTACCAAGAACAGGGATATGGCTAAAAATACTAAAATCACCTTTTTTTGTACATCCATAGTGATTTACTTCCTTACATATAACCAAATGACATTTTGCATAAAAAATTTCGTCATTTGCTATATTTACGATAAATGATTATTAACAGAGCAAGGATTATCAATGCTGCAAGAATCCTGACTATTGCCTTGCCATCTATTGAGAAAGATGGTTGTTCTAATGCAATTTCTTTAGGCTTTTTTTGATCCTTGACACTAAAGCCGCTTCCTTCTTCTTCTGTACGCTTTAGTTCTTCTTCTGTCAAGACAATACTTGCTTCGCGATCCCTGTGTGTTCCCTCAAAAGCCAAAGAACTTTTCACAGTGTATGCTCCTGCAGGAACCTCAAGCCAAGAGAGTTTCTTCTTGAATCGGAATAATTTTTTGCCCATCGGCGGAACAGTACCGCTAGCCATTGCATAATTCCTGACTGCTTTTTTGCCATCAAAAAAGCCAAAAACACCAGAAGCGCTTATTGGAGCCAGAAATTCATTCTCAGTATCAAATTCTGCAAAAAAATAACCGTCTTTCTTATACACCCTGAAATCATGAATCTTGAGGTCTTTTGCATGGTTTAATAATTTCTTTTTTACAGAAAACTCCTTACCAGCACAAAAAAGAGTCCCTTTTATTGTATAATATCCTTCAACAGCATTGTTTAATTTTTGGTTTTTTCTTACAGTATAAGACTCAAAAGGAGTTATCGAGAACTTAGGTGTGCTAAAATTGGTTACAGGAACTTCTTCTGAATCATACAAAGTAAAATCAGCATAAGCACCAGTAATTTTGTCCAGCCCATTATTTGCTGCATTAAGAATTATATTAACAGATTTTTTTGTTATTCCTGCATTAAACAAAGCCAGGCTGCAGGTCTGCGTGACATCTGTGTTAATTATCTTTAGAGCAACTCCTACAGCAGGCATGAGTACGAATGCACCTTTCTGCGCAACAGCAGGCTGTTCTACAGCAGCAATCTCTAAAACATGTATGCCTTTAGGTATTTCTGCAGGTAAGTCCAGAGTAAGCTTGATTTCTTTTTGTTCTCCAGGACTCAGGCTTAGTAAGCTAGGCTCAACAACTGCATACTTTGCAAACTCTCCTTTTAACTCAATAGGAACATTAGCAACTTTTTCAGCATCAGAAATCGTGAAAGTCAGCTCTTTATGCAAATTAGGCTCAAAATAAATAGCCCTGTCAAAACCAGCATAACTAATCTTAATAGCACTGACCTGTATTGAAAGAATTAAAATAAAGATTAATAGAAAAACAAAAAAAAGTGTTTTTTTCAATTTCCATTCCTTTTTACTTCATCTCAAACTTGACCTGGCCTGTTGCTGAATCTGAAGGAGGAGCTACACTGAACCTGATCTGTCCAGGCGCTGTGCTTGCTGAAGGCCCTTCTGCAGGCGCTTGAAGCATAGGGCCCCTTATGAAAACAGGAGTAATCTCTGGAGCATTCTGAACTCCAATGTACAATAATCCTCCTACAGCCACTATCGCAACAAGTGCAATCATTACTACCATGATTCTTTCCATTTTTTAACCACCTCGTTATAAAAATAAATAAAAAAAACAGCTTATATCGCTGTTACAGTTATTGTCTTATTAACAGTGAACTCCTGCGTGTCTCCAGGAACCCAATTGCCTACAACTTCACAAGCAATCTGCTCACACGTCACATCTGGCGCAATAGAACCAAAAGGCATGTTTGTCAAGTTGAAACCTGGCCCAGCCAATGCTGTCAAGTTAATGTACACAGCATTACCAGCAACACTAGCATAAGCTGCATAAGCAGCAGGCACATTTGCCGTGAAACAGTTTCCATTAGTGTCCTGATATATAGACAACCTAGTACAATTACTGTTAATCTGAGTAGTATCCCAATAAGACCTACACACCAACAACAACCTATCCATAGTAATCGCCTTATCCGCAACTAAACTGATAGTCAAGTTATAGTTCTGGAACATACCCCAGATTTTTTCCACTTCAGCCTGACACCAACCATTACCCGCAGCAAGAGGATCATTCGCACCATCAAAAGAACAATTCAAACACGTACCATTAGTAGTATCAAAAGTCCCATTGAAAGTCTGCCAATCCAGCTTAAAATTCAAAATATTAATATCCGGGTTATATGTCGCAATCTGAACAATCTTATCAGTACTAAAACGAGTCGTACCATTAGGATTAATTGCAGACAAGGCAAGACTGGTATTGAAATAATCCAGGAATGCTGCAGAATTATTAGTAGAACGCCCTCCAAGAACATAATACATGTAATTTCCTGAATGGCCTCCGCTGGCATTTGCCTGCAAAACAGCCCCACTGTCTACAGTCATGTTATACACATAAAAAGAATCAATGAGACTACTTCCCTGCGTAACTGCCACTAATGAAGCTGTCTGGTTAGTTCCGCCATAAATAGCCTGAGGAAGCTGAACAACATGCACTGCAGGATTAACACAAACAGTATCTGCTGCAAATGAGGCAGTATCAGAACTGGAGAAAGATGCAAGCAAACCTCCAAGAGAGTTAAAAACAAGGAAATAAGGTACTTGGCTCAAAGCATCAACAAAAGTAGCCTTAACATTAGCCTTGCTAAGCCCAGAACACATAGGCGCGCCTCTTTGGCCAGTTGAAGGAAAGCTCATATCAAGCAGTATTGTATAATTAATTCCACTTGGTGAAGCAACAGGAGTACTCCCACTATGATCTGTTATAGTAGTAAACAACTGGCTAACACCACCCGCAGCATCATAAATTGCTGATGAAAGAACATGGTCCTTGTCCCTGACCTGCGCGGCACTTAAAGGCACGACATCCTTACTTGCTGCGGTTTTATAGATTTTTATTGTATTATTCTGCATATTATCTGGCCACACATTAGATGCAAGGATTAGCTTTGTTGCAGGACCGCTTTCATCTGCATATGCTATAAGAGCCATCTTAGTCACTTGTTTACTGTTTCTGGTAATCACTTCACTTGTGGGAAAAACATCAATAACCCTTCCTCCGTTATCACCACCCCATATATTACTTTTTGCACCAGACAGAAACAGTGGGCTTGTAAGATTTATACCAAAATCATAACCATAAGGCGTGGCCCCTCCAAGATTTATCCAACCATAAGCGAACTGGCTCGGGTTCTGCTCATCAACAGTCACACCAAGAGGGATTCTTGTATCACGAGGAACAGGGTCTATAGTCACGCCAGAGCTAAATCCCAACTGCTCCTGCAGGTTTCCATTGCTGTCAAATGTTAAAAGCATAATAACATTATCGCCGACCGGACCGCCAGCAGTCACCTCTGCAACAAGCGAAACCAGGATTCCGGCTCCACCACTTAATTCAATCTTATCCATAGTCACTGTTTGAGGATGCTGTAATGAAAACGTCATACCAAAAGGCGTGTTTGGAAAGTATGTCTTTAATACTGGCGCAGAATCAAGCTTAAAACCTATAAACAACTTCCACATCGCTGCAGTATTATCATATCCAATAAACGCAAAATTAGATGATTTGTTCAGTGTAGCAACGTATGTTATGTTTGTTACATTGGTTGCGTTCAGCCTTTGATTCAATATCTCTATTGTATTAACACCGCAAGCAACATCATTTGGTGCATTACAAACAGAAAGCAGAGGCGTGGTTGAATTCAAGCAAGGCGTTCCTGTGAAATTTGAGCAATAAAGACCCCAAGAAGTGTTGCTCGGGCTAAAAGACTGGCTTGACAAACCAAAACTGCCAGTACTAACCGAAGTTGACGAAACACTGGCAGCAGCACAGCCCCCTAAACCACAGGCGGTATCTCCTGCATACACACTAAAAGCAAGAATGCTGAACATTGCAGCAAGTATGAATAATAACAGAATTTTTTTATTCATCCTCAAAATCACCTCGAAATTGTTTTTTCTATTTCGAGACCAGCAAACTTTGTTTGCGCTGCCTCGAAATTGTTTTTTCTATTTCGAGACCAGCAAACTTTGTTTGCGCTGCCTCG
>CAZXEZ010000044.1:0-9109 GCA_964640255.1 uncultured Methanosarcinales archaeon | reverse complement strand
ATAACTTCTGAAGGAGGAACAGCGATATACTTAATAGGTTTTCCAAGCTTCATAATAACAAAACCTTTTTTCTCAAGGCTCTCAAGAACATCATAACTTCTTGACCTTGGAACATTAGCAATATCAGAAAGCTCACCAGCAGTTGCAATACCTCTAGAAAGCAGCGCAGTCCATAGCTTTGCTTCATAGCTGTTTAAGCCAAAGTCTTTGAGTCGATTTAAAAAATCTGTTTGCACAATCATTTAATAGCCCCTCCTGACAAGCATCAATTATTTTCTTATTCCCTATTAAAACGTGGTTGATTTATAAAGCTTTCTGTTATTTGTTATTTAAAGGTAACAACACATATTTGCCATAGTCTGAGACCTTGATTTCGTATGGAATCATATTATTTCTTGTTTTTACATGTTTTATACTATATTTGCAAGATATATATAATAAGCTATATTTTATATTCTATTTTGGGTATTTGTTATTATATAATATTTGTTTTGTATATAAAAGTAAATAAATAAATAAATAAACAAAAAACAAAAAATAAAAAGAAAGTAAGTACAATGTTTCCATAGGAAATAGAGGGGTGGTGCTAAAACAAAAAATATAAATACCCCCTTTTCGTTTGGAACAAATCATGAAAGAAAAGGGGTTAGTAGACTATTTTGAAAAATTTCTCAATAAGAAATCATTGTTTAGAAATAAAAGTACATTACAGGCAAACTACACACCAGATCATATTCTGCACAGAGATGAACAAATACAACAGCTAGCAAATGTCCTGGCACCCTGCCTAAAGGGAGACAAGCGATCAAATGTATTTATTTACGGCAAGACAGGGACAGGAAAGACACTAGCGGCAAAATATGTGTCACGTCAGTTAATCAAGATATCAAAAGAGAGAGAGCTTCCATTAAAGATAATATACATCAACTGCAAACTAAAAAAGATATCAGACACAGAGTATAGATTAATATCCCAACTGGCAAGAGAATTTGGGACAGCAATACCTCCAACAGGACTGCCAACAGATGAAGTATACAATATATTCTATAGAATTCTGGAAAAAGAACAACGAAACGTCATATTAATTTTGGATGAAATAGACCAATTGATAGGAAAAGCAGGAAATGATATTTTATACAATCTAACAAGAATAAATGCAGAATTAAACAATGCACAAATAACCTTGGTGGGAATATCCAATGACTTGATGTTCACAGACAACCTAGATCCAAGAGTAAAAAGCTCTTTATCAGAGGAAGAACTCGTGTTTCCACCGTATAATGCACTGCAGATACAAAAAATACTCAAGCAGAGAGCAGAAGAGGCATTCAAAGAAGATATTATGACACAAGGTGTGGTAGAAAAATGCGCAGCATTTGCTGCCAGAGAGCACGGAGATGCAAGAAGAGCGCTAGAATTACTGAGAGTTGCAGGAGAGATTGCAGAGAGAAAGAATGAGGAGACAATACAGCTAAAGCACCTTGACGAAGCAGAGGAAAAAATAGAGAAAGACAGAATATTAGACATCATAGCAACACAACCAAAACAATATCATGCAACACTTTATTCTGTCTTTCATATTGCACAAAACAAAAAAGACCAGATATTCACAGGAGAGGTCTACGAATTATACAAAAAATTATGCATGCGAACAGACTTGAGGCCTCTAACCCAGAGAAGGGTGTCAGATATCTTGGCTGAGATGGATATGATGGGAATAATAAGCGCGAAAGTAATATCAAAGGGAAGATACGGGAGAACAAGGGAGATTTCTTTAGCGACAACAGGTGCAATAAACCAGAAAGTAAAGAAAATAATGGAAGAACAGCTAGGCTTTGCATAGGTTCTAAAATGTCTATAGAGATAGATCAAAAAAAGAAAGAAATAGTGGGGTTCTTAGTAGGTAGAGGAGTGCTGGTCAATGCTGAATTTTTTGAAAAATTAAGCGACCCTGAAACTGTTGAAAAGATTTATGTTAAACTGGGACAAAACCCTGAACCAGAACAGATATTAGAGTTCAAAAAAGAGGGAGGGAAAGCTCCAGAAGCAAAAGTAAAGGTGCTCTGGGAGTATAAAACAGAGTACAACAAAAGAAAAGTACAGGATTTTGTGAATTACTTTAATGCAAGATACAAACTATTGGAGAAAATGCTGGTGCAGAGGCCAGAGATGCAGAACATAACATCAATTGCACGATTGATCAATAAACAGGACAAAGAGACAGTATCCATAGTGGCAATGATTACAGAAAAAAGAATGACTAAAAATGAAAACCTCATAGTGACTGTTGAAGATAATACAGGACAGATGAATGCTGTGTTCAGCAAGAACAAACAAGAATTATTTAATCAAGCAAAAGACCTTGTGCTTGACGAAGTCGTAGGAATAGTTTGCTCAACAGGAGATAACATACTCTTTGCAAACAGCCTGTTATTTCCAGACATCCCTCTGCAGACAGAACTAAAAAAATCACCAGATGAAGCATATGCAATAGTGCTGTCAGACCTGCACGTAGGATCCATTTGGTTTGAGGGTGAGAGATTTGAGAGATTCCTGAAGTGGATAAACGGAGAAGCTGGAAATGACGAACAAAAAGAGTTGGCAAGCAAAGTAAAATACATATTTGTGCCAGGAGACCTGGTAGACGGCATAGGAATCTACCAAGGAATGGAGCAGCATTTAGACATACCGGACATATACAAACAATACGAAGAGGGCACAAAACTACTGAAAAGAATACCGCAACATATCTGGATAATAATCTCGCCAGGAAACCACGACGTAGGGAGGATGGCAGAACCACAGCCAGCACTTTCGCCAGATTACACAAAAGAGCTATGGGAGATGCCCAATGTCATAATGACCTGCAACCCCTCTTTTGTAAACATACATGCTTCAGAGGATTTTCCAGGATTCAATGTACTGGTGTATCATGGATACAGCTATGACTATTATGCAGAAGCTGTAGAATCAATCAAGGCAAGCGGAAGACATCTGTCAGAGAGAGTAGACTTAGTAATGAAATTCATGCTTCAGAGGAGACACCTAGCACCATCACATGCAACAACACTGTACATTCCGGATGCAAAAACAGACCCTTTGGTTATTGAGACTGTTCCAGATTTTTTCATATCAGGACACGTGCACAAAGCAGCAGTATCAAGCTATAGAGGGGTGTCAATCGTGTGCGGAAGCTGCTGGCAGGGGCAGACAGAGTTTCAGGATAAAGTAGGGCACATAGCAGATCCAGGAAAAGTGCCAATCATCAATCTGAAAACAAGACAAATCAAACTCATGAGGTTCTGAAATGGAAGCAAGCCCAGAGATGCACAAATATTTTGACCACATACAAAAGAATGTGATAGCTCTGCATGGGCTGGCCACAAAAGCAAGAAAAAAAGGATTTGATCCAGAAGGGAGTGTAGAGATAAAACTAGCAAAAAACATGGCAGAGAGAGTAGTAGGATTAATATCTGTCATAGCACCGCAAATAGTAGACAGTGGAGTAGTAGAGAGAATCATAGAACTAGAGAAAGAGTATGGCGCGCAGGACTGGAGAGTTGCGATAATGATAGCAGGAGAGATAGCAGAACAAAAATTCTGCAAATTCAAGAGCCAGGAAGAGGCAATTGGCGTAGGAATAAGGACGGGGTTTGCATACATCACAGTAGGGGTAGTTTCAGCACCACTAGAGGGACTGGCGGTAATAGATTTTAAAGACAGAATGGATAACCGTGGAAAATACATGAGCCTGAGCTTTGCAGGACCAATAAGAAATGCAGGAGCAACAAACGCGGTCGCAGCAACATTAATAGCAGACTATGTAAGAAAAAAATTCAATTATGATGTATATGATGCACAAGACGTAGAGATAAAAAGAACATACACAGAGATGCAGGACTATAGAGACCGGGTGGCACCAAGACAGTATTTTCCATCATATGAAGAGACAGAGTTTCTGATGAAACACCTGCCAGTAGAGATAGCAGGAGAACCATCTGAAAAATTTGAGGTATCAAATTACAAAGACCTGCCAAGAGTGCCAACAAACAACCTAAGAAGCGGATTCTGCCTGATGATGACAGAGTGTATACCACTAAAAGCACCAAAAATATGGAGACAACTAGAAAAATGGGGCAAAGATTTTGGCCTGGAACAATGGGACTTCTTAGAAGAGTTCCTGAAAATGCAGAAAGAGATCAAGGCAAAAGGGCAAGTTAAGACAGAGAAAAAAGATGATGCAAAAATAAAACCAGACTTCAGCTACATGAAAGACCTTGTTGCAGGAAGACCGATACTTACACACCCGCTAAGAACAGGAGGGTTCAGATTAAGGTATGGGCGGTGCAGGACATCTGGATATTCCTCCTGTGCAGTGCATCCAGCGACAATGGCAGTAACAAATGATTACCTTGCCACAGGAACACAACTAAAACTAGAGCGGCCTGCAAAAGGAACTGCAGTGACATCCTGCAATACAATAGAGGGACCGATAGTAAAACTAAAAAACGGAACCGTGCTGCAATTAAGCAGCATAAAAAAAGTAAAAGAGATTCAGAAAGACATAGAAGAAATATTATTCTTGGGAGATTTCTTGGTAAACTATGGAGACTTCTTAGACAGAGCACACCCTTTGATTCCAGCAGGATACTGCCCAGAGTGGAGAGATTCGGGACAATAGCCCTAGAAAAATTAGCTGAGCTGGTAGATGCTCCTGTAGACATGCTTGAAAAGATAATGACGCACCCCCTGACAGCAAAGATAAGTGCAAAAGCAGCGATAAGCATATCTAAAAAACTGTCAATACCGCTACACCCAGATTATACATATTACTGGTCAACAATAGAATTAAAACAATTAACAGAACTGATTTCCTTGCTAAAAAATGCAAGAGTGGCAAAAGACAGCAACAACAATGTAGAAAAAATAGTGCTCCCTCTAGCTAAAGAGGCAAAAAGAGTGCTAGAGTTAATAGGGATACCTCATGAAGTGGCAAACAACGAATACATCGTGGTGCACAAGGACCACGCACTGGCCCTGATAACAACAATGCCTGTAGAAAACAAAGAAATAGAGGAACTAAATAAATTATTGGATGAAAACAAGGGAAAAAACGCTCTTGAAATCATCAATATAATTTCTGAGGTAAAACTAAGAGACAAGGCAGGAATATTCATAGGAGCGAGAATGGGCCGTCCTGAGAAAGCAAAAATGCGAAAACTAACAGGAAGCCCCCACGGACTGTTTCCTGTAGGGAAACAAGGGGGGAAATTCAGGTGTTTCCAGAGCGCCCTAGATGCAGGAAAAATAAATTCTGACCTGCCTGTTTATTACTGCATTAAATGCAGAAAAGAGACAGTATTCCCTGTATGCGAAGAGTGCGAAAGAAAAACAAAAAGAAGATATTACTGCAAAGAGTGCAAGCAGTGGCAATTTGAGCCAGAGTGCAAAACGCACGGAGTAAACATAGGATTCAAGAGACAGGACATAGACATAAAGAAATACTTCAATTACTGCCTTAAAAAATTAGGAATGAAAACATATCCTGACCTGATAAAAGGGGTGCGGGGAACAAGCAACAAAGATCACACTCCAGAACACCTTGCAAAAGGAATATTGAGATCAAAACATGGCGTCTTTGTGAACAAGGATGGAACAGTAAGATATGACATGACACAGCTGCCGATAACACATTTTAAACCAGTAGAGATAGGAACCCCTGTTGAAAAATTAAAAGAATTAGGGTATGAAAAAGATATACATGGAAAAGTCTTAACAGATGAAAACCAGGTGCTGGAGATAAAACCACAAGACGTGATACTGCCTGCATGCGACCAATCACCCGAAGAAGGAGCAGATGGTATTTTGTTAAGGATAGCAAACTTCATAGATGATCTATTAGTGAACTTCTACGGGCTGCCACCGTTTTATAAATTAACTAAGCCAGGAGATATAGTTGGGCATTTAGTGATAGGGCTCGCACCACACACATCAGCAGGAATGGCAGGAAGAATAATAGGATTCTCAAAAACACAAGGATTTTTTGCACATCCATACATGCACGCAGCAACAAGAAGAGACTGCGATGGGGATGAGGCATGCTTTGTGCTGCTGTTAGATGCATTCCTGAATTTCTCAAGAAGATACCTCCCGTCAAGCAGAGGATCAACAATGGATGCACCACTTGTATTGACATCTGTATTATTGCCAAGCGAAGTAGACGACATGGTATTTAAGATAGACATACCCTGGAAATACCCCTTGGATTTTTATGAGGCCGCCCTGCAGTACAAAATGCCCTGGGAAATCAAGATAAAAACAATCAACGATACACTTGGCAAGCCAGAGCAGTATGAAAAAATGGGATTTACACACGACTTTGACAACATGAACAATACAGTGAGGTGCTCTGCATACAAAATACTGCCCTCTATGCAGGAAAAACTAGCAGGACAGATGGACCTTGCAGAGAAAATAAGGGCAGTAGACCAAGCAGATGTGGCAAGACTGGTTGTAGAGAAACACTTTTTGAAAGACACAAAAGGAAACCTGAGAAAATTCTCTATGCAGATTTTCAGATGCGTGCACTGCAATGAAAAATACCGAAGACCTCCTTTAGTCGGCAAGTGCCTGAAGTGCAACGGCAAAATAATATTCACCATATCAGAAGGAAGCATAGTCAAATATCTAGAACCAACAATAAAACTGATAAACACGTACAATGTATCAACATACCTGAAGCAGACAATAGAGGTCCTCAAGAAAAGAATAGAGGATGTCTTTGGAAAAGAGAAAGATAAACAGACAGGATTAGGGGAATGGTGCTAGCACCAGAAAATATATAAATGCGATATCTTTCAACTGAAACATGGCAGATAAACCAAGAGTAAAAGTAGGATTTGGGGTCCTGATTCTAAAAGACAACAAAGTGTTATTGGGCAAGAGACACGAAGACCCTGAAAAAGCATCAAGTGAACTAGAAGGCGCAGGAAAGTGGACAATGCCAGGAGGCAAACTGCATTTTGGGGAGACATTTGAACAGGGAGCAAGGAGAGAGGTAAAAGAAGAGACAGGGCTAAAGCTAAATAAAATAAAAACAACCGCAGTAAACAATGACATAGTAGAGACGGCACACTTCATCACAATGGGCTTGTTTTGCGAAGACTTTGAGGGAGAACCGCAGGTGCTGGAGCCAGACGAAATAACAGAGTGGAGATGGTTTTATTTAGAAGATTTGCCAAGTCCGATGTATTTTCCAAGCACTAAAATCCTAGAGAATTATAAATCCAAAAAGTTTTATATAAGCAAAGAAGAATGACTCATTCCTCCTGAACAATAACTGCCTGAGCATGAGGAATATTATCAATCTTTAGAGTATGATCTTCTTCAATAATACCTTCTTTGATGCCGAGCTTTACTGCTTTTTCTCCAACTAGGTTGACAATATCTGCATTGCGTATCAAATCGCAGGCTTTTTTTTCATCCATTTTATCTCCTTTATAGAAATCAGAGGTCAAATCCAGCTGCAACTCACCTTCTTCAAATTTTTTGTCTAACAAATCATCATCGCAGACAGCGACAATGGTTCTTTCATTTCTTTTATGGACTTTTACAATCATGTTATATCTTGCTCTTGACTGGTTTTTTAGCTCCGCAGGCAGCGCACTTGACAAACAGGAATTCACCTTCTTTTAAAAATTCTGTGTCTGGCTTGCCGCACTCTTGGCAGAGCACGAATTCATAAGCATACTGCTTGATTTTTTCATTGATACGAGAAGCAGGCACCTTAGTGCCAATAACCAATATATTCCCCTTAAGCTCGCCAGGAGCTGCCAATTCACGCAAGATATATTTCAACAAATGTTCAACAGGCCTCCTAAGAACATGGGCAATCTGCTTGAAATTACTTATAACCGTCTTATTGCCTTCAAGATGCCCCTTGACCTTTGGTATCTCAAAACGCTCTTTTTCAAAAACAGATTCAGGAAGATTATCCCTTCCCCTCTTAAGCATTTCTTTGTACTCCATAAAAGGAAAAATTACTTTGTCATTTATAAAAGTAATGTTTTATTCAAAAATACAAAAATTTAATGGCAGATGATTCTTGACAAAAACAAAAAGTATAAATACTCTGATAATCCATATTAAAAAAAAATGGTGCTAGAATCAGTATTAAATCCTTTTACAGCAGCGAAGAGACCATGGGAATTACTTATCGCAGGCATATTCTACGGATCTGCAGCACTTTTCTTAAGCATCTGGATATTTGAGGAATACGCAAGCCTGGTGATGGTATTCTTGACAGTGATGGCATGCATACCATTATTCTATAAGACCTTAAGGTCAGAAGAGGCAAAAGACCTGCTGATAAAATCAGAATCAAAACTAATAAAAGAGCATGGAAAAGCAATAATGTTATTGGTGCTGCTCTTCATAGGATTAACAATAGCATTTTCTTTCTGGTATGTTGTCCTGCCAGCAGAGACATCAAGCGGTGTATTCAAGATACAGACACAGACAATATCTTCCTTGAATCAACAGGTAACAGGATCGATGGCAAAATTTAATCTATTGAACAGAATCTTCCTTAATAACATCAAAGTATTGATATTTTGCATCTTGTTTTCGTTTATCTACGGCTCTGGGGCAATATTTATCCTATCCTGGAATGCATCTGTTATAGGGGCTGCAGCAGGGAATTTCATAAGAACACACCTCGCGCAGTATGAAGGGGCAGTTGGGTTCAGCAAAGTGGCGGCATACTTTTACGCATCATCGCTAAGTGTATTAAGGTATTCACTGCACGGGATTCCAGAGATATCGGCTTATTTTGTTGCAGGACTGGCAGGAGGAATACTCTCTGTGGCAATAATCAATAGAGACTTTGGGACAAAAAGCTTTGAGAGAATATTACTGGATTCTTCTGATCTCATACTAATCGCTGTATTCATATTGTTTTTAGCAGCAATGATGGAAGTATTTGTGACACCACTGTTTTTCTAGGTCACTCAAGCAATTTTAATTTGCCAGGGCTTACCTCAAAAACATCTCCATTCTTCAATAGATTAGAAATAATCTTCTCAGCATCAGCACCAATATTTTTTATTAT